>JAXGVG010000011.1:0-23664 GCA_040773965.1 Alphaproteobacteria bacterium | reverse complement strand
TCCGGATCACTATATGTTCACGCAAAAAGACCTGAGCGCGTTCGCCGAACACGCGCGCGTGAGAAAACTTCAGCTCATCACGACGGAAAAGGACTGGGTGCGCCTGCCCCCGAATTTCCGCGCACGCGTGGCCGTGTTTCCGGTGGACCTGGTGTTTGAGGATGAGAAGGGGTTGATGGGGGCATTGGGGATCGATAAGGCTTAATTTCAGGCATTATTTCTGCCAAAGCCTCCCACCGCGCCTTGGGACAATCCCGATAAAACTTGCGCGCGTTTATGTAGCTCAACACTTTGTCTTCATTAATAAGCTTGGCCATAAGCCTGGGCTCATAATTTCCTTCGATCATAAGCTTCCTGATCGAATGACAATCTTCTTCATTTTTTTCTCGCGGATATATAACGAACACCTGAACGCCCTGCCTTATGGCATAATCGGCCGATATTCGGTCCCATGCCCGCAGAACCCTGACGCCTTTTTCATCCTCGCTCGCATATTCGCCCGGTTCTTCCCCAGGCTTAGGCCGTTTAAAATCATCAAGTTGTTCAGGAGAAAAAACGCCTTTAAAATTTTCCGATGACACTTTTTGAAGAATGCCGGGTTTATTGTTTATGTCGTCAAAGGAATTTGCGTTGCCGTTGGCATAATTGTCTAAAAAAACGAACGGCAAAAAAAGGGCCTTTTGGCACCCGGGACCGATCGACATCGCAACTCCGGCCCTATCCTTAAAAGCGGCATAAGCGATCGCATGGAGTTTATTAATCGCCGCAAATAAAAATCGTCCGGGATCGCCATAGAAGGTATGATTCGTATGCTTTGGCCGGGGAATATATTTTCCGGGCTCAACCCAAAGATCCTCCTTTTCGCCGAATTTATTAATCCGATAGAGGGGCGAACCACGAAATAAATATTCAGAAGGATTGTCCAAAGGCGCTGTTGGCATTTGGTAATTCTACCCTATTTCCGGCTAAACTACGAGAAAACGGTATGGTTAACGGATAAGAAACCGGATTCCGGATCAATTTTCTTTCGCCGTTGGCGAAAAGAAAACTGTCCGGAATGACGATGGATTTGATTGGTTAATCCTCCACAACCGCTTTTTTCGATCCGTCATGAAGCTCGATTTTTACGCGGTCGCCGCGTTTCATGCGCGCGGCCTGGGTAATCAAGTGCCCCGCCGCGTCGTAGACAAGCCCGTAACCGCGCCCCATCACCGCGCGGGGCGAAAGCGCCTCCAGCATGACGGCGATGCGTTCAAGGCGTTTTTCGGTCTGGTGCAGGCGCTCGCGCCCCGCCGCTTGCAGGCGGTGCGCCTGATGCTGTAAACGCTGCGCGGCAAGGTTGAGCAAATCGCGCGGATGGCGGAGCTTGGCCCCCGCTTCCACCAAACGCCCCAAGCGGCGTTCGAAATAACTCTGCCACGCCAGCCTCAGGCGTTCCGCGCGTTCGTCGAAGCGCTGCAGGAGCGGCTCCAGCACGCGCATCGGGTCGCCCAGCGCGCGGTTGAGCAAGCCCAGCCTTTCCTTGCGTTCGCGAAGCATTCTTAGCATGGCCGCATCCAGCCGCGCGCCGTCGTCCAATACCTGCGCCAGCAGATTGTCGCGCACCGGCACCGCCATTTCCGCCGCCGCCGTCGGCGTCGGCGCGCGCACGTCGGCCGCGTAGTCGGCGAGCGTCGTGTCCGTTTCATGGCCCACGGCCGTGATAACCGGGATCATGCTTTCCGCCACGGCGCGCACGACGATTTCCTCGTTGAACGGCATGAGGTCTTCGAGCGAGCCGCCGCCGCGCGCGACGATCAACACGTCCGGGCGCGGCACCGCGCCTTTTTCGGGCAGCGCGTTAAAGCCGCGAATGGCCGCCGCGATCTGCTCGGCTGCGCCCGCGCCCTGCACAGCGACCGGCCAAAGCAAAACGCGGCGCGGAAAACGGTCCTCAAGGCGGTGAATAATATCGCGGATTACCGCGCCCGTGGGCGACGTCACGACGCCGATCACGTCCGGAACGTAGGGCAGCAGTTGCTTGCGCGACGCGTCGAACAGGCCTTCCGCCGCAAGCTTTTGCCGCCGCTCCTCCAGCATCTTCAATAGCGCGCCCTTGCCCGCCAGAGCCATGCTTTCGACGATAAGCTGGTATTTCGACTGCCCCGCGTAGGTCGTCAGGCGGCCCGTACAGACCACGTCCATGCCCGTCTCGGGCTTCAGGCCGAGCTTGCCAACCTGTCCCCGCCAGCATACGGCTGCCAGCACCGCGTTCTCATCCTTGAGCGAAAGGTACAAATGCCCGCTGGAGTGTAATTTGCACTCCCCTATTTCTCCCCGAACGCGGACCAGGCCGAACGTGTCCTCCACCAACCGCTTGACCTGCCGTGACAGATCGCTGACCGTGTATTCGGGCGCGTTGCCGGCAGGCTTTGCGGTCCCCGGAAGGCCGGGAGCCGATTCGGTCAAAGAGGGTTGCGAAGGCTTGCGAGGCATGGTGAAACAGTAAGCGGAAGACAGAGGACAGTCATCAGGTTTTTTGGCCGCTTCGGCGTTGTCCCGGAAACCCTTCAAACGCCCCGTCCGGAAGACTGTTAACAAGGCATTTTCAGAGGACACCAATCGTTTAGAATGAGAAAGCGACGATGAAAAAGTGGCTTCTTGTTTTTGTTTCCCTTGTTCTCGCCTCGTGCATCGAGGTGGAGGATCCCGGCGTCTACTGGGACAAGGGCGTCGTGGACAAGGAACTCGCCGGAAAATGGGCGCCCCTTGGCGATCAGGGAGAAATTAGCGAAATCCATATCGTCGCCAAGGGAAACGTGATGGCCGTCGAGGAATACAGCGACGGCGAAAAAATCACGGAAGACGACGAACCCGGGCAGTCGCCCATCCGGACGCTTCATGCCGGACCCTACCGGTTTATCATGGAGAAGGAAGACAAGGACATATCGGTGGTCATGTTCCGTTATGAAATCACGAACGATTCCCTTGTCCTTTATCGGGACAATCCGGAAGCCATCGAGGCTTTCCTCAAGAAAAATTTTCCCGCAAACAAGGACATCGTCATCCAAAACTATGGCGAAGGCCTGAACGGAAACTACACGCATATTACCTTTTTTTCCGATGAGGTTTTCCGCATTCTTTCCCAAATTCCCAACAATGAAACGTATTGGAAAGAAAGCGGCAAATATGAAAAAATTCCCTGAAATATGGAGGCGCTTATGAAAGTTCTTGTTGTCGGTTCCGGAGGGCGTGAGCACACGCTGTGCTGGTCTTTTTCGAAATCGCCTTTGTGCGGCAAGCTTTATTGCGCGCCGGGCAATCCGGGCATCGCGCAGGTCGCGGAATGCCTGCCCATCGCGGCGGACAAGGTTGACGACATCGTGGCCGCCTGTAAAAAACTCGCCATCGATTTCGTAATGATCGGTCCTGAAGTTCCGCTCGTCCTTGGCCTTGCCGACAAACTGCGCAACGCAGGGATTATCTGCTTTGGCCCCAGCGGAGCCGCCGCCCAGCTTGAGGGCTCGAAAGGCTTTTTAAAAGATATGTGCGCCCGCGCGGGCATTCCCACGGCTGCCTACAAGCGTTTCAGCAACCCGAACGACGCGAAAGCCTATGTGAAGGCGCAAGGTGCGCCCATTGTCGTCAAGGCCGACGGGCTTGCCGCCGGCAAAGGGGTGACGGTTGCGCAAACGGTCGACGAAGCATGCAAGGCCATCGACGACGCGATGGTGAAAAAGGTGTTCGGCGATTCCGGCAACGAGGTTGTGGTCGAGGAATGCCTGATCGGCGAGGAAGCGAGCTTTTTCGCCCTTTGCGACGGCACGAACGCGATTTCCTTCGCCACGGCGCAGGACCACAAGGCCGTTTACGACGGCGACAAGGGCCCGAACACGGGCGGCATGGGCGCGTATTCGCCCGCGCCTATCGTGGACGAAGCCATGCACGACCGCGTCATGAACGAGATCATCTACCCCACCATGAAAACCATGAAGGAAATGGGCACGCCCTTTTCCGGCGTTTTATACGCGGGCCTGATGATTTCGAAACAGGGGCCGAAGCTTATCGAATACAACGTGCGCTTTGGCGACCCTGAGACGCAGTGCATGCTGCCGCGCCTGAAATCCGACTTGCTTGAGGTTCTTTACGCGGCGGGCAAGGGCAAGCTCCCCGAGGCGCCGCTTGAATGGCACGATTATGCGGCGCTTTGCGTCGTCGTGGCGGCGGAAGGCTATCCGGGATCGTACAAGAAAGGCTCGGTGATCAAGGGCATCGACCGCGCGGACAAGATTAAAGACGCCGTTGTGTTCCATGCCGGAACGGCGCTAAACGACAAGGGCGAGTTTACCGCCAACGGCGGGCGCGTGCTTGGCGTGACCGGCTGGGCTCCGACGATCACGCAGGCGCAGGCCAAAGCCTATCAGGCCGTGGATATGGTCGACTGGCCGGAAGGCTTTTGCCGCCGCGACATCGGCTGGCGGGCGGTGAAAAGGGATAAGGCGGCGTAAGAAAGGGATCGGGGATCAGGGATCAGCATTCCTCCGACGCGCAAAGCGCTTTGGAGGACAAGTCGGCATTCAGGAGTTAACTCCCGCAAGTGGACTGTCTACCCTTTCGGTTTATTTTCGCACATCGTTCATCGATGACGCTGGTAAAAACCGGCATTTTTGCCTGTTAACCATACAAACCAGTTTTCAGCCTACATGTGCCCGCCTATAATTCACCCGCATTCACCTTCTCTAATTTTAAGGGGATTAACATGACGGAATTAAACAATCTGGAAGAACACATCTTTGAAGACCCGAACGATCCGGATGCCGGCAAAATTGCCTTTCTTTTTGATCCCAAACACGACGTTGAGCTGACAACAGCATATGTTGTAATTATCAACAAACTTACCTCGCTCTATTCTAAGCTGTTTCCAGCCGACGTCGAACACTTCGAAAAACTTCTTATTGAAGAAATATTGCCCAATCCTTCGGTTGACGTTAATGCGCGCTGGAGTAATATCGAAAAAACACCGTTCTTTTTCGATGCCATGAAGGGGGCTTCAAGAGAAGTTATAAAGGCTCTGTTGGATCATCCCCAGCTTGATGTCGCCGCGTTGCAATTTTCCGGCCCAAGGCACAACGTACTGACGTATGTGGCGGACAATATTCAGTGGCGGGACGTTCGCAACTCTACCAATCACATTTTAAATCAGACAGAACCGTGCTCAGACTATGACACTCTTGAAGCTCTTGAGTTATTAGTTAATGATCCGCGCATTGACGCAAGACACAAGGCCTTCTTTCCCAATAAACCCATTGCCTACAAAAGTGCGCTTCTTTTATTACAGGGCAGAAGCGTAGACTATGCGGGCCATCTGGAAATTTACCGTGAAACCCTCCAAACCCTTCTTGAGGCGCGCGCTACTATTTTGATCAATCATCACTCGGCGCATATTCTCACGGCCTTGGAATCCGCGTGTCACGAGGTCACCGCTTCTCCGAAGAAATTCGGAAACATGGGCAAACTGTCTCATGCAAGTTTAGAAGTTGATCTTTGGCTTGTTATTCTGGATCGTTTCAACGACGCTCTTATACAAGAAACGCGGAACTATATGCCTATTCATGGCCGGGTTTTTGATGCGGAGCTTTTTAACCCTGACCTTGCATCACAAAATGAAATAAACTATACCTCCGCTGTAATGGCCCAAGCAATTTGGATACAGTCTGCTCCGGAGATATTGCAGAGAGCAGATGTTGGTAAAAATACAGCCAAACTTGTTGTTGGTTATGGCGCAAAACAAATCAGGAAAGCGCTTAATTTAGGTGATTAGACTTCACCTTCTTTCCTCAAAAAACACCTTCAGCATCTTTCCGGCGCGTTGTTCTTCAACCCCGCCGATGACTTCCGGCGCGTGGTGGCAGGTCGGCTGGCTGAAAAAGCGTGGCCCGTGTTCAATGGCGCCGCCTTTCGGGTCATAGGCTCCGAAAATCACCCGGCGAATACGGGCAAAACTGATGGCCGCCGCGCACATCGCGCAAGGCTCCAACGTCACGTAGAGATCGCAATCCAGCAGCCGGGGCTCCTTGCGCAGGGCCGTGGCAGCCCGGATGGCCAGGATCTCGGCATGTGCCGTAGGGTCGCCAAATTGCTCCGTTTGGTTCCCTTTTCGGGCCAAAATGTCGCCATTAAGGGTCACTATAACGGCACCTATGGGCACCTCGCCGCGCCTGGCGGCAGCTTCGGCTTCCTGTAAAGCCATTTCCATAAAATCAGGCATGGGCAAAACCCCCTTATTCCCTTACATTCCCCCACCATGAGCGAAAACAGCGAAAAAAGCGAGCGGGGCGAACGTATCGCCAAACGGCTGGCGCGGGCCGGGGTGGCCTCGCGCCGCGAGGTCGAGCGCATGATCGCCTCCGGCCGCGTGGCCGTGGATGGCAAGACTCTCTCGTCACCCGCGCTCAACGTTACCGACAAAAACAAGATTACCGTGGACGGCAAGCCTATTGGCGCGGCGGAAGAGCCGCGCGTGTGGCGCTTTCACAAAAGCCCCGGCACGATCACCACGAACCGCGACCCGAAAGGCCGCCCGACGATATTCGACAAGCTCCCGCCGGAATTTCCCCGCGTCGTGACCGTCGGACGTCTGGACTTTAACACCGAAGGCTTGCTGTTGCTCACCAACGACGGCGAGCTGGCGCGACATCTGGAATTACCGCAGAACGCATGGTTACGGCATTATCGCGTCCGGGTTTATGGCACGATTGTTCAGGCAAAACTGAAGGCATTGGGGAAAGGCATCACCATCGGCGGCGTGCGTTATGAGCCGATCAAGGTCGAGGTTGAGCAGAAGAAAGAGGTCGGCACAAACGTTTGGCTTACCGTCAGTTTGCGCGAAGGCAAAAACCGCGAAATCCGCAAGGTTATGGAACATCTGGGCTTGCAGGTGACGCGCCTGATCCGCGTGGCTTTTGGGTCGTTTCAGCTCGGCAAACTCCCGCGCGGCGGCATCGAGGAAATCCCGCGCCGTATCTTGCGAGATTCTTTGGGAAAGTTTTTCAAAGGACAAACGAAATAACCATGCGCATCATTGCCGGAAAACTGTCGAGCCGGAAAATTATCGCTCCTTCCGGACGCACGACGCGCCCCATGACGGACCGTGTGCGCGGCGCTGTCTTTAATATTATTGCGCATCACGATTGGGGCGCGGCTATTGGCGATCCCTTGGAAGGCACGAACGCGTTGGATGCTTTTTGCGGCACGGGCGCGTTGGCTTTTGAGGCCATATCGCGCGGCGCGGCGCAGGCTTATCTCTTCGACAAGGACCGCGAAGCCTTGCGCACGGCTAAGTTCAACGCCGAGGCTTTGGGCGTTAAGAACGCCTGCCAGATTATGCCCGTGGATACCTTGACGCCGCCACGCGCAACAGAGCCCTGCCAACTTGTTTTTCTGGCCCCGCCTTACCGGAAAAACCTTATTCCTCCGGCCTTGGCCGCGCTGGACAAAGCCGGATGGATCGCGCCGGATGCCCTGATCATGGCCGAGACGGCAAAGACGGAAACCTTGGCGTTACCGGAGAAATTCAACATTATTCTCTCGCGCACCTATGGTGACACGGCGGTATGTTTTTTGGCGGAGTCACATTAACGCCGGTCGAATAACTTTTGAAGATCGGCCAATTTCAGTTCCACGTATGACGGACGGCCGTGGCTGCATTGCCCGCTGTTCGGCGTTTCTTCCATCTGGCGCAACAGCGCATTCATTTCATCGGCATTAAGAACGCGCCCTGCGCGAACCGAGCCGTGGCAAGCCAACGTTGCGCAAATATGCTCCAGTTTGTCCTGAACCGCGCGTGAGCCGTCATATTCGGCCAGTTCTTCGGCCAGATCCTTGAGCAACGCTTTCATGTCGACGTTACTCAAAAGCGCCGGGACTTCGCGCACCAGAACCGCGCCCGCGCCGAACGCCTCAATCACAAGACCTGCCAACGCCATCGGTTCGGCGCACGCCAACAGGCGTTGGCTTTCAGCTTCATCCATTTCCACAACTTCGGGGATCAACAAAATCTGGCGCTTGATGTTGCCGGACGATAAGGCCTGTTTCATGTTTTCATAAACAAGACGTTCATGCGCCGCATGCTGATCGACGATCACGACGCTGTCCGTCGTTTGCGCGACGATGAAGGTGCCGTGAACCTGCGCCACCGCAGCGCCCAGTCGTCCCGTATGTTCCGGCTGCATTGAAGACCCGGCAACACGGGCGCCGGGCGGCATTTCAGGTATAAGCGGTGATGCGGCATAGCGGTCTGCAAAACCGGAAGATGGCATTGGCGCTTGGACTTCAGACTGCATCATGTTCAGCGCGCGGGGGGCCAGAGAGCTTGTGGTAAAAGATGCCGATGCCTCTAACGCCTGCCGGATAGCCGTTACCACAAGGCCGCGCAGCCGATTGGTGTCGCGGAAACGAACTTCCGCTTTCGTGGGGTGGACATTCACGTCCACGTCGCGCGGCGGCAGTGTAAAAAACAGAGCCACCGCCGGGTGCCGACCACCGGGCAGTAAATCGCCATAAGCGCCCCGCACGGCCGCCAACAAAACCTTGTCGCGCACGGGGCGGTTGTTGACGAAAAGGTATTGCTCACGCGTTGTGGGCCGGTGCCATGAAGGTAGCGCGGCATAGCCGGTTACTTGCCAATCGTCGCGCGACAGATCGACGGGTGAGGCGTTAGCTATGAAATCGGGACCTAAAACAGCCTTCAGCCGTTCGCACAAGGTTTCACATACCCCTCCCCTAACCCCTCCCTCAAGGGGAGGGGAACTGGAAGGCGCATATCGGATAGGGCGCCGGCTGTCTTCCTGCCAGATAAAGTCCACGTCGGGATGCGCCATAGCGAGACGCTTGACCGCCTCACGCGCAGCATCCGATTCCGTACGCGGCGTTTTAAGGAACTTGAGGCGCGCAGGCGTCGCGAAAAAAAGATCGCGAACTTCAACCTGTGTCCCTTGGGTTAATGACGCAGGACGTGGCGGTTTGACGTTGCCACCCTCAACCTCTATTTGCCATGCCTGCCCTTCGCCCGTTTTGCGGCTCACAATTGAAAGGCGCGACACGGCGCCGATGGAAGGCAAGGCCTCGCCGCGAAAACCGAAGCTGTGGATGTTCCATAAATCTTCGTCCGGTAATTTAGATGTTGCGTGGCGTTCGATGGCCAATAAAAGATCGTTTTTCGTCATCCCGTGGCCGTTATCCGTCACGCGGATGAGGGACTGGCCGCCTTCGCGCACCTCAACCTCGATGCGCGTCGCACCCGCATCCAACGCATTTTCAACCAGCTCCTTGACGGCGGCGGCCGGACGTTCAACCACCTCGCCCGCGGCGATGCGGTTGACCAGCGATTCTGGAAGAAGGCGAATAGACATGAAAAAAGAATAGCTGGCCCCAAGCTTTGTTCATAGGGCCAATTATTTGCTTTTCAGCTCTTCCTGCTGCCCCGGATTAAGCCGCGTTCCCTGCGTTTTTGCACCGGCCAGATCGGCTCCCGCCATATCGCACCCCAGCAGATTGGCCGAGGTGAGGTCGGCGTCCCGGAAATTAATATCCCGCAAATTGGCCCCTGACAGATTGGCATATTTCAGCGACGCGCCGGAAAAATCGGTTACCAGCGCCCCACCGCTTGTCAGGATCAGGGGATTCAGTTGCGCGCCCTGGAGTTTTGCATTGTTCAGGCGCGCGCCCCTGAAATTGCTGCCCCGCATATCGGCCGACATAAAATTGGCATGCCGCACGTCGGCGCCCCGAAAATCGGCCACCTGAAGCTGTGCATCGGAAAAATCCATGCCGTATAAAATGGCATCCTGCGCGCGCATCATCGTCAGGTGACGGCGTGCAAGGGATGTGGCGTGGCGCAGATCGTACCCGCCCACGTCAAAACGCGCGCCTTTTTTTCCTTCGGTATCGATCCAGACTTCATGACGGCGCAGCATTTCGTTGACCGGCACCGGAAGATCCTTAAGCGTCGGGCCCATCGGCTTGTCCGTGATGGCGCCCGTTAAATTGGCATCCGCCAGATTGGCCAGGCTTGTCGTGACATTGACCAGTATCGCGTCGCGGAAATTGGCTTCCCGCATATCGCACATGCTGATGTCGGCGTTTTCCAGATTGGCGCCTTCGAAATTCGCGCCTTGTAAACTCGCCCTGACGATTTTGCAGCCGCGCATGGTGGTGTCGCTGAAGTCGCCGTTAATGGCCACCGCGCCGGAGAGCCGCGCCAGCGACAGGTTCGCGCCGCTCAAATCGGCGCCGGCGCTTTCGGAAAGAGTCGCCGCCCGGCCGAAGGTCCTGACTCTGCCGTCCTTGCCGGCGATGGAGCCTTCGCGCAAATCGACGCCGGTCATGTCGGCGTTGATGAGCGTCGTACCGCGCAAACAAGCCCCCCGCATGTCCGCGCGAACAAGGCTGGCGTTTTGCAGATTGGCAAGGCGCAAATCCGCGCTGAACAAAACGGAATAATCCAGCCTCGCATCCCGCAAATCCGCCTGATAGAGAACGGCGCCCGAAAAATCGGCGTGCGAAAAGTCCGTGCCCGCGAGAGACGCTCCCGTAAGATCGTGTTGTGCCAGAATGGCCCTCGCGCCGCCCATCCGCGCTTCCAAAAACATCTCATGCTTGCGTATAATCGAAGCAAGCTCGCCGGGCGTTACGCGAATAAGATTGGGACTGTCCGTCATTTGCCTTAATTAAGAAACGAACCCGGAGAGAGTCCCGGTTCAGGAATTTTTTCCGGCCCGCCTTTACTGGACCGCAGAAGCCGTCGCAAAGGCAAGTTCGGCGCCGCGGGCGCTCAGCGCAATCTGTACCCGCGCCCCCAGAGGCAGAGTCGTTATAAACTTGCCGTGGCCGCAAGGAAAATTGAAGGCCAAAGGAACGCCCGGCGGCACGTGTTCTTCGACAATCCGTTCAAGCGTCCGGCCATAGGGCACTTCGCCCGCCGGGCTGTCGCCGGGCTCTCCGTCGATGAGATCCACCATCTCGCCGACAAGCACCGCGCGCACATCGCGGAATTTTCCTGCAAGCCGGAATTGCTTGAGCCGGTTGTCTATTTTATAAAGCGGCTCGCCGACATCTTCGATAAACAAGATGGCGTCCTTGGCCGTCCAGTCGTAGGGCGTGCCGATCAGATTCTGGAGCAGCGTCATGTTGCCTCCCGCCAAAACGCCTTCGGCCTTTCCCGCCCGGCGGCATTTCACTTCGGGATAGTGCATTTTAAGGCTTTTCTTTTTTGTCCCAATGACGCTCAACAAGTCCGCTCCCGTGCGTTCGTCGTTCGCCGGTTGCGCGAAGTTCCACCCCATCGGCCCATGATAGGTAATAAAACCGCAACGCTGTTTAATCGCATGCAACAAAACAGTGGCATCCGAAAAACCGACAAACGGTTTGGGATTCTTTCCTATCAGCTTGTAATCGAGAAGATCGATAAGGCGCAAGGCCCCCGTGCCACCGCGGGCGCAGACAATCGCATCGATCGTCCGGTCGGCGAACATGTCGTGAATGGCCTCGGCCCGCGCTGCGTCGCTTCCGGCCAACCGCCCTTCCTGCAGATAGTTCTGGGCGTGAACGACGACGTTATATCCACGGCTCCTGAAAAAGGCCTCGGCCTTATCAATCCATTCGCGTTCCGGCCATCGAGAGGGCGACACAATACCGATGGTGCCTTTGGACCTCAAAGCCTGCGGAAAGACAACCGTCATGCCGCTTCGCCGGATGCGCCGCCGTGCGCAGCGGACCATGCTTCCGGGCCGTTCAGGAATTTCTCGACTTCGTTCATGGTGTGCGCGTCGAAGTATCCGGAAGCGCGCGCGAGCTTCAGCATGTCCCACCACGTGCAGAGCGCATGCAGGCTGAGACCGGCTTCATCCAGAGTTTTGCGGATATTCTTAAAGATTCCGTAATGAAAGACGACAAACGTATGATCGACGACCGCGCCCGCTTCCCGCAGGGCTTTGGCAAATTTCACCTTGCTTTTGCCGTCGGAGGTCAGGTCTTCGACGAGAAGGACCCGCGAACCTTCGTGAAAATCGCCCTCGATTTGGGCCATGCGGCCGAAGCCTTTCGCCTGTTTACGGACATAGAGCATCGGCAGATCCAACGCCTCAGCCAGCCACGCTGCATAGGCGATACCTGCCGTTTCGCCTCCCGCCACTGCGTCAAAGCATTCATACCCGGCGTGATCGCGCAAAATTTCCTGCGCCATATCGATGATGGCGCGGCGCGCGCGCGGGAAGGCAATAACTTTGCGGCAATCGATGTAGACGGGGCTCGCCCAGCCGGACGTGAAAACGAACGGCTTTTCGGCATTAAAGGCTACCGCCTTGATTTCAAGAAGAATGCGCGCCGTGCGCTCGGCAAATGCGACGGGAGGATCGATAACGGGCATGGCTGTTCCTGTTCGGCTGCTCTGGAGCTGCCAGAATAGCCGGTCTTTCCCGTCAATTAAAGTATCAAAAAAGGCCGGAAACCGGCCTCTGGATCGCCCTTTTTCCGGAATCCCCGGGAAGCTTGTCCGTTAAACCAGATAATCGATAATGTTTAGGCTTTTTCCTTTTCCGCCGCCCTTAAGCACATCGGCGATCGACACGTTGGTCTCGCCATAAGTGCCGTTAAGAATCTCATTGTAAATCGTATCGGCATAAGCTTGCGTTTTGTACAGCGTCGAGAAGGTCTCACCTGAAGCAAGAAGAAAATTATAAGAAAGTTCCTTGGTTTTACTGATCCCGGCGTCATACGTCACTTTCAACAAATAGTTGCCGTTCTTCAATTCAAGCTTCTCCGCCTTCAACGCCTCAAATTTTTCCTGGAGCGACGTGTTTGTGCCTCCACTGTCGGCAAGAAGGCGCGAACCGGATCCATCCAGAAGCTGAATGCGAACGCCTTCGTCGTTGTTTAAAGCAATTCTAAAGGAATCACCCCGGCGAAACGTAAAGGTAAAATAGTCAACCGGCGCTTCCCGCGTAAGGGTTCCCTTGACCTGGAGCTTCGTTTTGTTTTTGTCGAGATAGCCTATGTGATGCGAGTCGGTCTTCTTCGCATTGCAGACGCACATCACGGCCTGTGTGTAAAGCGTAGGAGGCCTAATCATACAAATCCCATATGCCGCACAAAACCGGCAAGCTATTCTTCTCTGTCTACCATTTTAGTTTCCCGGCGTTAAAATTGGGTTAACGGTATTTTAACGGTTTTATAAGCCGCCCGCATGGAGAAAGCCCCACCCAGTTTTTCCAGCATTTCGCCGTTTTTTCGCGCCCAAACATCGCGCTATGCAACAAGGTGTTTATAATTAACATAAAAAACGCGGCAAAAAGAATATCGCTCAGAAAATGAGCGCCGATAACAACGCGCGCGGCGGCAAACAAACTTCCCAGGGCCATGGCGCCCCAGAAGACTCGACGGCTTCGCCGCGCAGGCGCGACAAAAGCAAAAGCGGATAGATAAAAACCGAAGGAAGCATCGCCTGAAACAAAGGAACAATTGGTTGAACATTCCTTGCGTATGTAAAAAGCGGGCGAAAAAGCCGCCGGGCCGCCAAATTCCATAACTTCACGCGGGCGCGCGCGGCCCCAATGATCCTTAAAAACAACGTTCGCAACGAATCCGGGGCCGATTAAAAGGCCAAAAAAAAGAAACAGCCACGTTTTGCCGGAAAGCTTGAGAAAAGGACGGCTTTGCCACAACGCCACAAGTCCGCCTGCTATCAACAACAGGCCAAGCGCACGCGATCCGTAAACAGCCAGCCACGCCAGCACCTTGAAGAGAAAAGCGTCACGCCAGATAAATCCTTCTCCACGTACAAAGAAAAGGCCGGAAACGGCCAGATCTATCTGCGGCCAAACCACAAGCGCTACCAGCGCGGCCATAACGGATGCAAGAAGCGACGAAAAGAGGACTCTGGCGCTTCCGCCGGGTATCGTGAAGGCAGGCGAAATTATCCAAGAACCTTATAGCCGCGACCGCTGAGGCAATTGCGAATGATCTGCTTCTGCTTCTCCGCGCCGCTCAAGCCGCCATAACCGGCACCGCCGATGCCGCCGACCGCCGCACCTGTTGCCGCGCCCATGGCTGCGTCGCCCACAATCGCGCCCGTCGCCGCACCAAGCGCCGCGCCGCCCAGCGCCCCAATCAGAAGATCCGTTCCCGCGTCTTCGAGCGGACTGACCTGATCCGCATATTGACGGCATTCCGTCAAGTCTTTTTGATATCTGTATTGATCGACATTCTGCATATCGACCACTGGCTGATAGCTGTGCGCGCAACCTGTCAGCAAAACCACGGCAGCAACGCTTATCAAGCCCATCCTTGATCGTAAACGCATCGAATCCTCCTTCGGTTGATCAATTCCGTTTGGAATTTAGCTTGTGAGCCTGCGCATGACAAGCCACGACTCATGGAATCAGACGGAAAATTTCAAGCTTGTTGCTTGTGCCAAATCTATGCCGTTTAGGAGAATAAACCCTAGTTTTCCGCCATTGGGGAAGCGTTTTCGGCCCTGGAACGATCAGCCCCGGCTTGCCCCGCCGCGTTTTCTTCGGCCTGGCCGCTTAAAATACCGGTGACGCCGGACATAAAGTCAAGCTTGTTGGCCAGCCCAAGCTCGGCCACGGCGGCCCGCAAGGCTGACAGGGTTTCTCTGTCGCGCTCGATAGCAGCCAGTTGCTGCTTTTTATAAGCCGTCAAGGCCTCGCAAACTTCAGGATTGCGCGAGGGTTGTTTCTTTGACGTGGCGGCAGCCACTTTGGGCGCCATCATTTTTTCGAGAACTGAAGGCCGTTTCTTCGCAACCGTTTTTCCGGGAACGGGCGTAATGCGCGTATCCGGCAGATTGGCCAGCCGGATACTCAGCGTATTTTGCCGGTCATTTATTTCCGCTTCTTCTCCGCTATCCAGAGCGGCCGTTGCCGCGTCCTGCCATAAGACATCTTCGAGTTGTCCCGGCAACGGAATATTCTTTGCTTCAGCCTGTTTGCTTTCCGGCAAAAGCTTTTCCGGCTCACTTGCTACATTCAGGCCCGGCATGACGGGAAGATTCAACGGACGGTTCGGCTGGGCCAAAATGTTATCCGGATTGTCGTCCTCGGTTGAACTGATCCGCATGTCGTAATACTGGTTCAGGCCCGGCATGACGGGCGGTTTGAGCGGGCGGCCGATTTGCACGGTTTGAACGGCTTCTTCTGCTTCCGTTCCATCCTTTCCCGGCGAACCGGCTTCGGCCAAAGCTTCTTCATCCGTTTCGGATTCATCAGACGCAAGCATTTTATATTTATTGGCATAGCGATCCAGAGACATCCATCCGCTCGCATCGAAATCGAACATCTCGTCGCTTTCAACGTACCCGCCCCGGGCGCTCGGCAGAAGGGGAAGATTAACCGGGCGCGTCAATGGCGCTAAAACCATCTGCGTTTTTTTGTTGTCCAAAACCGTTCCCGGCCCGGCTGACGTTTCCTCTTTGGCGGATTGTTGGCCGCCGGATGCGAAATCGTCCGGGGACCGCCAGTTCGTTGGATCGACGTCGAAGAAACTGTATGCCTCCAGCGGCGTCCAATTTAGGGTGTTGTCTTCGGGCAGCGTGACATCAGCCGCCGAGGCCCTTAAGGCCAATGCAAAGAGAAGACCCGCCGCCAAAAACAGGCAGCCAAGCCCCCGAAGCCTTCGAAGACCGCCGAGGAGAACCAAGGATAGATGCTTTTGTTTTGCCACAGAATTCATACGCTTATATCGCCCCTATGGCCTTTCAGCTCTTATTTTAACCCTTGAGAGCTAATAAATACTGAAGGAAAGAGGGGCAAACGGGCTCTCTCCCCTCTCTAACCCTTTGGCCGGAAAGGCTTGTTGGAACGCTCTCCAGCGCCGGGACAGGCGGAGTAACCCTTATAAGGCCGTTCTGACGGGGTTTTTGCGAATTCGCATTGTTCAAAACGCCAAATTTAGCTAGATTTTTTGGCAGTCGTGTAATGTGTAATGTGTGAGGTCAGTTCGTGTCATCAAGTGAGACCCCGCCTCCGGGTGAAGGAGAGCAAGTCGAAGCCGTCGTCAAGTGGTTCAATCTCACGAAGGGATTCGGTTTTGTCGCGCCTCTGGACAATTCGCCGGATGCGTTCATGCATGTTTCCGTTCTAAATCGCGCAGGACTTCAGCAGGTTGCCGAAGGAACGAAGCTCCTTGTTCAGATCGGCCTTGGACCAAAAGGACGGCAAGTCCTTCAGATCACGCAAGTCATGGGCATGATGGAAGTTCCGGCTTCATCGTCCGCTCATCAGACGTCGGCAGGCCCGACGGAAGAGCTGGCGGGAACGGTTAAGTGGTTTAAGGCCGACAAAGGATTCGGTTTCGTCGCTCCCGACGACGGAGGCAAGGACGTTTTCGTGCACAAAAGCGTCGTCATGCGTATTGGCATGGCTCAACTCGAGTCCGGCCAGCGACTGAAGATGACGGTCCATACGGCACAAAAGGGCCGTGAGGCGGTTGCCATCGAGTTGCTTAACGAGCAAACGGGTTAGGTCCTGAACTCATCATTGGCGTAAAAATTTTTTAATGTATGAAAAAGCGTTGCCGGTTAGGCGTTACCTTCAGCAAAAAGCCTGACGGATCGCGCACGGCAACAGAGGACATGTTGAAGGCACCCCTGCGCCTGGCTCTGACCAGACAAACAACCTGCCATGCGTCCGCAGGATCGATGATGAAGTGGATGGCTTCGGCTGTCGCATGCGCACTTTCAACGTTCGTAAAAGGCCCCGACAGCCATGGCCATAAGGACATAAACGAACCGGCTTTCCCTTCGCCCATGGCAACGGGCTCAATGCCGGCGGGAAGAGTTTGCGTCACATATCGCGCTTTCGCTTTCTTTCCCGTGCCTCGAAGAACCATGAGATACACTTCGCCTTTAGTCAGCGATTCTCCTTCCGCCAGCAAATTGCCGTCAAGCTGATAAACTTCTCGTTGCGTGAGAAGGGATGGCTCTTCTCTCTTCGGCACGGGTGTTTTTGACTTGCCCTTTTGAATCTGCGTCACATAAAGAGGTTCTTCCGACACGTTGTCGAAAACGAACGTCTTTCTTTTTCCGGTCAACGGAAAAAAGCGCGCGCCTTCTGTCTTCCCAATGTTCTTGTCGACTGCGATTTCCCACGTTCCTGCGCGCTGTAAATACGTTTTTACCGCCATAAGGAAAGACGCTTTCAGGAACAGATGATCCGGAAACTCCGTTGCGCCCGCCGTTTCCATATCTTTTTTGATGCGGCGGCAATCGAACTCGGGGTTGGCCCCCAACGCATGCAAAAGCGGCGCGGCTTCCGGCGCGTTAGACGCGATGAGGAGGGAAAGCGGCGCATAGGCCCGCTCCAGCCAGTACCTTGCCGCGCCTTCGTCTTTGCCCAGCGCCAAAGCCATGGCCAAATGCGCCGCCATTTCCGGTGAAACGGTCTTGTCCCGGCTCGTATCCGCAAAATAACGCAGCGCGGAGAGATCCGCGTGTCCGCTCTTGGCCAAAGCCAGAAAAGCGATCGCGCGCGCGGGACGCTCAACTTCTTCAAACCAGGTGTTCTCCAAACGTCGCTGCAACCACCTCACCGCATGCGCGGCCGCGTGCGGCGATTCATCGTTCACTACGTTGAGCGCAGCCGATGTGCTGGCAAGATCGCTGCTCATGCCGGGACGATAAGCAAAAAAGCCGCCATCTTCGTTCTGCCTTTCCTGAAGCCGCTCGAGCTGTATCGTGACTTTTTTTTGCCAGCTTGCTTCGCTCATAAAACCGTAAGACGTAATCTCCTCCTTCCAGAAACGCGCAACCTCCAGCCAACGCGCTATGTCTTCCGTCAGTACCGGCTCTTCGTCGAGAAAGGGCTTGAGAGAACGCATGGCTTCCTGCAAAGGAACCGGGGAAACCAGCGAGAATAAGGCTTCCGTTTGCCGCCCCCCCTGAAGAGGCAGCGTGACGGTTTGTTTAGCCTCAATTTTCTGCGAGACAATCTCCTCACGAGTGGAGGAATCGGCTCTTACTGCAACCGGCCAGTTGCGGTTCCATCGATAATTGTTGGGCCCGGTCAAAGCAACTTGCACAAATCCCTGACCTTCCTGCGTTCCGTTTAAAGTCAAAGACAACGAACGATTTTGTTTTCGTTTTAAGGATATCGTTCCTTTGACCGCTCCTTCAATCTTAAGGCCTTCCGGCGCGGTCAACGTATAGTTGTATTTTCCTTCAGGGTTATCGTTGTTCCGGACATCAAGCTGAAACGGAATCCTTCCTCCGACGGAAATGGAATCCGGAATGTCCTGTTCAACGGCCAGTGGCGGACGGGCCGGAATGGCAATAACCTTTGTGCCAAACTGGTCGCCGTTCCATGCGAAAAGGGAAAGGCGAAGCCTGCCGGTAAAATCGGGTAAATTCAGGCGCAACAGCGCGCGACCGTCACGATCGACAGGCGCTGTGGCAAGGATGGCGCTTGTGGAGCTTGACCGGCCATCGTCCTGAACGGGCGCCGCAAGAGCCGCGACAAACGACGGTTTTTGCCTGGCAATTTTTTGCACGCCGACGGGAAAAGCCTGCGACGCTCCTGTCGTAATGAAATCGGGGGCCTTATAGCTGAACTCAAGCTTCTGCCGCACCGGCAATATCAGCTGACCGGTTGCCTGATCGCCGTTGCCCGACAGGGCTTGCGCGCGCACGCGAACCCGATGGCCCCAGTTGTCCCGCGGCGTAATTTTAATCGCGTTTTCTCCTGCCGGCATAAAACGATGGATCGTTTGACGCACAAGATCGTCCCCGATCATAATATTGACCATGGCGGGCCTGGTGAGCTTAAAGGTCAAACGGCCGGGTTTTTCTGGCTCCAGCGGTCCCTTCGGCCCTGACACGCTTATGAAGGCCTCGGAACCGTTCGAAGGCGCGGACACAGCGCCGCTTCCCGCGTCAAAGCCATGTTGCGCCAAAACGACGCCGTCGCCTGTCGCAATCTCCAGAACATAATGCCCCGCTGTCACCGGCCACCGCAGAAGATTATCGCCCGCTGCCGCAAGAGAAAGCCTTCCGCCGCCGATGCGCCTGTGTTGGGGCAACGGTTTGTAATCCCAATAGCCTTCGGCAGGAAACCACTCGAAGCTTCGGCCTTCTTCGTATATCTGAAAATACAGGTCGCCCCACGCCCGACGCTTGCCGTGCGGATCGAGCGCAATCACGTCGAAAACGGCTTCGCTGTTTTCCGCGAAGGTTCGGCCTTCTTGCAACGAACGAATGCCCACCCAGCCCTGTGAAGGTCTTACAGGCACCGTCAGAGTCAGGGGTTTTGGGGCTCCGTCCAGATAAACGGTCAGGGCAACAGCGCGCGCCATGTTCGAGTCGCCTTCCAGAGAGGCGTCTACCCGGACATAAGCCGCCCCGTCAGCCCCCGTCATAAATTTGACCGTCTGTATTTTGCCGGGCGTTTCGGCCGTTCCGAAACGGTATTTCTTCCAAGCCTCAAACTCGGGCGTCTGTTGATAAACATCGACGCGGCCTCTACGCCATGCCAGCGGCTGATTGCCGTCTCTTGTCGCTTTAATTGTCAATGCGACAAAACCGTCCGGCTCAATCAAGGAACGGTCGGCCGCCGCTTCGAGTTTCGGTTCGAATGCGTCATCTCTTAGCTGAACGGCTTGTTTAGCCAAAACCGTTCCATCTTCACGCTGCCAGAGAAACGTCCACTCTCCCGCTTCATGCGCAAAAGGCAAAGGGAAAGACAAACTTGTCACGCCCGCTTTGTCGAAAGACACCTGCCGTTCGCTGTAAACGCTTTGATCGGGCCGTAAAAGCTTTACCGTTCCGTTGTCGGTCTTTTGGGAGGCTTCGCGATTGTCGTTTGAAAAGAGCGCAGCCGTCGCGACGCTCCCCGGCAAATAAAACGCGCGATCCATGGCAAGTATGGCCGTAGGCGGAGGCGGCATGAACGCCGCCTCCGGGAAACGCTCCAGATCCACAATGTCCACATCTCCTTCGGCCGTAACGCCCGTCAGGTAAGCGGCCTTGCCCCTTTTCTCCTTTTCGAAAAGCAATTTAGCCATTCCTTCGGCATCGCTTCCGGCCTCAGCCAGGATCTCCCCATTTTTGGATAACAGTTGAATCTCCACGCCGGATTCGGCGCGCAGCGTTCTTCCGTCGGCCGCAAATGCCTGAACGCCCTCCGGCGTAGCGACCGCATTCAGCCTCAGATCCGATATGAGAAACCACAAACCGGCGTAAAGTCCCGGATTAACGGCTTTAGCGCGAGGCGACGCGGCAAGGTAATATAGCCCCGGCTGAAGCCCTTCCCTTGCAGGCAGCGGCACATCGACTTTTTGCTCGACATCGTAACTTTTTTTGAAGACAAGATCGCTTTGCCAAACTTGCTGGCCGTTATGGGCCGCAAAATAATGGCTTTCGGACGGTGCGAGGTTGATTTGCGCGTATTGCTGCCATGCCGCGGCGAACAATTTGCGGCCAACAATATGGTAAAGCGTCAGTTGAGTGGCATCGATGTTGACGGCCTTCAGAGCAATGGCAAGAGACGCTTCGCTCTTGTCGCCATGATCGTGGTTGTCTCCGGCTTTCGTCTTCGCATAGCGGGGAAAGTCCGTCCGCCCCAAACCGCGCATGAAGGAAAGCGAAGGCCTTCGGGCCGGCACCGTGAAACGAATGTCGACGGGTTCTTCCAACGGATTGTTGAGCTGATCGTGCAAATCTTCAAGATAAAGGCTGTATTTGTGGCGATGTTTCAAATTCTGGACGCAAAGTCCGGACGGCGTCAGGCTAAGGTCACGGGGATCGACGGCGAATTCCTTGCCGTCTTTTTCCATCTCCAGCGCGGCCGCAATGGCAACGCGATCGCGGACATCGAACGGTTGACTGAACGTCAAACAAACCTCGGCCTGCGCGCCTTCGGCGTTAACCGCGCTTCCCGTCATGCGGAAAGAATCGCCCGGCGCCTTCGCCCACGCCATAAACGGCAGCGAAGCCAGAACGAACAAAAACAAACCACCTGCCAAAACGCGCAATATAGACCGCATCGCCGATCTTTCAGTTCCTTTATCCTCATTTCCTGTCGCAAAACACGGGCAACAAGATGGCGCCGACGGAGTCTGCCTCCTAGGTATGATAATCGGCGTTTATCTTGACATAATCATAGCTGAAATCGCAGGTCCAGACGGTTGCCGACGCCTCATTGGGCATATGAAAATCAACAATAATCTGGATTTCCTTTGCTTTCATCCGGGACGAAACTTCGGCCGGATCGAAAGCCGCGGGAGCCCCTTTGGCAAAGACCTTCGTTCCGGCAAGCGTAACTTCGACCTTTTCCGGATCGAACGAAACGCCGCTGCGGCCCGCCGCCGCTAAAATCCGTCCCCAGTTCGGGTCGTTGCCGAAGAGCGCCGTTTTGACCAAAGGCGAATTGGCGATTGTCTTGGCGGCTTTTTCGGGCGAGGCCGCATTCTTCACAACGACTTCAACCATCTTCGTCGCGCCTTCGCCGTCGCGCGCAATTTCTTTCGCCAGATGCAAACAGACGTGATGCAAAGCGTCGCCGAGATGTCGCGCGCCCGCGCTGCCCGCATCCCTGACCGGCGGATTCCCGGCAAGCCCGTTCGCCAGAATGAGGCACATGTCGTTTGTGCTCGTGTCGCCGTCGACGGTTATCGCGTTGAACGTCGCCGCCACGGCACGGCGCAACAGTTCCTGCAAAACCGCCGAAGTCACAGCCGCATCGGTCGTTATAAAAGCCAACATCGTCGCCATGTTCGGTTCGATCATGCCCGAACCTTTCGCGATTCCGCCCATACGCACCGGCGCGCCTTCAATCTCAAAAGTGATGGCTATTTCTTTCGGAAACGTGTCCGTTGTCATGATGGCTTGCGCGACATCGCTTCCGTCGCCGTCATGAAGCTTTGTGAAGGCTTCCGCAAGGCCCTTTTCTATTTTATCCATCGGCAAAGAATGACCGATAATGCCCGTGCTTGCGCTTAAAATTTGACGTTCCGGCGCGCCGGCCGTTTTGGCCACAAGGCCGGTGATGCGTTTGACGTCGGCCATGCCGCGTTCGCCGTTGCAAGCGTTTGCGTTGCCCGAGTTCGCGACGACCGCGCGCGCCACGCCGTCCTGGATGTAATCCTGACTGCAGAGAACGCTCGGCGCTTTTACAACATTCGTCGTAAAAACGCCCGCTGCCGCAGCCTCCGTTTCGGATACAATAAGCGCCAGATCGTTGCGCCCCTTTTGGCGTTTGATGCCGCATGAAACGCCTGCGGCCTTGAACCCTTTTGGCGCCACAACGCCACCGGGAATGGTTTTATAGGTCTCGCCCACGCCTGCCTCCTGCTCCCAGCCATCGCTTATTGCATAGCAACGAAATCAGGAAGTACCGAGGAAAAAGTTTAGGGTCTGAACTCACAATTAACGTAGGGTTCCGTTTGACAGAGGATGAAAAAGGGCCAAAAACCGAGCGAAGCTGTCGTATACCGCCAGCGAGTGAAGGTGCCGCCGCCCTTTTTCATCCTCTGCAAACCCGGCGGGCGCGGCGAAAATCTGATGCGAAAATATCCCGTGGCCTTGGCTTCAAGAAGCGTTATTCCGAATGGTTACACGCCGCCACTGATGGGAATGCATAGTTTACCGAGCCCAAGTTCTCTGCTCCTTTTTGGATCCCCATCAGGAGATTGCTCGCCTCGGCGGGCTTTCCCACAAAGCTGGAGCCCACAGGATAGAACGCGCCAGGCTGAATGGCTCCCAACGGTATCGTGTTTGCCGATCCCACATTAGAGTAATCTGGCTTGATGGGTTGTGCGATAACGGTAAGCTCGCCATCCGGAATGGGGGTCGTGCCGGAGTTACGGATGCGAATGGCCCAGGTATAGGCGCATGTGTTGGGGTCTTGGATCAGCGTAGGGCTCTCAATTGCTATAGTATATGTTTCGGGAACTGCTGTATTCGAGACGGAATTGTCCGATGTGGAACCTGATGTTGCGCCCGTTGTGTTAAAATTCTTGGCCGCATCAAGGACCTTTTTGTTCTTGATCGGAGACAAAGCCGGTTTGGCTTTATTCGTTATGGTCTGTGTTGCGGTCGGAGCAGCATCCGCCGCGAAAGAAGGCAACGGCATCAACAGCAGGCCGACGAGGGAAAGACCTAAGGTGCGTTTCATGAAGTTTTCTCCATTCTGAAGTGAGATGCCGTTTTAAGGGTCTGGAAAACACGTTTTAGAAACAAGAAAAGTACTGCGAGATCCTCACCACAAATCTTGGGGAAAAGAGTATCCCGCTTTTGCGGTGGCAGCAAGAACTGTCTTATGCTGGCCCCGGAATTTGAGACAGTAGCTTAAGTGGAGACGAGCCCCTAAAAAGAGGCCCTGAGGGGCCGGAAGGGGAAGAACATGTCGAGAACGAGAAAGAATCACAACGCCGCGTTTAAGGCGAAGGTTGCGCTGCGCGGCGTATTGCACATACAGGCACATCTCCAAGCATTACGTAAACTCAGTGCCGTTTTATGTGTATGACGACAAGTTCGCGTCGATCATCTTTGATGCGGACCCATCACCGAGGATCATTGTGATCCGATCGTCGCAGATCGCCGAGGCCTTTCGCCAGCAGTTCTATTCGATGTGGGAGAAGGCTACGCCGTTGAATCAGAATGCTACCTGATAAATCAAG
>JAXGVG010000010.1:0-24015 GCA_040773965.1 Alphaproteobacteria bacterium | reverse complement strand
CACCGCAAAATGATCCAATAAACCCTTAAGCCTCGGTTTTTCAAAGCCTTCCATTGTCTCGCCCTCCCTTTCAGAAGGGCCAGTGAATCACTCTTCGCCTCTTTTGTGAATCCTTGTTAACCTGAGTTCAGGGCCGTGGCGCCGAACCCCGCAACCTTGATTTCACCGGCCAGAATTGTCTATGATGCCGCGTCTTTTGTTCTTCGCCTTAAAGGAGAGTCCCCATGCGCGTCCTTGCCCTCATTCTGGTTCTTTCGCTCATAGCAACCCCGGTCTGGGCGGCGAGTAAACCTAAAGGCAAGAATTTCGACACGGCTTTATGCGCGAAGGACATTCCTTGCGATGTAGTTTACGACGATGACGCTATATCGCGGCTTATAACCCAGGCAACCTCATGCATAAGCCGCAGATTTGGAAGCGCAGCGAAGACGGAATTCGACGAGTCTATGGGTTTTGATTCGAATAAATGCCTTGTCTCAAAACAAAAGAGCAAAAAAGGA
Organism: Alphaproteobacteria bacterium; assembly: GCA_040773965.1. Taxonomy (GTDB): domain Bacteria; phylum Pseudomonadota; class Alphaproteobacteria; order UBA9219; family UBA9219; genus JAXGVG01. The sequence goes on along the minus strand of JAXGVG010000010.1, from coordinate 23,515 downwards.
AACGCCTCGGTATCGACATCCTATTGTTGCCTTCACCCCACAGAAGACTCCGATGGCCTGTGCGAACTCATTTGTGAGCAATACGTCACGCGGTAAGTTGCAAGGCTTTTACGGTTTTCGGTTCGGCTTTTTCGCAATCCGCTCCTGCAACTGTTCAATAGTCTTCGCATTCTTTATTATCTGTTCGCGCAACGCGTCGTTTTGCGTTTTCAATTCCTGCACAGCGCCAATGAGCGGCCCAATAAGGCCCAAATAATCGACGCTCTTCATCCCATCGCCGATGGGCGATATTAACTCGGGGTAGACTTTCTCAACATCCTGCGCGATGACGCCTAATCCCGGTTTGTCGCCATCAATCCGAACGAATGAAACGGCCGGGATTTTAGTCAAGTCTTCAAGTGGGTGCTCTAACTTTTTTATGTCTTTTTTAAGCCTCACATCAGAGGTCTCATAAACAAAGCTTTGCGCGTACAGGTTCGTAGCATACAACATACCGCCGATTTTCATATTGCCATTAACCGTTGCTATCCACGCACAGTTAGCCTCTGCGCCGCCCTGGCCACAATCATCTTTATAAGATGTGCCTCCGGGACCAAATTGATCGTTGCTGGGACCATTATCTGTTGGGCCATTCACTACTAATCCAGGACCATCACGGTTATCCAGAGCTCCCATCTGGATATATTTAATTTCATTTATCATTCCACCGGTATTGCCCCCTGTCATTGTGCCTTCAATGGTTCCATTCTCAAGGTTGATTGTGTTATTCCTCAAGAATAAATCGTGTCCGCTCGCCGTACTGGGAGTGGCAAAGGTATTAACCACAGGGTTTGTCGTAAAAAACATATCTGTTTGCATGGTGTTAAAGACAGCGGGATCGCCATATGCCTCCCTCGCCAGCCATGGCGCCTGGGCGGTCAGTCCGCCGACGGAACGCGCGGTCAAAAACCCGCTTCCCTGGGCAAAATCATACCTGTTTATATCGATCGCCCAGCCTCCGTAAGAACCGCATGCCGCCCTGCTGGTTGCAACCCCCAGCCTGGTTGCGCAAACATCGCCGGAATAAATAAATCCGCCATCGCCCCCGATGATGGCCGCAATGCGTCCCCCGGAAGAATCGACAATCGTTGTGCCGTTCTCTGTTTTAATCATGAAAGAATAGTTGCCCTTGTCGGAGTCTAAAGGAATGATGGTTTTGACGACGTATGTTTGCCCATAAGGGTTTTCCGTTGCAGCGCTAAAACCCGGAGGCAAAAAACTGGCGAACGTGCCCGCTGCGGGATTTTGCGCCGGGAGCAAATCCCCCACGCAATCGTTGCCCGTCGACGAAAGTGTCGGCGATGTTGCTACGCATTTTGTGTTTGCAGCCCCCAGCATAGCCACTCTGTACTGTTCGCCCTCCCCGCTCGCCAAAAAGTTCCGCACGGCGGCGACAAGCTGGTTCATCTGTTCCGCGGCCGCCTGTTCGCGCAGCTGTGTGCTCCCGGCAGACATAAGGCGCCAAAGGCCTGCGAAAAGAAGAGACGCCACAGCCAAAACAATCGCCAACTCGACCAGCGTAAACCCGCGCCATTTCCGGGAACGATGCAGGGGCCTGTGCGTTGTCATGGCAATCTCCTTCTTGCGCTAACCGTATTATAAAAAAGGCCACGCCATCACGGTGGCGTCGCCAGGCTTACCAGAACCAGAGAACCGGGGTTCGGCCTGCCGTTGACTGTGGGAATGTCGTACTGCGTTCCGTGAAGCGTTTTTACGATCGTGCCTGCGCTATCGACAAAGCCGATATATAACGAATCGACGCCTATCTTCCGAAGCTGCAGGGAGATCTCATTCACCCCAAATCCTGCCACCGTTTGGTTGGCTTTAATATAGGTAATCAGAATTACTTTATTGTCATAAGCGCATGACGGGGAACAAGAAACGTTGGCGGGCTTGTATACAATTGTCCGGAATCTATACAAACCGATGTTGTATCCGGGCATCAATTGTTCCAAATCGTCGTCTGACGCAACATACGAGCTGCATTGCTGGTTTGCCGGTAGCCCGGAGTTGATGTTCGGCCAGTCCACCACCGATGTAAGATAACAACCGGTGCCATTTTGGACTCGGGTGTAGCTTGTGGCGGTCAATTCGTCGTATTGATTCTTCACATGCTTCTTCATCCCCTCATGCCACGTGAGCATGATCTGGGCGGCGCCGGTTTGTTTTTCGTACATTTTCGACGCCTGGAGCGCATAGACCTGGGTATACAGGCCCACGACCGACATCATGAGGAAGACGAAGACGAAAAGATACATGCGCGCAGCCTTTCATCGGCCCGGCTTAAAGCCCAAGGCCTTTAGGTACCCTTATATACTATCAAGGAATGTTTAATGGAGTTTAATTTAACGCCGAATTCGAACGATTTTTTCGTTTTTTCCGCTTTTTTAACCCTGGGCCTGAAAGGCGAGCCTTCCCGGGCCTCTCCCCATTCTTTCTCCACCCCGTCTCCCTCATGGCCCCGATGCATCCCGGCCCCAACGCCGCTCCAACGCTGCGTCAACGCTGCTCCAACGGTGCTCCAACGCTGCGCCAAACCGCGTTCAAACCCTGCCTAAACCGGCCCCAAAACGGCTTTGCGGCCCCCAAAAAGAGCGTCAAATGCCCGTCTCCCGCCGCCTTAACTCAGCTTAAAGGTTAACGTCACGACAACCTCATCCGCCGCGCCGCACCCCGCCTTGATGGCGTTTGTGGTCATCCCGGCGGCAATCCCGCCGCTTGGGGCGCTGTAAAGCTGGCGCGATATGGCCAAAACGGCCCTGTCGCGCACCTCCACGCGCTTCAGGCCGATCCGCGCCGGGTCCTTGCCGTAAAACTGGATCAGGCGGCGGCACGCCCGCGGCGGCACAACCGCCTCGATTTTAAGCGCTTGATCCGCCGGGGCCACGGTCAGCCCCACAAAGCCGCCCCAGGGATTCAGAAAACCTTTCTGGACGACGCCGCTCAACGTCATTGCGGTTATCCTTTCCATATAGGAAAGGCGGTATAAAAGGGAGGCCGTGGCCCTGTCGGCCATGTCGTTCGCGCGCACGCCCATGTCGCGGGCGACCTTGACGGCGCCCAACGTCTGGCCGACGGCGTGCGCAAGGCGCACATTCTCATACGCCGCCGTCACCGACGCCCAAAGGCCAAAGACGATCAGCCCCCCGACCAGCGGCGTCGCGAGGCTCAACGGCCAGTTGAAGGCGGCAAAACGTCTCATGGAATTTTTCTATACCCCCGAATCGGACAAACAAAAAGGCGGGGGTTTGCGGCCCCCGCCCTTCGATTTTACAAGTACGTCAACCGGATCAGGGCTTCAGCTTGAAGACAAGCGCTACGCCGGGGTTGTCAGCTACACAAACATCATTTTCCGCATCTATTACGCTGACAGGAAAATCACCATCAACAGACGCTTTTTTTATCTCAGCCGCTGCATCCGTTCCCACTGCATACATGCCTGCGTCTCGCTGCTGGCCCGTGTTGGCTGTCACAAGACGTATACATGCAGCCTTTGGCACAGCATTAAAGCGTATGGCAAATCGCGGGGGAGTTGAATCGGTCCCCATAACATGGACGGTATGCCCCGCAGTTCCCCCAGTCGTATCCCAAGGATTATATACGGTAGTACCATTGATCATGTCCGAAGGGAAAATACCGGCGGCAAGAAGAGAATCTGTTAGATCCTCACTCGGGTCGGCGGGTGAAGCTATACCCATCGTCGGGCTTGACGCATAAAGCGAACGCACGGCTTGCGCCACTTTCAGGATTTGCTCATTCGCGCGGTTGGTGCGCATGTTCTCATAGACGGCGGCGGCCGCGACCCAGATCGCGCCCAAAATCAGGCCCACGATGCCGAGAACGATCGCAGCTTCGGTTAAGGTAAAGCCCCGTGTCTTGCGGGCGCGGGATTGAAGAATGGACATCGGGTTCTCCTTTTGTGTTTCCGGTTTTGCCGACCCCCGGACACAACGTCCGGACGGCCGAATCAGATCGTCGTCGTGGAAAAAACCGCAGGAAAAGTAACGGAATCGAGTAAACCAAAGATTAACGGTCTTGGCAAGACGGTCATAATTTTAGTTTTTTCAAGTGATTCTTTGGCCACAACAGCCCTCGGGGCGCCCTTTCAGGGACGCCCCGTTATCAAAAAGGCGCTGCTTTTATGGCGATGGAATCGTTATCTTACAATTTGAAGCCAAAACCTATGAAATTGCCATCGTTATCGACAGCGTTGGTACAACCCGTTGCGTTTGGCGTGGGCGCAACACCCGCCTCGTCAATTGCTGAGCCCAAAGAAGAGACATCAGGCACCGGCCAATCTCCCACTGCGTCAGCCCTTGCCAGCTTATTAGCAAATCCAGGCATATTATGGAGTCCCACATCGGTACCCCCTGGTCCAGCGACCTTGGATACCAACTGAATACATGCGGACTGGGGGATTCTTCTTAAGAATATGGCAAAACCATTCCTGGTTGTGGTGGCATACACCCTTGTACCTGTGCTCCACGGATTTTTCACGCCTACACCAACTTCTTCATTGATCATGTCTTTGGGGATGATGCCTGCCTGTTTGAGATTATTCGTAATATTTGTCCCTTGCTGACTAACAGGAAACAATGCCTGCGATGCATAAAGGGCCCGCGTGCCCTGCACGATTCTCATAACCTGCGTATAGGCGGTATTGACCCGGTGATTGGTGTACACGGCCGCCGCCGCGATCCAGATCCCGCCAAGGATCAGGCCCACAACGCCCATGACGATGGCGACCTCGGTCAACGTGAAGCCCCTTGTCTTGCGGGAGCCGTTATAAGGAACGATCATTGTTTTCTCCTTCTCGCTTCTGGTGAAACCTGCCGCGCGGAAATCCGAATTGTGGCTGCTTTTGTTTCAAGCGCCAGGAAATCCGGGTTATATAAAAAGCCTAGCACCCGGCGCTTAATCAAAGATTAATTAGGCGTTTATGCGCGCGTTCCAAAGCGCTCCTGGCGGGAAAAAAACGTTTCCCGGCAAAGGGTTGCGGCAACATTGCGCCCGGCCCGGCTGCAAAGGGCCGGAAAACGTTACCCGCGCAATGAAAACGTAAAGGAAATGAGGTTGCCGTTGGCGGCATCGTTTGTGCACCCCGTGGCGTTCGCTGTCGGACTTACGCCATCGGCCGATATAAGCACGCCAAGATTGGGCCGCCGCGTTGGCCCTGTCTCGGCCTGGGCCAAGGTTGGCAGACCTCCCAAACCAAGGCCCCCGTCATGACCCGGAGCCGCAATGCGGGTGACCAGATTAATGCAAGCGTCCTGCGGCACGCCTCTGTAAAAAACGGTAAAGGCGTTCCCGTCCGTTGTCGCCAGCACCCGGACGTTTTTGCCCCAGGGGCTGTCGGCGTCGGAGGCTCCGCTCACCATGTCCTTCGGTATCGCGCCAAGTTCTATCAACTGCGTTATCTGATCCGCCAAATTGAGGGTTGCGTCCATGGAAGGCTGCGACGCGTAAAGATCGCGTATGTTCTGGACAATCTGCACAATCTGCGTATATGCCTTGTTCACCTTCTGGTTGCTGCTCACGCTTGAGGCCGCGACCCATATTCCGCCCAGCACAAGGCTCGCGATCGCCAGAACGATCGACGCTTCGACGAGCGTAAAGCCGCGCTTTTCGCGGGGTTTGCGTTGAAAAATCATCATCGTTTTCTTCTCCTTTGCCGATCGTCCCACCGAAGAGGCCGTCACGTTCAACAGATCGAAGACGGCCCAACGGACAAACATCCAAAACCCCGCGTCCTAATTCATGGTCCTCAGCTTATAGACCAAATCGAGCCGTCGGCCTATAGCCTCGGGAGCGTTATTGCAGTTGTTCCGCGCGTCGGTAACACTGACGGGAAAAACGGTAATGGCCGTGCCGCTGTTGTTGTATTCAACGCTGACAATCCCCGATGGCCCGCTGTTCGCAAGGCGCGTGGCCAGAGCCACGCAACTCTCCTGTTTCAACCCGCGTAAAATGATCCTGAAGCTTTGGAACCCCGGCATCCTTTGGATCTGGAAGCCGCCGTTTACGATAAGGTTGCCGTTAACGCCCAGTCTGCCCCACGGAAGATCGGCCCGCACCGGGCTTGCGGAGCGATCGCGCACCATCTCGCCCGGGATGATGCCGTTTCTGATAAGATATTCCGTCAACGGGTTGACACTGGCGTCAATCCCGTTCGTCGTATACTGTATACTCTCCCGTCCGGAATAAAAATTGCGGACGCCCCGGACGATAAACGTAATTTGTTCGAAAGCCTGTTCGCGCCGGACCCTCTCCATAACCATGTTGACCGTCGCCCACAGGCCGCCGAGAACGATCCCGCAAACGCCAAGAACGATGGCCATTTCCATCAGGCTGAGGCCCCGGCGCGCCGCAAAGGGCCTTGTCCGCCCGTCGCCGGCCCTATTGGCCGATTTGAAAACGTATTTCCACATCGTTGCTCTCCGTTGCGCACCAGCTTGAAGCCGTTGGAACGTCTATGCGCGTGTGCGTGTTCGCCCCCTGAACGATCGGCGTCGAAAAGCCCGCCGGGCTGGTGTCGATATTGGCCGCGATCGCCCCGATCGCGATGGCCCTGATCCTCGCTTCGGGAGTCAGCACGGGAAGCTGGGTCAGGAGTTTGACGCATATCCTTTTAGGCAATTCAAAAAGAAACATGCGAAGAATATTGCCGCCGGCATCGCTCCGAAGAACCAGAGAGCCCGGGTTCGTTCTCCGCCGCAGGCCGTGGTTGATTTCGTTGCAGGTGTCGTTTGCCACACAGCCCGCCGGTCCGAGCATCTCGACCGGAATCAGGCTTGCCGCAATCAAATCGGATGAAACAATCGCGTTGTTGCACTGAGGCAGGTAAAAAGGCAAGCCCCCGTTTGCGGGGCATGCGCCCCGTCTCCCCATAGGCTCGTAATGGTTGCGAACGTTCTCGACGATCGACAAAATCTGCTGATTGAGACGAAACGTCTGATAATTGCTCCACACGGCTCCCGCCGCGACCCAGATGGCGCCCAGAAGCAACGCCATCACGCCAAGCGCTATCGCCGCCTCGATGAGCGTGAACCCGGCACGCGGCATTTTCCTGTTATGTTTTTTCCAGAGCACAGGACACATCGTCTTTCACCCTTCGTCCTTCAATGACCGAAATTCCCGCCTAACCCACGAACGCAACCGCCCTACATGCCTCCGCCCGGCCCGCCGCCCATGCCGCCGCCGGACACGGCCGTAACGACGTTGAAAACCGACTGCATGGCCCAGGCGATCGTGCCGCCGACGAGGATCAAGCCGGCGTTTCTCGCCACGGCCGCTTGCGCTTTCAGTTCGTCGATTTGCTCGCGGATCCATTCCTGCGTCACCTGTTCGATGACCGTGCCGACGTCCGCGCGTTCGGACAAAATCTCAAGATCGATGGCCACCCCGGGGTCCGGAAAGTTATAGCGCCCCGTTCGCAGGGCCTCGCCAAGATTTCGCCCGCGCAAGACTTCCTGCCGCGCCGAATAAATGCGTTCGCGAAGCCACGGCGTGGCCTGCTCCTCCAGAATTTCCAGCGCCCGTTTCAGCGGCACTTGCGCGCCCAAAAGCGCCGAAAGACCCAAAAGAAAACCGCTTCCCTGAAGCACGCGGTACCACGACCATGGCGGATACATGTCGAATTTCGACCGCAAGGGCCCGCGCCAGTAAGGCAAGGTCACGGTGATAAAGATCAGCAACCCGACAAGGGACGCCAAAACCACGATGCCCCAGTTGGCGATAAAATCGGAAACGACCGCGACGTCGCCCATGGCGGCCATGACTTGCGGAGGGGCCGTCTTGCGCATGTTCTGGATCAGGTTGACGCCGAACATCCACAACACAAACGACACCAGAATGATCATGAAGCACGGATAGGCTACGGCATAGGTCACGGCCGCCTTCATTTCCCGCGCGCGCTCGCCCATCGCCTGAATGGAGGAAAACGCCTTGGCCATCGTGCCCGACTCCTCGCCGGCGCGGATCATGTAAAGCTCGGACGAAGGAACCCATCCTTCCATGGCTTCGGAAAGCCCCTGCCCGGCACGGTCCTTCAAGAACCATTCGCGCAAGGCGACGGCCGAAGGCCGTTTGGGATATTTTCCCATTTCCGAAGCGTTTTGATAAAGCCTGTCGAGGCAGCGCGACAGGGCCTCGTTCATACGCAACATGCCTTCGAGTTTCCGGTATATGCGAAAACGGTGTTTCCGGCTGCGCCGGAACTGAATTTGCGTGAACCTTCGCTCAAGATCGTCAAGATTGAAACCTTCGGAACTCATACCACCGCCCCTAAACGTTGTTCGACTTCAAGCGTTTCGCGTTCGCGCGCCAACGGCCCCACTTCGAATTCGGCATCCTGTGGCGACACTTCGCCCCGGCGGATTTTCTCAAGCGCGTGCCATAACATGGTCACGCCGTCCATTCCTTGCGGCGCAAGCCAATAATTGCCGGCGTCTTCCAGCCGGTTGTCCTGCAAAAGCTCCATAAGCTTTTGATCCGTCTCGATAACTTCCGCGCAAACCGTGCGCCCCGAGCGGCCCTTATAGCAATGCTCGCATCCTTCGGGATTGGCCACGTAAACATGGCGCATATCCGGCTCCGACAGGCGGTCGTAAACGGACGCGCCTCCGGCCGCGCGTCCCCGCGAGGCGTCCATCAGGGCCAACCCGGCGCGCGTGCGGCGAATATATTCCTTGAACGCGGGCCCCAGTTCCCCGGGCGCTTCCGCAAGCGGGATCCGGCAATGGGGACACAACCCGCGCAACAAACGCTGACAAATCATGCCCCGCAACAGATGGTGATCGTAAACCAGATAGGGCTCGATCCCGATGTCGCGCAAACGTTGAGGAATGGCCAAAGCCGAATAGACGTGCGTCGTCGTGTAAACCTGGCGTCCGGTCAACGCCAGCCGGAAGGCAAACTTGGCCGTTTGCGTATCGCGAACCTCGCCCAACATGACGATGTCGGGATCGAGCCGCAACGCGCAGCGCATGATTTCAAGGAAAGAACGTTCGCGCTGCTCGTCCTTCACGGTGGACGACACGCCCACCTGCCGCGCGCCGACAACGCCGCCTTCCGGCGGGTCTTCGACCAAAAGACAGTTAAGCTGCATGTTGGTTTCCGCCATGCGGCGGTTGAGGCATACGCGGAGCGTCGTCGTTTTTCCCTGATTGACGGGCCCCGCAAACACGCGCATACCGCCCGGCAAGGCGCGCAGACTCTGGATGACCTTCAGCTGCTCTTGCGAAAAGCCAAGCGAATCCACGTCGGCCATAATGAAGTTTTCGCCGAACAGGTGCGCGGAGTCGTATTGCAGCCGCATGTCCAGATAGCGCCCGCCGTCCGACAAAGGCACCCACTGACAGCGAACGCTGATAACGCCTTTCGGCAATATGATCGAATCGCGGTCTTGCGCGGCCGAGGTGAGCATCGCCGCTTGCGGTTCCTGCCAGTTCGCCGTCGCGCCCGATTGGCCGACTGAATGCGAATAAATCGCCGAAAGCATCTGGTCGCCTTCTTTCTGGGTCCACGTTTCCCAGAGACGCAAGGCGCCGTCGATGCGGAATTCGACGCGCGTCCGGCCTTCGCTTGCTTCCATATGAATGTCGTTCGCGCCGACTTCCACCGCGCGTTCGAGCGTTTCGACGATTTTACGCCGGACGGCGTTTTCGTCCAGTCGCGCCGTGACATTCTTGCGCGTGGAGTAAAGATAGGCTTGCTGGATGATGTTGGGCGTCACAAAACGCGGCTTGTCCAGCTGATAGCCTTGTCGGCGGGCGGCTTGCGCCACCGATGTCACAAGCGGCGAATGACGGTGGGAGGCGCTTACCAGCCACAACCCATTGTCGAACAAAGCGCAGAGATTGCGGGATTCTTCGGGTATGCGCAGAATGCCGCCGGGCATTGTCAGAAGCTCGCCCGAAAATTGCAGACCTCCGCTTAAAGCCAGGCTGCGCTCATCTTCAACCTTCAGGTCATTCGTAGCCGATAGGGTTGTTTGAGCCGCTCCGCTTTTGTCATGTTCGGGCTCTTTGACAAACGAAGTCCCTTCTTTTTCGGCCGTTTCCGCCCTGCCCCTGGCCGTCGCTTCCGCCGTTGCCGTTGAAATCATCCCCGACGACGAGTGCGGTTTTGAGCTTATTGGGGCCGGAGACGCGGCTTTAGGGCTCGCCCCCGTCGTTGAAGACGGCTTCGGCCGTTGATCGTCCGTTTTGTTGTGCAAAACGGCGTTGAGCTTGTCGTTCAGGTCCGAGATAAAATTCCGCAAGGCGACAACCGTTCCCGTTAGCCAATAAAAAACCGTTCTTCCTTTTTTCCCGGTTGGCTCACTCGGAAAAAGAAAGCGCAGAATCTTTCCTTATCACATGAACCGACCTAGCGCGCGCCGAATATAAGGCCGACGTCTTTCACTTTCAGCGTGCGCCTGTTCTTGTCCTTAAGCAGGGTCACGCCCTGGCTGGATATCGATTGCACAACGCTGCCATCCGAAAGCTTTTCGCCTTCACGCACCTGGACGGTTTTGCCTTCCCCCGACTTGACGAAGGCGACATACCGGCCACCGGCGCCCTGAATGCGCTCAATCTCAACGCCGGACGACATGCCGCCCAAAGGCATTGGAACCGGGGACGCCGCCGAAGGAAACGGCTGCGGCGCCGCGACGGGCGGGGGAACGTTTTGCATTCCCAAAGCGCTGGCGGGGATAGCCGCCGACACGCTCTTTTCTTCACGCTCCTGCCGGATCGTCTCCAAATCCGAAAGGCGTTTTTCAATATCGATAAGCATATCCAGCTTGGCTACGGCTTCGCGGGCCTCGTTCAGATCCTCCAGCGTCACATCCTCCGTGCCGACGTTAAGTCTTTTAACCACGTTTTTCACCGCTTCCGGAACCTTTCCCGGTTCCATGCTATCTCCCTTGCCGGGTTTCCCTTTTCCGGAGCCTAAAAGAGGGGGGGACGTGACAATGCCAACATCCGCAGTCTTGCCGGAACTGCCGCTTGACGCCGGCGGCGCGGGCTCAATTTCCAGAGACACGCCTTTCGCGGTGTCTTCTGCCGCTTCCTTGTTCGGCAACGGCAAAGGCTTGATAGAAGGCGACTCTTTTTCCCCGCCGGACGAAGCCGCCTGTAAAGCCTTTTCCTGAGCCTGAAGCTGGGTTTGGGTCAATTCTTTCGCCTGGGCCTCAAGCGCCTGTCCTTCCGACTGCGCCTGAATGGCCATAGTGGTGCCTACCGTGGCTACGGCCAAATCCTGAACCAGGTCCTGGGAAAGAACCGGAATCGCATAGCATACCGCCACTCCAGCGATGGTGGCGAGAAAGACCTTTTTAACGGCGGTTTTCATAGATCACTCCCTCTACCGTCCAGGTTCCCGACAGGCCCGGCGAGCTTAAAGACATGGAGTTTATCACAACTCCCGGCAAGTCGCCAAAAAAGACCGGCAAGGCTCCGGGCAATACTGGCGCCGAAACGGTAAAGGAACGCTTAACCCATGGAGGGGGAGGGGGTTTCCATTCGCCTTTATACCCTGCAGGCGGGGGGGGCGGAGGATCGTCCGCAACACGATTGATCGATCCTGGCCAGTTTTGAGCCAAATACCGGCGGGTTATTTCATCCGGGTCTACCAGATCCTGTTTGCCCCGAGGCTCAATCGCCGACAATGTAATCGAAAAAGTCGCTCCCGAAGCCGAATCGGTCACTTTCGCATTATGAGGCGGCGACGAAAACCCGCCCGACCGGGACCATGACTGGCTGATCGACTTTCCGTTGCAGCGGACACCCCCCGAACGCCACCCGGCGACGGCCAGTTCCAACTGAACCAGACCGGCGCGGCACGCTTCGACCACTTTCATGGGATCGGGTTCTTTCTCCCATTTCCGTTCGGGCTCGGGATAAGGCGGCTTTTCGGTGCGCTTTTTCGCAAGAAGCGCTTCCGCTTCGCGTTTCTTTCTCTCAATCTCCGACAGCATCCTCAGCCGCCGGGCTTCCTCCTCCGCTTTCTGTTGCTGGATATACCACCCCGCCCCAAGCACAATCAGAAGAAGAATCACGCCGCCGGTAAGAACCCTTTTCGTCGACTTCGGCAGACTGACCTGACGCAGGCGCACATCCGTCCGGTCGCTGAGAAGCAAGCCGACAGGCATCGTATCGGCGCCGGATACGCCCCATGTCTCGGGCGCATAAACCCGCTGCAACCCGCCCAGGGCCATTTCCTGAAGAAGACGGTCGCGCGCTTCCGATTCATCGAGGAAAAACTGGTCGCCGTCGGGGACCAAAAGATCGTCGCGGACGACGACAAGCGCCGTGCCTTCGCGCAAACGAAAAGCGCCCGCCCACGATCCCGGCTGTTGATTGGCAAGACACGCCGCAAGCGCCGGAAGGCCGGATTTGTGTTCCGTTTGGGCCGCGCTCAATCCAAATTGGGGCACGCGCCCGGCTTTATTGCCGGGACGCGCCGCATAAAAACGGGCCTGAACTCCCGGTTGCCGCGCCGCTTCCTTGGCCGCCTGCGATACGCGCCCGCTCGGGCTGTTCTCCCAGTACAAACCCGAGGCGTACTGCCGTCGCCCTATGGTGACAACGCCTGCGGCCATTATCCATGCTCCGGCCGCATCACATCGATGACCTGCGGCGTAATCAGGATAACGAGCATCGAGTGCGACTTGGCATTGCTCGAGCTGCCCCCCAACAGGAAGTTCCAGGGGCTTCCGACGCCGGTCGCGTTTTGCGCCACCTGTTCGTCGTCAAACCCGCCGATGACAAGCGTCGATCCGCTTCGCAGCACCGATTGCTGGACAAACGCTCTTGTCGACGTTTCGGGCAATTGAACGGCCGAGCCCCCTTCAACGACGGTAACGTTTCCTTCGGAATCCGGCTGTGAGTAAATGCTCCCGAACGTCGTGATTTTCACAATATCGACGAGGCTCATCGAGTACTGGAGCATAACCCGCCCGTCATCGAGCAGGCGCGGCGTCAACTGAATGGAAAAGCCCTCGCGGATCGTGCCCGGCGTAATGGTAACCGAGATAACGCTTGTCGACGTCGTCGATGCGCTCGAGCTGTTGGCCGTCGCGGACTGGACATAGGTCTTGTCGCGTCCTATGCGGCGCGACACCGGGCGGTTGTTCAGCGTCGTCATCGGGAATTGCGCCACGCGGGTCGTGTCGCCGAGAGCCGACAGCGCCTTGAACGCGGAATTGATAGGACCGATTGTATTGTCGACGATCGCGACAGGCAAATTGGCCAACGCCAGCGCGCCTACCGGCGTGGCCTGAACCTGGCTGACATCCGGCGCGAACGAATAGGCCCCAATCTCGGCCAGTCCGCCGATGTTCTTCAGCGCCACGGCAAAACTGGTTGAGAAATCGGTGCCTTCGTTCAGTTCGACCTTGTAAATTTCCACGTTAATGGCGATTTGGCGCGACAGACGTTTGTTTTCTTCCTCAATAAACTTCGCAACCGTACGCATCAGTTCCGGCGTCGTCGTTACCGTCATGGTCCCGCTCGAGGGCGACGTCACAACGTTCCCTACGCCGCCCAGCAAGGCCGTGACCGTCTGGCCAAGCTCATCCCACACCTTAAACTCGATGTTCATTTCCGATGTCTGCGACAAGGAGCTTGTGTTGCCGCTGCTACCGCCGCTGCTACCGCCGCTGCCACCACCGCTGCCACCACCGCCGCTGTCTTCACTGATGCCGTCCTTGGCGGTTTGCGTGCCGGGAAGAGCCTCGATCATGAAAACCCGCGTTTCGAAACGCGAGAAAGTAATCGCCGCGCCGTCGTAACGCCAATTGATGCCAAAATGCGCCGCGACCTGATCCAGCAATCCGGACAAGGGCCCTTCATAGGCAATCTGCATGTCTTCCGCGCCGCTGCTCCGGCTGCGGCGGCGGCTGGAGCTGCTGCCGCCCAATTCATCGCCCGAGCTTGACCCGGAACTGCTGGAAGACCTGCTGCCGCCGCTTGACGTCCCCGGCGCGACGCGCACGGGAATGCCCGTCTGCGAACCGATAGCCTGAGCGATTTCGCCAAGCGACATTTCATCGCTCGAAATCAAAGCCGCGCCGCGCGGGCCTTCGTATCTGTTGGGCAAGGGCAAACCGTGCCGCATATGCAACGACGAATTGCCCGCCCAAACCTTGTCGGATACAACAAGCGGATTATAGCTTTTGGGCGTCGCCGGACGCTGGGCTTCCTGAAGGCTTACCGCCGTTTCGTCCGTACGTTCGTCAATAAGATTGCGCACTTTCTCGTTGTTGCACCCCATAAGAGCGACGAGAACAAAAAGGAGTGCAAAGCGACGCAAGTTCATCGGTATCTCCGCTCTTATTCGCTATGATTGTTGCCGCGCGATTGAACCACAAGAATGGCCTGCCCCGCCGAAGGATTGTTGTAAAGAGACGCCGTCGGCTGGGGTTGCGCTTCCTGGAAGCCGACGAGAAGGTTGCGCACGGCCTCTTCGAACGTTCCCGTCAGCGTCACCGAAGCCTGAAGGGGGTAATCGTATTCCGCCTGCCAGCTCAGTTCGACGTTGGCGCGGCGCGACCAGTCTTCAAGAACCTTGCGCAACGTATCGCCACGGTTCGCCGTCCACGTATCCACGACCGACGTCTGACTTGGCGCGCCACCATAGTATTGCGGGGATGGCGGCGTATACGGTAGCGCCGCGCCTGCCGGAGGCTGCAGGGTCATGGACGTTTCGGGCGTCGGCGCCGCACGCAAGGACATGGGCTTGCTTTCGGCGGGCGGCTGAAGAGTCGGCATGGCCGCGCTTTGTTTTTCAACGGTCGCCGCGCCTTGCGCGCGGGTGATTTTGATCATCTGCCCCTGCTCCTGCATCGCAAGAGCGGACGACTGAAGCATGGCCTGCAACGTTTCCCGCCACGTGCCGCTGCCTTTCCATGAAACGAGCATGCCAAGATTGATATCCTGACCCACGGAAAAACCGATTTCCGGCGGCAAAATCTGGCGCAAGGCTACAGCGAGAGGGACATTGTCCGCAAAACCGCGCACGGCCCTTTCCCGTCCCGCCAGATCCGCTCCGGCGCCGGAGGGGGGCGCAAGAACATGGCTTGCATCGGGAACTGAATCATATGGGGCCGTTCTGGATGCCGCCATCGTCGTGTCGGCCGGGGGCGGTGAAGGCTGCAACGAAGGCGATCCCTGAATAATCACGGGAGACATGGGCGCCGGAGTCAAGGTTGGCGCGAGGCTTTGCGCGGAAGACCGGGGAGGGGCTTGCGTTGTGTAATCTTCCGTCGGCGCGACCCACTGAAAACCGGCCAGCGCCGTTGCAGGCGCGGCGAGTAAAGCAAGGGTTAAAACGGCTGAACGAAGGAAAAAAGATGAGGAAAATAGAGAAAGTTTTTGCATGTCTTCGGCCCTTTTTGAGGCTGATTCCAGTTCGAGGGGCATCTTAGATGAGCCGGTGAGTCCCAACAATAACCCACAAATGAGGCTTACCCGTCCTCATTCTTATGTGTTGTTTGCGCAACATACAACCCCCTCTTTCCGGCTCGCCAATAATCGATCCCGATTCAAAACAACCCGCGCAAAAGCTTGGTTGCGGCTTTCCAAACGTTCACTGTCCGGATTGTGTTGATTCTGTTTTCAAGAGTTCAAAACGAATCACCTAGCCATAATCGATCCACCGGCGTTTGGCGCGACGGCTGTTCGCCGGACGGCGAATCCCCAGAAGCCAGCAACGAAAAGCCCTAAGGGCCGAATCAAAAGTCAATCCGCGCCGCTCCATGATCCAAAAAACCAGCATGATGAAAATGGCCAATACAAAAGTCCAAAGCCGCGCATGGGCAAGGAACAAAAGAATGGCCAAAAAGGCGCGCGCGTCGAGAAAGAAAAAGCGCGCCGGTTTCTGCGTGTTCCGCCAGTGAATGTCCATCCGCTTTCCTTTTCAAATCATCGTCACGTCTTCGTCTTGACCTTCGTCGCCAAAATTCACGGGCTCAAAATCGTCGTCGTCGGCGCTGTCGCCGGAGAAGCCTTTCGTCAACAGCAGGTAAGCCCGTCGATCGATGTGCCCCTGCTTGAAGGCCGCGTTCGCGGATTGCTCCATCGTCCGGCCATAGCGAACGAGAAAACGCTGGGTCTCCATGGTCCAACGCTCGACAGGCATGTCCAAAAGCTGTTCGCGCACGTTGTCGTCAAAAACCAGAAATTCGCGCAAACCCATACGGCCGCCACCTGTTTTGGGTACCAGAACCTGGGTGATTATCATGCGCAGGGTTTCCATCATGGCGTAGGCCCGTTCGGTGCGCTCCGAGGTTTCGAATACGCTGACGATACGCCGGACGGTTGCCGCCACGCCTATGGTGTGCAGGGTCGAATACACAAGGTGTCCGGTTTGTCCGGCTTCAATGGCGGCGGATACCGTTTCACGATCGCGCGCCTCGCCCACCAGGATGATGTTCGGTTTGCGGCGCAAGGCGTTGCGGACTCCCGCGGCGAAGGAAGGCAAATGGCGGGGAATTTCCGACTGCGCAACCAGCGAGCGCGGTCCCGTAATTCCGTCATAGACGTATTCGATCGGCGCTTCGTAGGTCAGGAGCTTGCCGCATCCCTGTTCGCGCTCGATAAGCATGCGGCAACCGGAAGCCAACAGCGTCGTTTTTCCGCTGCCTGTCGGTCCCGTCACAAGCACCATACCCTGACGCGGCGCCCAATTGTTGATGATGTGGTCCTCGATGCCGAGATCGTCCATGGAAGGCGGCAAATTCGGCAAACTGCGCATAGTGACCTGAACGGAATCGCGGCCGCGGCTTAAAATCGCCGTGATGTTGGTACGAAAACGGTAACGCGTGTTCCGCTCGGGCCGCACTTCATACGAAAGATCGAGATCCTGTCCCGCCGCCAGTTTCGCCAGAGCGTCCGGCCCGTAAATTCGCGCCAGAACGTTGACCATGTCGGCCGAATCGAGATTCCTGCGCGTAACCGGATGGAGCGTGCCGTCAACCTCGATATAAACGGGCCGGTCCGTTTGTAACGTTATATCGGTCGCGCGCTTCTGGGCCGCCCAAAGAAGAAGAGGATCGACATTGGCCTCGAGAATGCGCAATGGCTCTTCGGGCCAATGCCCGATTCCGCCCTGGACGGTTTCTTCGAGTTTTGTTTCCGGAGGTATGTCGTTCACGTTCCCGCTTCCCCGAACCTTAATCGCCAAAACCGCGCACCGCCGACGTCCGTCGGCTTCGTGTCATTCTCCCGGCTTTCAACAAACCAGGCAAGCAGAACCCTCTCCTGTCGTTGTGTCGCAACCTTTATAATATGTTTGCGCAGAATCCATTGTCGAAATGGATTTGAACCTTAACGAGGGGCCGTTACCCAACGTTCGCTGCGCGGGATAAGAGAGGAAGGTCCAGTAATTTCAAGGCCGCGATCCCCAACCCGCATTTCGGAGCCGCCGCCGGTGACGCCGCGGTCTTTATGCAAGGCGTAGGGAGCCGAGATCATTCCCTGGGCCAGAAGCTCGCGGTACCGGACCATGCCGACAAAGTCGTTTGTCATCCGGTCAAGGTCGGCTTCAAACGTTTCTTCGGCCTGTTGCACGCCCGCATCCCAACCTTCCGAAACCCAGAGGTGCCATTGCTTGCGTTCTTCGTCGTCTCTCGGCAACAGGAGCCCGGGCGGCGGGTCGACGCGCCCCCAATCGCGCTCCATGTAAAGCCGCCAGTTACGCGGCGCCGTGACAATGCGCGCCACGCGGTTGATCCGGTATACGCGATCCGCCACGGCCGCTTCCTGACCGCCGCCATTTACAATAACGGCTCGCTGGGCTTCTGAAACGATCGGCGGTTCGATAAGAAGGCCCGAAGGTACCGGCAAAAGAAGCCGGGAGAAATCGAAGGTTTTCGTTAAGCTCGTATCGTATTCCGCCAAACGTCTTTGAATCTCGAAGGTACGATAGGCAAGACCGCCGCGTGCGCCATAGGAAAGCGCCGCTTCACGAAGGGCGTCGTTGCGAATCTGCAACCCCATGCCATCGGCCACCACCTCTTCGCCGCTGGTCTGTTGCTGCAATTCAAGCAATACGGGAGGCGGCGGCGAAACTTCCGTCGCAACGCCTTGCGGACGCGCCACATCGCTCGACGAGCTACAGGCTATCAGCAGCCCGGCCAAAAAGACAAAAGGAGATGGTGTGATTTTAAAGTTTGTCCACGGGCGCATAGCGAATCTCAATAAAACCGGCTTGACCGTCAACCGTTAAATCCGCCCGATGCCCCGCCTGAAGGCCAATATCGCGCAACACTTCGATCAGCGGTTGCTGGTAGGCATCGACGGTAACTGTCAAAGGTATCGGCGGGGGATTGCCTTTTGTCCTGAACCGAAGTCCCGCGCGCGAAGCCAATGTTTGGGTTATCTGTTCAATGGGTCCCGTCCATTTTACGGTAATGACTTGCGTCATGCTTGACGGCGCCGAGGAATAATCTTCCGCATAGGAAACGGCGGGCGCGCGCTGTTGCTCAATGCCCGCGATCGTGTTGAGGGCCAGCGAAGCCTTTTCGGCAGCCTGAGCAATGCGCGTGCTGACAACGTCGGGCTCTGTGGCAACCGGCGTAACCGCTGAATCCATCATCATGGCGGAGCTGCAACCGGCAAGAACAAGTCCCGCAAGCGCCATCGCCTGTCTCATTAAGTATGTTGGCTTCATAGTTCAAGCACCCATCAGTCGAACGTGTTCAATGGTATAAACGGAGCCAAGACCTTACACAACAGCTTCTTCTCATGCTTTTACCGTTCTTTCAACCCAAATAACGGAGAAAAAACAACGCATAACCCAGAAAGCACCCTGCCAGAAACAGAAGCAGTCCCCCTGTAACCCAGCTTCCCGCAAAGAAAAAGAAAAGGCTGAAAACCAGCAAAGCCGCCGCCGCAATCCCGTAAATCAGGGAAGCATTTGGAAGATTTTCTCGCGGCCTGTCTCCGGGAAAAGGGGCCATGGGCAACAACTGACGGACATCCAGCGACGGCAATCCCGGCGATTTATGCGGCCGGGGCGGGGGCAAAAACCGGTCGAGCCATCGCGCCATTTATCACCTAAGGCAGTAAATCGCTGAGAACCGCCGCCATTCGCTCGGGCTTGCCCAAAACAATTTTGACCCTGCCGTCTTTGGCCCGGTAAACGAGGTAAGGCGTGGCCGTAATGTTCCATTTTTTGGCCAGAACCCTGTTGCCCAGAATAGCCTTGCTCCGCACGGGGTCCGGTTTGCCCGAAAGGGCGTTCTTCTCTCCGTTGACATATTTATCCCAGGCTTCCAGAGGGCTGGCGGACTCCAAAAGCCGGGCGGCTACGCGCGCCTCGTCGGAACCCAGAACCGAACTGACAGGCACCAAACGGACCTGAAGCTTTTTGGCAAATACGTGTTCGCGAAGCTCGTTCCATGTCGCCTTGCAGTGCGGACAATTGGGGTCAATCACGATCATAAGCTCGGCCGCGCCGTTATGGCCCAGAACAACGCTCGCGGCGGCCTGCAAATCCTGGTGCAGGCGCTCGCCCGGCGACAAAGGCACGGACGGAGCCAGGCCGGGCTGCGTCTTTTCTTCCGAAACTTCCTGGCCGGGAAAAGCCGATCCCGCCACGTCGCCGCCCGTTTTTCCGATTTCTTCCTGCTGCTTTGCCGCTGCGCTTAAAAGATCGGCGATTTCCTTATCGTTGTTTCCGAGAGCCGTAATCTGGGGGCCCGTCACGTTCTCTCCCGCGCTGGTGAACATGCCTCCCGCGAGCACCGTCTTGCCGTCGGGCGTTACATAGATCATTTGTATCTGGCCGTTTTGAAGAACGAACCAGCCGTGCATGCCGGAGCGTTCGCCCAGATAATAAAGTTTGGCCCCGGTTTTTTCGAGATTCGCCAAAACGGGTATGTCTTTAACGTTCAGGGGTTTGGCGTTGCGGTCGAAAAGCGCCTCCGGCGCGGACGCCTGAACGCCCGGCGAGGCGGTCTGGGCTTTCAGGGGAAAAGAGAGCAAAACGGACGCAATTACGGCAGCGGCAACCAAAAGACAGTTCAACCGATTCATTTCCTTGCCCTCCACGCTCATTCACCGCTGAGCATAATAGTATTTTTTCTGTTTTGGTAGCTTTTTAGGTTTCGCATGGGCATCCTCGTGTATGATAAGGCCCTTGCGTTCCATAACGCCGATGACTTTGGCCGCATATCGTCGGCCTCGCCAGGGCGTCGCCGAATGATAGTGAGCGATCCCTCCATAAAGAGAGCCGCCGGCTTCGATAATCTTCCGCCGCAAAATCCACGCGGCCACGCGCACATTGACGCATCCGTTGTCGCGCACGGCCTTGCGCGCCGTGCGGTAATCGACGTTCCACGTGCGGGCGAGTTCCGGTATCCATCGCGAATTGACCTGCATGGGACCCAGATCGTACGTGCCGTTGAAATTCGGGCCAACTTCCTGCCCGACGCGCCCGCCCTCGACATGCATGATGCCGATCATCACCGCCGGCGGCACCTGGTAGGTTTGCGCGGCCGTCAAAAGACAGGCGGCGAGGACCTGGGCCGTGATCATGGCCACCCCTGCTCTTCAAGCTGCGCTGACGCGGGCACGTCAAGATACATGGCCAGCGTCGCCAGCATGGCCATGCGCTGGCTGAAGGCTTGCCATACTTGTGTCATGGGCACGACGTTGCCGTGCTGGGCGAAATAGGCCGCGCGGTCGTCCGGATTCATGTAAAGCAGCCGGTCGGCCTCGGCATAGTGGCATTCCGTATAAATCTGTCCCGAAGACCGTAAAATATTCCAGCACAACAAACGCCACTGCTCCGGCGTGGCGCCGGTCGGCGCCAGAGCGCGCGTAACCTGATCGGCGGTTTTGACGAGACGCTCGGCCACTTCGGCCAGCAAGGCATGCTCGGCGCGACCGAAAGCATATTGCGCCACGGCGCCGATAACGGGCACCATGGCCTCCATCATTTTGCTGCGGAACGTGGCGATCGTGTTGGGAAGGGTTTCGCCCTCGGATGGAATCTGGCTTTTGAACTTGTTTTGCAGCGTTTCCGCCATTTCGGCGAAGCGCTTGGCTTCTTCCGGCGGCAACGCATGGCCCGTCGCGCGGAAGTTCGCGGCAACCACCTGGCTGGCCGACCCCGCCAGGGCCCAGCGAACGGAAGCGCTAAGACTTTCCTCACCCGCCCCTAGGTGAGAGGCCAATTCACGGCTAAGCGCGATGGTGCTGTCGATCAAGGCACCGAATTGTTCGGGGTTGGGGGCCGCGCCAGCCGCCTGTTTTTCCGTTCCTCTGCCGGGCACTTCCGCCAAAGCCTGCAACAAGGGCGTCCCGATTTGCCTGAACGCCGCCAACAGAGACGGCAAACGCGCGACGGTCCCGGAAATTTCTTTTTGGCTATCGTCAACCATGCGCAAAACCATATGTTTCAGAATTCATAATGCCCGCCCTTGTCAATTCAGCCGTTACGAAATGCGCCCCGGCCAGGTTAACGCCAAATCTGTGGAAGGTCTACCGGCAGGTTCGCTAAAGGTTGTATGGTTAACAAGCGCTCGCTTCTCGCCCTGAACCCTTAACGCCGCCAGTTTGCCCCCTGCCTTACAAGCAAGCGGAAACACAGTGGCTTGTTATGGTTGCGCAATGGTTAATGGGACGCAAAAATAAGCGTTTTTGTTGCCTTATGTGCCCGAAAAAGCCTTGTTGCGGACCCGTAGCGCGCGGTCTGCGGCCTCGTCCGGCTTCGCTTTAGGCCGCTTACGGACCGCCCCCGAGCAGGGGCGCGGCCGTCGGGGTCAGAGGCAGGTTCTGCTCGATATCCACGCCCGCCCAACACTCCTTCATCTCTATCAGGCTTTTCACGGCGCCGGTAAACTTGTCTTCTTCCGCCGCAAGCTGCTGTCTCCACTGGGCCAACCCGTTCACGCACATATTGCTCAGCAGCATCAGAAGGGGTTCGGTGGCGCTGCTTTCGGACATTCCTACGTAATGTTGCGGCGTCATGCAGGCCCAGTGCTGAATATACTCGGCCTGATACGGGCTCAGGCCCTTGTCGCAATCGAACTCGGGCGGCAGTTGAAGCCCCGCCTCCTCGGCTTCATGGCAAGCCGTCACCGACAATTCGCAAATCTCCTTGTAATCGGGATCGCCGGCGCTGCAATCGGGCGGAGCCGTGAATTTGGCGATCCTGTCCGCGCATTGGTCAAAAAAGGCGAGTTGCGCCGCCTTGCACTGGTCCCATTGCGCCGAGGCCGTCAGGCCGTTTGGCGTTTCCAGCTTTTTTCCAAAAGGATTTCCGGGGCTCGGTCCGGCGATTTTATAACAATAGTCGATCGCAAACTCATACGTCCATTCCTCGTCGGGCGAATCCTTGTCGAGTTTCGTCTTGAGGAACGTTTTGGTGCCGCCCACGGGGAGGGTGACGGTTATCTTTTCCGTCGGAGGTTTCCGCATGGGCCTTGTCGGAGAAGGCGGAAGAAGGTTGGCGTCGATAAAACCGGAGCTCGATTCCGAAGGGTTTGCGCCCCGGCAGTTCGCCGGCATGCCATCGAGAGGATTTCCCGTCGGCTTGGCGGGAATGCAGCGGGTCGCCCGGTTGTAAAGGGCGTACGCGGGTCCGGTGCCGTATTTCACGTCCCGGCCGCGGCCTTCGTTGAGAAAGCCTCTGACCAGAGAATCCCTTTCCAGCTGTTGGTAATAATGCATCGCGCCTCCAAGCCGGGCGTGGATGATTTTACACAACTGGGTGTTTTCGCTTGGCGTGTTCGCGCCGGCTTGAGCCGCCGCCAGGCTCTCAATCGCGCTCAGGGTAACGGCATTGTTTGTTGAAGCAGCGGCTTCGGCAGTCGCCTTCGCGTTTAGCTGCATTGCGCCGATTGTGCCCACCCCCGAGCGCGCCACAGCGTCCGCCGTCTTATCGGAACCCAAATTTACCGCTTCCATCACCGCCGTGATGCCCGAAATCACGCTGCCCAGCAAACCTCCGATATAACCGCTCATCGCGTTTATGGCTCCCGTCTCGCCGCAACACCCGGCGTGCGCCGGTCTCGGCTGGGCCAGAGTCAAAGTCACGACGGCAAGGGCAAGAACGGGCCAAAGCTTATTTTCGGGCCGTTTGGAAGAAGGGAATGACGAACGCATGATACACCTCATCAGAACACTTCAAGTTTCTCGGTTTTCGTATTGGGCACAACCCGCCTCAGGCCGTAATTGAGCGACGGTATCGACCGGCTCGGACCGAACGGCCGGCCCGCCTGGGCCTTCGCCAGATTGCTCAGGGAATAACCGCTGCACGATGTGTCCAATGTGGTGGACGGTAAAGAAAGGTTCATGCTAAGATTCGGCACCGGCACGCACATCATCGACAGCGCGGTATTGATCGCCGTTGCCACGGCCTTGCAAGCCCAGTTCGCAAGCTGCGACACGACCGCTTCGACGGTCGTCCTGATGAGATTCACCATCATGCTTCCAGCCTGCGCAAGCCACTGGTACACATCGAAGGATTTATACAGCCAAGCTAT
>JAXGVG010000009.1:0-24022 GCA_040773965.1 Alphaproteobacteria bacterium | reverse complement strand
CAAAGACAACTTTTTCCCTCAAATCCCCCGAATACGGTTTCGCCATCCTTGCTGGCCTCCTTCCCAGCCCTCATGGTGAATCACATTTCAACTGATTTGGGAATCCTAAATCGGGCCAGCCTAATCGGAAAAGGCTCTAGGCATAATCAAAGACACAACGTTTCAAGGAGATTGATATGAGCGAAAGAACCTCTCCTCCTGTATCAGAGGCTGAAGAGAGAAGCCCCACTCCTGATGAGATCAAGAAAATTGCTGAAGAGGAAAAAAAAAGACAAGCAATAAGGGCAGAAATAATAAGAAAGATCGTTATTTCTTCTCTTATTATCGCGCTCCCCTTACTTATTTATGTAAGAGTTAAGGATGTCGATCGGATTTATAATCTTCCATACAAAAAATATAAGGCAAGCATCTCGACGGCTTATCAGTCCGCGGCCATGGAAGTTTTTCAAACAAACGCGCCGAAAGCAATCAAGGATTATGCTTCAAGGGTTTCCCATGAAAGACTTGCCGTACTGGCAGCTTCACGAGGCAATCGTTCGGCGAGGCCAGATGAACTCAATGTTGAGGATACCAAAACCAATATTGGCTCAAAACACGGCGCCACGGTACGCGTCAGCGTACCCGTCATTGTTGACGTGATGCCCCTGAAAGACGATCCGGTCACTGCGAAAAGCGTTTATGCCGATCTCGACCGCCGAGGCATCATGAAAGCGCCCGGCGCGCGCAACAAGAATTGTTTCAAGATCAATTTCAAGCCGCACATCACGAAAGGCTTGCCCGGCAGCGGAAACAACGAAACGATCTGGATGCCTCATTTTTCCTGTGTCGTTTGCTTCGACGACAACAAACGTTATGTTTTCAGGACATGGACTGTTACAGACGAACAGAAAAACTACATTGGACGCTGTGAGCTTGTTGAGGAAGACAAGCCAGCGGTCCCAGAAAAGAAAAGTGCAAACAGACCTAAAACAGGCCCCGCCTCTCAAACAAAACCTCAACAGCTCGGGGCTATTTGAATTTTTGGCCGAAGAATTCAGGCAATAGGTAGGCGCATCGACACCGGATCTGCACGGGTTGCGGAAAAACTCTTCCCGCTTTACTACAATTTATTGTCAACGCTCGAGACGATTTCATTTTCGTTAAGCCCATGCGGCACAATATGACTGTCTCGGTATTGGGCTGTTATTTGGCGGACAAGATTCGTTTTCGCCGCCGCATCATAACCGGGCAGTCTTCTGAGGTCCTTTAAACGATGCCTCGCCTCTTCCTCGACACGGGTCGCAAGAAGCAGCTTTGGATTGCTATCGATATCGGGTCTGTTCGTAGGTTGCAGGGCAGCCGTGGTTGTTACCGGTACCTCATTTGCCAGATCGTATTCGCCCGGCGTTATTCCCGCGGAGAAATTTTGCGCAAGCATGGCTTGGTCGTGCCTGTCTGCGCCCACAAGCTGGGCGTTCAACGCATCCTGTTTATCCTCTGCAAGCTTCTTTGCCCCTGCTGAACCACCAAGCATTTTAGACGGTGCTCCAGCAATGTTCTGCATACCTTGATTGACAAGATACGTCGACACACCGCCGAGAACAGCACTCATCGTACTTGTATCGCCCATTTTTTCCTCATGGCCGCCCGAACCGAGCCATCTTAAGGCCTGTTGCGGGAACATGCCGATGGCCTTGAAACAATTGTTGGCGCAAATATACACAAGGCCGCAGTAAATGACCGTGAAGAATATCTTTGCCAGCGTGGGTAGCGGCCCAGCAAAAGCGCCCGTTCCTTTTGCCGCAATGATGAAAACGGAATTAAGGAAACTAACGGCCACCATGAACAAAAGAAAGCCCGCCACAAGGCCGAAGACCATCAGCACAGGCCGCAGAAAAACGTTCAGAACGTAATAATAGCCCCCCCGCGCCGAAGCGCCGGGAAGGCCGTCGCCCTCCGGATTCAAGTGGGCCAGAGCCAGAAGCGGCACGGCCACCACCGCCTCGAAAACGCCGATGATCCATGTCAACGAGCCAAAAAAGAAACGAACAAACGGAAAAAGAGGCAGCATAAATCCAAGAGAGATCCCTGTGAGGAAGAAAATAGTGGCAAAAATAAGAAGGATCGCCGACAAAAACTCCATCCCTTTGGCAAGACCGCCGGCAAGTCCAAAGGTAATCCACTTTCCGACTGCATTACTATCCGTAGCCGCTGCCGCTACTTGAAGAACGCCTGCCGCGGTAAGAAACCATGTCGCCAGATTCAAGTTGTTTTGTCCAAAAGCAGCCACTTCTGAAAGCGGGTTTTTAGTTTTGTCAAACTTGATGGCCAACTCTCCGTTGCTGCCCCATAGATTAAACGTTTGACCGGCCGTATCCACAAGCCAGAATAAGAACTCTATAGGGTTGACAGAATCGAGAATTCGTTTTGCTATACTTTCATGCGAAATGTTTAAGGCTTGCTCGGAGGCCGTCGATGGTGTTTCGCCCGAATATTGCATCCATGCGTTAAATTTTCTCAGCGCTTCAATGGTTCTTTGATCTGACGAATCAATTTTTCCTCCTTTGGCCTTCACTTCCTTTTCGGCTTCAAAGATACCCGGCTTTACAACCCTTGGCAGAGATCCATAGATGCTGCTCTGCCGGTTGCTCTGCAAACGCATAATGGTGTTAAACCATGCGCCCGCTGACATCCATCCTCCTTCCGAAAAAAGAGGATTCGACAAATTTTCGCCTGCGTTCACAGCATCCAAATCGGCTTGTGCCAAGGCAGATTGAACATTGCTTTTTAAGTCATTCTCAAAAGATGTAAGTAATTCGGCAACTTCTTCATTGTTCATATCCTGGTCTACTAGGCTTTCGGGATCTTCCGGGATGTATCTTTTGTAATTGTTAAAGGCCAGTTCCAAAAACCTTTCTTTATAGTTGTTAAAGACATCCTGCTGAGCTTGATAAATAGGGCTATAGGGCGTGGTAGGAATTGGATTTATTATATAACCGCCGCAGTATTTATGTTTTCCGCTTTCCATACTGCCAAAATAGTATGTGCCGCTTGTGCTTGATGTTGGGTTGTATATCGCATATTCCGCTTCGTCCCCCAAGCCGCTTCGATCCCAATAATCGTTGTAAATCATCATGCAGGCGTAATTGCTGATCATGCCGAGGGCGACGTCTCTGACGTTAGGGGAAATTTGAATGTTCGAAGGCGAGCCCGCCTGCGTCGAGCCGGTGGACGTGTTGTTCAGCGCCGTCTGGAAACGGCTCCACGTCTGGCTTGCAAGCCCGGACCCCCACTTCGCCATCTGGATGACGATATACTGGCCGCTGTTAAGCCCGCCCGCGATCGGCACCAAAAGGCCGATCGCCACGACAAGGCGGACCGGCGCCCATATCTGGTTCGCCCGCTGGCCCATAACCTTGCCCGAATGGGCCGTTTCCGCCACCATGCTCATCAGGTGGTAGAGAAGAATGACGCCCGCAAAAACAAGAATGCCGCCGCTGTAATAGGCAAGCGCCGATTTCAGGGCATCCTGGACATCGGTTGTATCCGAAACGCTCGTGCTGCTGTCTCCTGGAGCCGTGAAGGGCGTGCCGAGGAAAATATATTCGATCCAGTTCTTGCCCCAGTCGTATTGCCCGGCGTCGTCGAACATGCCGCCCGCCGCGCGCGCCTGCCCCACGAACAGGGAAAAAAAGGCCGTCAACATCAGCAGCGCGGAGAAAATCAGCGTGCCCACGACGGCAATAAAGATAACGACTTGCGGCAGCCCATCGCGCGTGAAGGACAGACCGCGCCAAGCCGTCGCGACGACGTCGCGCATGGTGAGGCGCGCAGACGGATCGCCCCGCAACGCCGGGTGATCCTTGGGAAACAGTTTGTTCATCGCGAAGATCATGGCGACCAGGCGCACGAACATGCCCACGCTTTCGCCGATCGGCTTGATGTCGCTTCCGAATTCCGGGTTGAACAACAGGCCGAGGATCGAGCGCTTTTTCGGTCCCTTGTCGTTTTTATCGTCCCGCGTGGCGATCATTATTCTTTTTCTCCCTGTCCGGGGGCCCTTTTACGCGCGCCCTTCTGCATCCTGCACCGGGAAAAGTTGATAAAATATTTCAAATGTCTGCCCTCAATACCCGCAAGCAATCCTCGGGCCCTTTTCTACCCGTTATACCCATTTTCTTGCCTAAAGATTAAGAAGTTTTTAATTAAAATACGGCGGTTTTTTCTTTCTCTCCGGCACGGAAATGGACCTGTTAAAGGTAACGCGAATTAACCTTATTCGCGCGTCAGCTTTTCATACGCCTCAGCCAGCTGGGCGGTAACCGGGCCGGGGGTAAACGGCCAGTCGCCGATCTGGCCCACCGGCGTCACTTCAGCCGCCGAGCCGGTCACGAAAACCTCGTCCGCGTCCTTGACCTCGTCCAGATTGATGGCGCGCTCGACCACCTTGATGCCCTTGGCGCGCGCCAGGTCCATAACCGTCAGCCGCGTAATGCCGTTCAGGATGCACTCGGCCGGGGGCGTTATCAACAGGCCGTCTTTGACCATAAAGAAATTGGCGCCCGTCGCTTCGGCCACCTGACCCCGCCAGTCCAGCATAAGGGCGTCGCTGAAGCCATTCTGCTCGGCCATGTTCTTGCTGATCGTGCAGATCATATAGAGGCCCGCCGCCTTGGCCGCCGTCGGCGCCGTATTGGGCGCGGGTCGCGCCCAGGGGCTCATCATCAGCTTGATGCCCTTCGCCCGGGCCTCGGGCGAAAAGTAGGACGGCCATTCCCAGCATGCGACGGCCAGATGGATGGAACACTGAAGAGCCGAAACGCCCAGCGTCTCGGGCCCGCGCCAGGCAATCGGGCGCACATAGGCGTTCTTCAGGTTATTGGTCTTTAGCGTCGCAATTTTGGCCGCGTCGATTTCTTCGGCCGTGTAGGGAATTTTGTAATCGAGCAATTCCGCCGAACGCAGCAGGCGTTCCGTGTGTTCGCGCATCTTGAATATCTTGCCGTTATAGGCGCGCTCGCCTTCAAAAACGGCGCTGCCGTAATGCAACGCATGCGTCAGAATGTGAATTCGCGCTTCACGCCAGAGCACAAACTCGCCGTCGAACCATATCGATCCGTCCCGATCGTCATCAAATGAAGCCGCCGACATATCATTCTCCTTCAAACAAATGCTTTTACGGAATCTTATACAAAAGGTCCCCGTCTCGCCAGTCCCTTTGACCGGCGTTAAATTCCGGGTTTGATGCGTTAGAAATCAGCGTATGCCGATGACCTGATAGAAGAAATAACCCTCCGGCGTGCCGGACGAGTTGTTGTGCACGCAGCCCGTAGGCTTGCCTTGCAGCCGCGTCGGCCAGTTCGCGCCGTCGTT
This sequence comes from Alphaproteobacteria bacterium, assembly GCA_040773965.1. Lineage (GTDB taxonomy): Bacteria > Pseudomonadota > Alphaproteobacteria > UBA9219 > UBA9219 > JAXGVG01. Next base: position 18,670 of record JAXGVG010000009.1, on the reverse strand, counting down.
CTCGGTCACGCTGTCCGTTAAATCGCCAAGATCGGCGCCCGCCCCCGTTCCGTCAGGCGAATATCCCGCTTCCGCAGGGGTCGAGGGCACAGCAATCGCGTTCGCGCGGTAATTGATTTCGTCGCATACGCCAGCCGAAACCTGAAGCATAGCCACCTTGTTGCCGCCGCCCGCCGATCCCGTGCCGATTCTGGGCACGTCGATGACCGGATAATACCAGACGTCGCTTGAGGGATCGTTGGCCATCGTGACGGAAGGCGCCGATATGCCACCGCCGATCGGCGAGAACAGGTCCACCGTGTCCGTCGTATTGTTTTCGTTAATGACTATGGTGTCGTAATCCGACCCCGATGTTGCGTTGATCGACGAAGCAACGCGCTCATAACCGATTTTCAGGTTCTGGCCAATTTCAATAAGCGCCGCCGCCTTGGTGCGGTTGCTTTCCTGCGCCGTGCCGGATGTGAACGATCCGCTCCCCGCCGCGATAGCCGCCGCGAGAATGCCAAGAACCGCAATGATGAACAGTATCGGTCCTATGGCGATACCGGCTTCCGAGCCCGGACGATTGTCACTTCCGCTTGTAGACATAACCTTCATGTCGATCCCCCGTAGCCACTTTTTTCAGACCGCAACATCTTAACGTTCGTCACATTCCCCGTTCCCAAGCTTACAGAAACAAGGGAATAAGACCGGCAATACTCGAGTAACCATCAACGCAAAATAAGAAGCAAACCAAGATTAACAGGTTGATTCTCTTGATAAAGCAGCAACGCCGATAAAAAGTCAACAGATGATCGAAAAACCACATGCGACTCGGGCGTTATTTTTTCTCCTCTGTTGCCGAAAAGGAAATCTTTTCGGCGGTGAGAACGGCTTTCATGGGGATCCCCTTATCACAGGCCATCCCCACGCAAAATTCCTTCATTCCCCAGCGGTACTGGGGCGACATAGTGTCGATGTAGCTCAAAACCGTTAGCCAAAGACGAAAATTGCCGGCATCGCTAGTCATAACGATCAACGTCTGGTCCCTGCCCAGAACAAACGATATTTCCGGGAACAGCCTTTGAAGCCGCGTCAAGAATGGTTTTAGTTCGTCCTTTACGGGTTTTTTGTTGACGATTTTGGGCAAATTTGGCTCTTTAGCCGCCGCCTCGAGCGATTCCCGCTTGGCGGTCATTGTCAAATTGATCGTATAAATTGTAAACAACAAAACCAATATCGCGCCGCCCCAACACACGGAAACGACAACCATTGTGGCGCTGTCGAAAGCCCGAACGGCCCGTCCCATTAGGCTCGGCGCGAACGACTTGCCTATGCTTTGCAAATCCAGTTTCATCGGTCTCTCCTTCGCGCCGTCATTTCTTTTTGCCCAGGCTTGCGGCTTCACCGCCATTGCCGATCACAACCCCTAGCTGCGTGGTATCAAGCGTACGCCCCCCAATATCGTTGATGCGATCCGACGTTATGTTGGGCGGCACCACGGCGCGCCACGAGACTTTATTCTTGCTGATTTGATATATTTCCAGATAGCCGTTCAACATCAGCAGCCCGTCGTTGAGTTCGGCGAACTTGGCCAATTGCTCCCGCATGGGACTCGCGCGAATGGCCTGGACGTTCTGCAGCAGAAGAAGCGATTTCTCGCTTGAACGGGCCTCGATTTCAGCCTTGTCGGTGTGCGCCGCCACCATGGCCATAGTCGCGACGAACCAGACGAAAAGGGCCAGCCCGGCAATCGATATGGCGCCGACAACCGAAAAGGCGGCCAGAATACGGCGCGCGCGGTCCTCGAAAAGAGAGAGCGAGAACCACGGCACCGGCGTAAGTTTCTCAATCCTGTCGGGCACAAGCTCGATAACCTGCGCGTTGTCCAGCGAACGGGCTGTGCGATCGGCCTTGGCGCGCATCATCGAGGCTGTGCCCCGGTGAATTTGCAGGCCATCGGCCGAAACCGTCATCATCGTAGCCGCTTCGTCGCTGTAATATGTGTAACATACTGGCGGCGAAGAGGCGTCTTTCATGCCGGGCAGCAAGGACGCAAACGGGCACCATGTGCGCGGATGCGAAGCCAGTTCCGACGAACGCACGGCGAGATACCATATCTTGTCGCCCCTGGCTTGCCAGACAACATGGATGCGTTCGCTGTCGCAGGCTTCAGCCGCCGCGTTCCAGACAATTTCCTGCTCGTTTCCCGCCACGCGGGGACAACAACCGCCGATAAGCTCGGGCGGGAAGTAATACTCGCCCATGGCCGATATGGAGCCCATAAGCTCCTGCACGAGCGAACTGGAAACGGAGGCCCCCTCATCGTTCAGGCCGGCCATAAGGTCGTTCACCGTTTTTTCATATGACAGCTTCGCGCCCTGAATTGTTGGTTGAGGAGAACCGGTTTCCGCCATCTTCATATCAGGCGGGCGTCTATCCGTCGGGCTATCGTCGCTAAAGTCTTTGTTAAGATCTCCCACTTTTTCCACAGGCGGCAATGTTTTGACGGGTTCGGGCTTCTGTTCGAGACCGAACGGCCGAGGTTCCTTTCCCGTTTCCGAACCGGCGTCGAAATCCCTGGCCATGATCACCCTCCACGCAATTCGCTAAGACTGTTGAGAAAGCTCTGGTTCTGCAACATGAGAAGGTAAATCGTCGTAAGCACCGTAACCCCCGCTAAGGCCATCATTGAAAAAACGCCCATTTTGATCAGTTTGCGCTGATCCGCTTTCGCCATCAACATACGTTCTTCGGCTATGGATTCATAGACCTCTGCAATCTGGTCCACCGATTGTATTGTCACGATCTGGTCGCGTTCCGCCTTGCTCAACGGCCACCGCGCCAGAGCCCTGGCCGGTTCGACACCGGCCATGACCCTGTTCTCGCTTTCGCGCCAATAGGTTCGTGCCGCCGGTTCAACCGTGCTTTGAATGATGATTTTCAGGGCGTCGGCCAACGGCACCTTGCCGCGCAAGAGCCGGGCCATTAGCTTGCATGTGTCCTGGAGGCTCACATTGCGCAGGTAAACGGAGAAAACGGGCAATTTCATCATCAGGCGGGCGGTAAAATGTTCGGGCTTATGACGGTTCAACCAGTAAGAAACGCCCAAAAACGCGGAGCCGAGAATGATCGCGGACGTGAGAATAAGTAGCGTGCCGTTGACCCATGTCACAAGATTGATTCCGCGTTCGAATTTCTCGACCGCACCCGGTTCGGTGCTTTTAGTACCCTGCGCTTTTAAATAGGGGATGAAGCCGAATTGGGTTCCCCAGATTGAGCCTATGATCGTGATCAAATCGAACGAGAACCAGCTGAGAGCCGCCGTCAACGCCTTGTATTGAGAGCCTTTTTGCTCAACGTGCTCGATGGCGTGCTGAATAACGCCTTTGAGGTCGCCCGCGCGCTCGCCTGCCGTAATGATGGCCATCGTCGCCGCGTCCAAAAGCTTCAACTCCCTCAGCGCTTCGGAAAAAGAGCCGCCGCCTTTCAGCACGGTGCGCGTGGGCAAAAACGCAAGCCGGCGTCGCGAATCCTGTTCTCCCTCGATGATATTGAGCAAGGCGGTACCCGCCGACGTCGTCGCCGTTTGAAAGCGCAGCGCTCTTAAAAGCTGGAGCTGCCATGCGCGCGAACGCACATCCATCCATTCGAAAAGAGGCGGTTTGAGTTCGTGAATGTTGATCGGGTAGAGGCCTTTGCCCCGCAACTGGCGGCGCACGGAATGAACATCCGGCAGATAGAAGTCGTCCTCCAATATCTCGATGGCTCCTCCCAGAGTCGGCTGCGCAAAACGGGCATGAAAGAGTTTCATCGCCCCTCCTACCGGCCCCGTCCCTGACGGGACGCGGCTTCTTCAACCATCAGGGCCGCTCCCATGTTGGCATCGATGGCGTTGCGGCGGATAAGATCGCGGATCGACTCACGCCGGGGAAGGAACAGAGTGCCGGGGACTTCCACAACGGACGATGTCACGTTCGACACCATCATTTCCGTGATCGCGCGGCGGCTGGCCTGGTCTTCCGGCGGGAAGATCGCCTCCAGAACCAGAGTCCGGCCCAGAAAACCGCTGAAATTGCACAAATCGCAACCGCCTTTTTGGGCCACGGCCAGTTTTTCATCCGGCGCCACGCCTATATCGGCGCAACGCCCTTCGTCTTCGAAAATCTCGATGGCCGGTTTCGTTTTATGGCACGCCGGGCATACCGTTTTAACGAGACGCTGTGACAAGCTGCCGATCAGCGCGTGACCTAAAATGTACAAACCACTGGTCCGGTAGGCCGACGTGAGAAAGCCGTCGATGCGGTCCAGCGTGTGCAACGCGTCAACGGCGTGGACGGTCGTAATGACCAAGTGGCCGGATTCGGTCGCGCGCAAAGCCGCTTCAACCGTGTCGCCGTCGCGCATTTCGCCGACGATAATCACGTCCGGATCGTGGCGCATGAGCGCCCGTATAATGTCGGCGATGGTGTTGGCCGAATTGTCGGTTACCGACGTTTGATCGACGAGCGGCATGTCGTATTCAACGGGCGCCTCAACCGAATACACCGCGCGAGAAGACCTGTCGATTTCCTGAATGATGCCGTATAGCGTCGTCGATTTACCGGAGCCGGTCGGACCGCTCACCACGATCAGTCCGCCGTCCTTCGTATAGCCGTGAACCGCCTTACGAAGCCTTTCGGCAACCGACGGCGAATGCGTGAAAAGCTCGTCGAAACTGCGCAGGTTTTCGCGGTCGAGAAGGCGGAGGGTCAGTTTCTCGCCCGACGGCGCCACCGGCAAGGCCGCGACACGAACGTCGATCATGCGGCCCTGCCATTCATAGGCAAGACGGCCGTCCTGGGGATGCTGGCGGTCCGCCGCGTCCATTTTCGAGTCCGTCTTGATTCGCGTTACGATCGGCGCCATCACGCGATGCGGAATGAGATGCTTGTAGACAAGATCGCCGTCGATGCGGTACCGGATCCAGCAACGCGCGTCGTCTTCCTGCAGGGACAAATGAATATCGGACGCGCGCGTTTGCAGCGCTTCGGCCAGAATGTCGTTGACCGATTGCTCAATGAGCGTGGCATCGTCCGAATCTCTCGACAACGTGGCGAAAACGCGCAACAGGCGTTCGCCGGCAACCTCGCTCTGTTCGCGCATCAGCCGCGCCAGCTCTGCGCGGTCCCACGGCTCGATTTCGATTTTCAGGACGTCGCGATTGGCGCGATGCAACGCGTTTGTGATGCGCAGCAAGTCGGCGTCGTCGACCCTGTCGCCGACGGCAATGCGCAAAACGCCGTCGCGCAACTCCAGCAAGCAGACGCCCATAGCCGTTTGGTTGGCCACCGACACGTAAAGACGCAGCGCCTGCATCGTCAGATCTTCGCGGGAACCTCCGCGCGCCTTGGCGCGCGAGGCGGAGGCCAGATCCGTCATGAAGCCGTTGCGCCTTAAAATCTCCTCGATCGTCAAATAACGTCCCGATGAACGGCGCATCGCCTGTTCCGCCAGCGCAAGCTCATAGTGCCGCTGCGGCACCTGAATCGCCTCGTCTATCGTTGCCGTTTCGTTGGGACGAATGGTCTCGTTCATTACTTGCCCGCACCACCCGTGAGGAGGGAATCTCGTGACGAACTTTGCCGTTTTGAACCGGACCTGAAGCCGCTTTTCGCCGCTTTGCTTGTCAATTCGGAGGCCGTTTCGAGAGTCAGGCTGGTTTTGGTCCCGTCGATATACGCCTCGACGCTTTTCGCCATTACTTTTGTAACCTTGGCAACCGATCCTTCCGAAGACGTAACTTCTTCGCCGATCTCGGCCACAACCGTTTCGCCGTCGGGCTTGAGCAGCACCGCACGATTGCCGACCGTGCCGATCAAACGAAAGCGCGCGCTTCTCGCCCCCGAGCCTGGGGAAGAGGCCGTCGATACGGCGTCCGAAGAGACGGGCGGAATGGCGCCGCCGACCGCTTTTTCGAGTTCTTCCGCCGTCGTCAAGGCAGGCGGCGGCACGCTGGCAGAACCGCCTTTTCCTTTAACGTCGCGTGAAGACGCGACATCCTTCGCCGCTTTCGGATCTTCCTTGGCGACGCCGCGCAACGGAATAACCGCGAAACCGAGCTTGCCGCTGTGACGAATGATGAGATCCGTCGAAACGAGCCCTCGCGTCTCCGGTTTCCAAACCAGCGTTACCGGGCACGACTCGCCGGGCTTGAGCTCCATATCGAGGACGCAACCCTGATCCAAACGTTCAAGCCCGTTTTCCGCCGCGATGACGTCGATCGACAAAAGGACGATATCCTCGGGGCTGTCGTTGATCATCAGCGCCGTTCGCACGACACGTCCAATGCCCGGCTCGATCGTTCCAAAATCGATAGGCTTTGTATCTTTCGTGCTCAACGAAAAACCGGTCTCTCTCTTATCGACGGACGATTGGCTTTTCGATCTTCCCGACAGCTTCGCGCGCGCGATCCGCCCCGTTCCCTTGTGAGTCAGCATGACTTCGGCCGTCCACGAGCCGGCCGTCGAAGGCGTTATGTCGATCACGACGGCGCAACGGCTTGCCGCAGCAAGGGCCTTTTCCCTGGAACAGTCGTCGCTGACAACATTGTTTTCGACGTTTCCGTCGTTATTGACGCTGAGGCTCTCAATTTCGACAGGCATGCCGGACTGGTTCGAGAAGTACAAGGTCAGGCGGCGCGCTACGCCAACGATGGATTCGCCGGTATCGATATCGCCCCTTGGCTCCACGACAATCGCATCGCTGCCCACGCTGGATTTGCCGCCCGCGTTCGGATTCACAAAAGCCGCTTCGCGCGCGGCCATCGGCGCTTCCGGAAAGCTCATGAAAGCGGACAGGACAATTGCGGCAAACCATAACAAGCGTTTATTGAAAAATTCCTTCACGGCTTGTCTCCCGCCATTGAATCGGCCCCGAATGCGCCCACATCTTCAAAAGCGCTGCTAAAACCCCTTTGCATCAGATTTTTATCCACGGGCGCACTCTCCTCGCCGGAAGAGAAAGGCCCCGCCGCATATGGCGATGTAAACCCCTGATAGGGCTGCGCCATAGCCGCCGGCGCCGTGTAGTACGGAGTGATGGGCTGGGCCTCCGCATCGGGAAGCTTCAATACTTTCGCGCCGTCTTTATCGATCACGACGGCGTCAAGAGGCGGCATAGGCCGTTCCGGCTCTTTCTCTTTCGGCTTTTCTTCTTCAGGCGCATCCGTGAACAGAACGACGGAAGGCTTGACCAGAATGACAAGCTCGTTGTTTTCGAGCGCGTCGCTGGTTGACGTCGGGAGGCTAACCCCGAAAGGCGTCGGAATGCCGTCGCGCGTATTCGTGTCGCGCGACGAAACAAGACCCGCAAGAACCAGATTGTCGCCGGGCCGAACCCGAAGCGTCGTCGACACCTTGCGCTCCGACGTTTCCGGCAAGTCGATAATCATGGAATTGGTGCTGGAGGTCGCAGTCGTCGACGTCGGATTCAAACTGATCAGATCCTGGGTCGTGAGTTCGAGGATGGCCGAAATCACGCCGCTTTCGAACGATCCCCCAATTTCGATCGTCAGTCCCGTTTCGATCGTGTCGGTGGAAATGGTGTTGTTGCCGACGCTTGTGTTGGTGTTCGTCGATCCCGACACGTTGCTCGACGTCAACTGGCCAATTTCCGAGATATATTTTTGCTTTCCGCCAACGCGAAACTCGGCGTTCGATCCGGAAACAAACGTAAGTTGCGGGCTGCTTATCGTCTGGACCTGTCCTTGCGTTGCAAGGAATTTGATGACCGTCTCGGCGTCCACGTGGCCGCTGAATTTCGCGCCCAGACTTACGCCCGGCGACGAAATGCTGGTAAACGCCGTGCTGCCCGTGAGCACGGCGTTTTGCAAGGCGCCGCCAAGCGCGTCGAACTTGAAGTTGTTCCAGTTTATGCCCGCCCCGTTTTCCTTGTCGAGATTGACCTCCCAGATGTAAAGCTGCATGACGATCAGCGGACGGCCGTTGCGCAACTGGTCGAGGTATTCGCGAATGCTTTCCTGACCGTCGACATCCGTCGTATAAATCAGGTTGCCCCCCTGCTGATCGATCTTGACCTTTTCGCCGGCGAGTTCGCTGATCGCGTCGGCCATCGAGTTTGACGCCGCGCCCGTTCCTGCCGATTTGGACGGCACCGCCGGCAGTTCGATGACGAACGTTTCTTTTTCCTTCAGCTCAAGCAACCCGTGGCGGTAGGAACAGAACACTTTCGCGGAGTTGCAAATTTTATCCACCACGCGCGGCAAAGGACCGCTCAGGTTAATAACCGAAACGAGCTTGTCGTCGAAAGCGCCGGTATTCCAGGACAGAGATACATCCGTCCCGGCCAATACAGCTTGCAGCGCCGTCGTCACGGGCACGGCGTTAAGATTGGTCGAGGGCACGACAATATTGCCCGGCAAGTCTTCGGTGCGCGTAAGGCGTCGCTCGCGAAGGCGCGATTTCAGATTCAGGTTTACGATAGGCGGATCTTCGGCCCCGCGAACCGTTTCGTCGGCTTCAGGCACTTCCGCAACCATAGGCGCGCGGCCCGTCGTCGGTTTGGCCAGAGGCACGGGTATGTCCGAACATCCGCCCGATAGCAGGACCAGTGTTAGCGCTGCTATGCTTCCGCCGTAACGCCACAACCCCACTTTATCCCCCACAGCAAAAAACGCGCCGCCGCCGATGCGGAAGCTGAAATTCTGAACAGACGATAAGATGCCGACCGATTTTTTGTGCCCCTGCAGATGCTCTATGCCTCTGCCAAAAAACGATTTTCCGGCTTTTGAGTTTCCGGCACCTGATCCCTGCTTTAACGAGTTAAGAATGAGTTGGGTTGATATTTCGTTAACCGAAATTAAGGCGCCTGCCGGACAGCCAACCCATGGATTTTCCGCGATCTTTTGCCTATATAGAAGACCTCTTCCCCGGTCTTTCCCTCTGTTCCCATGCTTGATCCCTTATACGAGCCAAAAAAGCACGCGGCATCGAAGACGGATGCTTTTGTTTTCAATCAGCTCATCCCGTATATCGGGAACAAGAGAAAACTGCTTCATCTGATCGGCACGGCCGTAGCGTCGACGGGTCTCGATCCGCTGACTTCCACCTTCTTCGATCTCTTTTCCGGCAGCGGCGTCGTGGCGCGTTTCGCCAAGAAAAAAGGATTCCGGGTTGTCGCCAACGACTGGGAACCTTACGCCGAACAAATCAACAAATGCTACATCGGTCAGAACGCGCCGCCCGTTTATCAGTATGGAAAATCGTACCGGCAGGTCCTGGACGAATTGAACCGGCTTCGTCCGCTTAACGGCTGGGTTACCCAGCATCTTTGTCCCGACGACGACGAACATTACGACATTGGAAAGGACCGGCTGTTCTATACGCGCGTGAACGGCCAACGGCTCGACGCCATAAGGGAAAAGATCCGTATGTGGCAGGAAAACGGTGAGATCGATGCCCAACAGTCGGCTTGTCTTCTTGCGCCCCTGCTCTATCAGGCGTGTTACACTAGCAATACGTCCGGCGTTTTTAAGGGCTTTCATAACGGGTGGGGCGGCCAGACCGGCACGGCTCTTTACCGGATCAGGTCGCATTTAACGCTTGCTCCGGCCGTCTTTTACGACAACGGGCGCAAAAACGAGGTCTTCCGCCTCGAAGCCACCCGTCTCGCCAAAGACTGTCCTGTCAATGGGCCTTCCATCGCTTACATCGATCCGCCCTATAACCAGCACCCTTACGGCTCGAATTATCACGTTCTCAACAGCATCGCTCTATGGGACAAACCGGAACTGCCGCGTAAAATCGGCGAACGCAACAAAGCGGCCATACGCACCGACTGGCGCACCGAGCGGCGCTCGAAATACAATCACAAGAACGACGCGCTTTCCGCCTACGAAGAGCTCTTGGACAGGCTCACGTCAAAATGGACCCTGACGAGCTACAGCACCGACGGCAACATACCGCTTGAAGCCCTCGTGCGCGCCGCCTGCCGCACGGGAGCCACCACAGCGTTTACGCAAGGGTACAAGCGTTATCGGGTCAGCCGCCAACGGTTTTCCCTAAAACCGTTAAACGTGGAGTTCGTTCTCGTCACGCAGCGCGGCGGCAAAGGCGGCGAAAATGCCGCCGCCATCGTTCAAAAAATACGGACGCAGGAAAACGCCCTGATCGAAAGTCATCGCGAGAACGGAACGCGGGAATAGGCCGCTCTTTGCGTTGCGCGAGCTCTTCTGCGGCGCTATAACGGCCTCATGACGAGCGAACCGCTTACCTTCATCACCGGCGCGACCGGTTTCGTCGGCGCCGCCGTGGCGCGCGTACTTCAGGACAAGGGGCATCGCCTGCGCGTTCTGACGCGCCCGAACAACGACCGGCGCAATCTGGAAGGATTAAAAAATATCGACATTGTCGAGGGCGATCTTGGCAAGCCGGATTCCTACGCCCGGTCTCTTGAAGGCTGCGACGCCCTGTTTCACGTCGCGGCGGATTACCGTCTTTGGGTTCCCGACGCTGCGTCCATGAACCGTATCAACATCGACGGCACGCGCGCGCTGATGGAAGCCGCTCTGGCCTCGGGCGTCAGGCGCATCGTTTACACAAGTTCCGTCGCTACGCTGCGCTGCTTTTCGGACGGCACTCTATCGGACGAAGACACGCCTGTGACGCTGGCCGACATGATCGGCACATATAAGCGGTCCAAGTTTCTGGCCGAACAGGCCGTGCAGGAGCTGGTTCGAAAACGCGGTCTTCCGTGCGTCATCGTCAATCCCTCGACGCCCATCGGCCCGCGCGATCTTAAGCCGACGCCCACGGGACGCATTATCGTGGAGGCCGCCAAAGGACGCATGCCCGCTTATGTGGACACGGGACTCAACGTCGTCCACGTGAACGATGTCGCCATGGGCCACTGGCTGGCTTATGAGCGCGGCGCGGTCGGCGAGCGGTATATTCTGGGCGGAACAAATCTTGGTTTGGGAGAAATACTCGCCACCGTGGCGCGCCAAGTGGGGCGTTCCGCGCCTAAAGTCAAAATTCCCCGCGCGATTCTTTTCCCTCTGGCCTACGCCGCCGAAGGAGTTGGCCTGCTCACGGGAAAGGAGCCTTTCGTAACCGTCGATGGTTTGCGCATGGCGAAGAAAAAAATGTTCTTCTCGTCGGCCAAGGCCGAACGCTCTCTTGACTATAAGGCAAGTTCCGCCGAACAGGCCATTGCCGACGCTATCGCATGGTTTAAAGCGAACGGATATTGCTGAAACCGGGCCTTACACCGGCATGCGGATGATTTCCTGATAGGCCGAAATAACCTTGTCGCGCAAGGCCACAACCGTTTGCATCATCAGTTCGGCGCTGCTGACGGCGATAATGACTTCCTGCAGATTGGCTTTGCCCGCCGTCCCCAAGGCCGCGGATTTTTCCGCTTCTTTCATGCTGTCGAGGGCTTCGCCCATAAAACCTTTCAGCGTGTCGGCAAAGCCGCTTCCTTCGGCTTCGGCAACGCCGCCCTTGCCGGGAATAACGTTGCCGGCGGACTGCCGGTAGGCTGCAAGCGCGTCGGCGATGTTCATGACCATGACAGGTCTCCTTAGCGTATCATGTCGATCGTGCGCATCAGCATGGCGCGCGAAGCCTCGATCACGCCCATATTGGCTTCATAGGAACGCTGCGCTTCCCGCATGTCCATGCTTTCCATGATGGGCTTGACGTTGGGCGTAAGAACATAGCCCTGGGTATCCGCCGCCGGGTGCGATGGATCGAACTTTTTGACAAAGCCGCTGTTATCCTTCCTGACGCCGGAAACCTTGACCTTGTAAGCCCCGAGCGCCTTGTCGAATTCATTCTTGAAAGTCACGACTTGACGCTGATAGGGCCTTTCGTTAGGCGACGACGGCGTCGTCGCCGCGTTCGCAATGTTTTCGGCGACAACTTTCATGCGCCTGGTCTGCGCCTGAAGGCCGGAGCCGGAAATCGCGAACACACTGCTCAGATCGGAAGAAGACATAATCTCACTCTTAAGCTCGAAGTCAAAAATTACTTACCGAGCGCCGTACGAATAAGCCCCTGAAACTTGCGGTAAAGCGCCACGACGGCCTGATAGTCGATCGCCGTGCCCGACACCTCCATCATCTGCTGCTCAAGCTCGACCGAATTGCCGGAAGGAACCGTTTCGTAACTATGCGCTTTTTTCGTCAACGCATTGACTCCGGCCATGGACGCCGGAAGGATATGTTTGGCGTTGGTTATCTTCATCCCCGCTTCGGCTTCGCGAAGCGCATCGTTGAACGAAAACGGCGTCAGGTCCTTGGCCTTGTAACCGGGCGTGTTCGCGTTCGCGACGTTTTGTGCCAAAACAGCTTGGCGCTGGCCCAGATAGGCCATCTTTTCCGTCATCAAACGAATAAGGGTAGGCTCGGTCGAAGCCATAACCGTTCCTTTCGCATCAGGCCTTTAGGCGGCATAACAAAGACTCGCAGGACCAAAGGGTAGTGTGGGTTTTTAATTCTTAACAAGTAGTTAACAACGCCTTTTCTCTCACGCCGGTTCTTGCCAAGATCGTTGCTTCGAAAAGGAAAAAAACCCACAAAGTCAAGGTAACCCCGAAGGTTCTTGCGCCTTTTAGCCCACAAGAGTTTAAAAAAGCGAGCGATTCGTTCCCTCAGCTCTTTGGAATCAGACCTTTCGCCGGTTCATGGTTTTTTTGATCCCATCCGGAGGCGTAATGATCTAGGCTTCCCGCCATGTCCGAGAATCAAGAACCGACGCCTTCGATCCGTCCGGTGAAGCCGGTCACGGGTCGTCCTGTCGCTGTGGCCGTTCAGGGCGACGAGCAAAACCCTGAAAATCCTGCCACCATCGTCGCGGCCGGACGCGGAAAGCTTGCCGAGCAAATTCTGGAGATTGCCTTTGCCAAGGGCATTAAGGTCCGCGAAGATGCCGATCTTGCCGAATTGCTTGCCCAACTCGAACTTGATACACCCATACCCAGCGAAGCCATCGTGGCTGTGGCGGAGATACTCGCCAAGGTGTATGAGGCTAACGACAACCCTGCGCCCGCCGACTCTTGTTCCTTATCCGACCCGAAAGGCCCTTGATCATGAATAATGAAACCCAACCGAATACGCTTCAGGAACTCTCATCTCTTCAGAAATTTTTCAGCGACGCCGAAAACCAGCTGAAGGCCGGCAAGATTGTCGATATGACCGGCGTCGACGAGCGCATATCGAGCGTATGCCAGGCCGTGCAAAAAGCCGCTCCCGAATTGCAGAAAGTTTTTTTACCTGAACTGACGGCTCTTATCGAACTTTTGGGCGATTACGAAAAAGAGCTGCGAAAGATTCAGGCCGCGTTTGCCAGCCAACGTCCGGAATCGGCCAACGATGATCCCCAATCCTGATCCAGACACCATTTCCTGGTTCCGCTTTACCCTTGCGGCAACAACCGTTATAGGTCTTATGGGACTGTTGGCGTGGGGGCTTAAGCGCTTTGCCGGAAAAGGATGGAGCGTTCCGATTCCCGGAACGGCGAGGCGGCTCAAGGTCGTGGAAAGCCTCTCTCTGGACGCGCGGCGGCGGCTGGTCATCGTTCAATGCGACAACGCCCAACACCTTCTTCTCCTCGGGCTTCAACAGGATACCGTCGTGGCCGGCCCTTTCCCCCCTCCTTCCCCCGGCGCAAAATCGGCAACAATCCCATGAAAAAAAGGACCTTCTGGCTTTTTCTTCTGGCGTCGCTGGTTTGCGTGACCGGCCTCTTTTGTCTGCCTCTGTCCGCCGCCGCCCAGAACATCAGCCTCGATCTTGGCCAGGGCCCCACCACAACGGCGCGCATCGTGCAGCTGACGCTGCTGATCACCGTGCTCTCTCTTGCGCCCTCTATTCTTGTCATGGTGACCTGCTTTACGCGCATCGTCGTCGTGCTGTCCTTCACCCGAACGGCCATAGGCGTGCAACAAACGCCGCCGAACATCGTTCTTATCAGTCTGGCCCTCTTTATGACGCTGTTCGTCATGCAGCCCGTTTTTGAAAAAGCGTGGGACGACGGCCTGAAGCCCCTGATGAACGGCGAAATGGACGAAGAGACTTCCTTTACGCGCACCGCCGAGCCCTTTCACGGGTTCATGCTCAAAAACACGCGCGTCAAGGACCTCGACCTTTTTCTGGAGCTGGCCAAAATCGATACAAGCCGCGACGCGAGCGGCAAGGAACTCAAGGACAAAAACGTACCTTTCCGCGCGCTCATCCCCTCTTTCATGATTTCCGAACTGCGGCGGGCCTTTGAGATAGGGTTTCTTATCTTCCTTCCGTTCCTTATCATCGACATGGTCATCGCGTCGATCCTCATGTCCATGGGCATGATGATGTTGCCGCCCTCGGTCATTTCCATGCCTTTCAAGGTCATCTTTTTCGTGCTTGTGGACGGCTGGTACCTCATCGCCGGGAGTCTGGTAAAAAGTTACGGGGGAGGGTAAACTCTACGCGCTCCAAGGTTCGGGAAAAGGCTTCCTTCCCAAGGCCTTGGCCCATCCTTTTTTTAAAGGTCCCGGTTAAAACTTAATTTTTATTTTACATCTTCGAGCGTATAAGGAACCTCATGCAGCAGCGCAAACTCCACGAACTCGATTTCGTCGATCTTTACATCTGTCTTGAAGGCGATGCCGCGCCGCATTACAGCAAGTACGCCGGACACCCGCCCAGCGACCAGGAAATCGACATTCCGCCCGAATACACGGATGCCGTAAACAATCTGGCGAATTATCTGCGCAACAATTTTACTGAAGACGAAATGGGCCTGACTTTCGAAAAGGTCCGCCTGCGCGCCGCGAAAGCGCGAACGGCCAGCGGCCTCCTGTGGGCCGCCTTGCGAAAGATCAATGCCGTTCCCATGACGGTGGACAAACTCGGCTTCATGCCCGCGCTGGTGCCTCACCTTCAGAATCTTGGGCAGCGCGACGGATTGATTCTGATTTGCGGCTCCACGGGCCAGGGCAAAACCACGACGTCCTGTTCCCTGCTTGCCGATTATCTGGACCGTTTCGGCGGCGTCGCTTTTTCCATCGAGGATCCCGTCGAGTACAACCTTGAAGGCCGTCACGGCAAAAACGGCTATTGCTACCAGGTCGAAGTCCGGGAAGACCATGAGTGGGCGGAAATGCTGAAACGCAGCCTGCGCTGGCATCCGCGTTACATTTTCGTGGGAGAGATCCGCACGCCGGGCGCGGCCAACCAGCTTCTCCGCGCCGCCACGTCGGGCCACCTTGTCATTACCTCGGTTCACGCGGGAACGATCGAGGAGGCGCTTGAAGGTTTGTTGCAACTTGGCGAGCAGGCGCTGGGCGACCGCGCGACCGGTCTTCTGGCGACCGGTCTGACCGCCATTCTTCACCAGACGCTGACGCCGCGAGGCCTCCAGGCGCACTTTTATATAACGGAGCCCTTGAATCCGGCTTCCGCCTTCAGGGCATGCATCCGCGACAAGCGCATCGGGCAAACGCGAACGCTCATCGACCAGCAAGTCGCCCTCCTCCGGCAATCCGGCAGGCTTTACCGGGAAAACCTTTAACCCCTGAAAAAGCGAGCGTTTTGTTGTTGGCGCGGAATCGTCGCGCCGATTCTTTTTTGTTTTGCCGCCGTATTGCCTTATACAGATAGGCTTCGCATTCCCTTCATCCGATGAAACCCGAAAACGTGCCTTTTCTTGACAGCGCCAACGCGGACTATATCGCGCAGTTGTTGACGCGCTATGCGCAAGACCCGGATTCCGTCGATCCGGCGTGGCGCTCTTTTTTCGAGTCGTTGAAGGATTCGGCCCCAGGGGATTTGCCGATCTCCGAAAACGGGCCTCAAACGCCCCGGAACGCGCCCGAACCTGACCCGGTATCGCTGGATAGCCTCCGCGCGATGTGGCTGATCCGGACGTACCGGATTCGCGGCCATTTGCGCGCCAAACTGGACCCGCTGGACCTGACGCCGCTTGCGCCGCACCCCGAGTTCGACCCCAGGAATTACGGCTTTACGGAAGACGATCTCACCAAGCCGATTTTCATCGACGGGATGCTGGGCCTACAAATGGCCCCCTTGCAAAAAATCATAACGCGCCTTCAGAGAGTTTACTGCGGCAGCATTGGCATCGAATACATGCACATTCAGGACCCCGAGCAGCGCCGCTGGATCCGGGATTGCTTTGAGAAGCCGCAAAAAGCCGAAAACTTCGATCCGGCCTTCAAAAGCCATGTTCTGGAGAGGCTCACTTTTGCCGAAAGCCTTGAAAAATTCCTGCAAACCGCGTTTCCCGGCACGGCGCGTTTCAGCCTTGAAGGCGCCGAGGCCCTGATCCCCGCGCTGGAAGCGCTTATCGCGCGCTGCGCTCACGAAGGCCTGCAAAAGGCCGTTATCGGCATGGCGCACCGTGGCCGGCTGAACATCCTCGCCAACCTTCTTCATAAACCCCTGCCCGTTCTTTTCGCGGAGTTTCAGGGAACGCCCGCCTATCCCGACAGCGTCCAGGGCTCCGGCGACCTGAAATACCATCTGGGCACCTCGACCGTCCGCGAATTCGGCGGCCACAAGGTGCGCCTGACCTTGATGCCCAACCCGTCGCATCTGGAGTTTGTCGATCCCGTCGTGATGGGCCGCGTCCGCGCCAAACAACAGCAATGCGCCCAGGGCGCGACCCTCAACGACGAAGCGCGCCGCCAGATCATGGGCTTGCTGATCCATGGCGACGCGGCCTTTGCCGGCCAGGGCATCGCGGCGGAAACGCTGATGCTGTCGGAGCTTCGGGGCTACACGACCGGCGGCACGGTGCACGTCGTCATCAACAATCAGGTCGGCTTCACCACAAGCCCGAAATACGCGCGCTCCGGCGTTTATTGCACCGACGCGGCCAAGATGATCCAGTCGCCGGTTTTCCACGTTAACGGCGACGACGTCGAAGCGGTAATCCGCGTGGCGCATATGGCGGCGTCCTTTCGGCAAAAGTTCCACAAGGACGCCGTGATCGACATCGTGTGCTACCGCCGCCACGGCCACAGCGAAAACGACGAGCCCTCGTTCACGCAGCCGCTGATGGTCGAGCAAGTCCGGAAACACGTGCCGGTGCGCGAGATTTACGCCAAAAAACTTGTGTCCGAGGGCGTGTTGACGGAAGCCGAAGCAAGCAACATCGGCAGCTCTTTTCAAAACGATTTCAAAAAAAGCCTCAAGGAGTCGGCGGGTCTCAAACCCGACAAGGCGGATTGGCTGGAAGGTCATTGGCTCGGGCTGGCCTCGTCGTCCTCCGCCCCGGAAAACGTGCCGACCGGCGTCGATCTGGACGTTTTGCGCGACATCGGAAGGCGCATCGGCCAAAAACCGGAAGGGTTCAACATCCACCCGAAAATCGCCGCCTTTTTGGACGCCCGCCGCGCGGCGGTGGAAAGCGGCGACGGCATCGACTGGGCTACCGCCGAAGCTTTGGCGTTCGGGTCGCTGATGCTTGAAAACATTCCCGTGCGCCTGTCGGGACAGGACTGCGGACGGGGAACGTTCGCCCAGCGCCACGCCATCATCTACGACCAGACGAACGAACAGCGTTACGTGCCGCTGAACGGCATACGCCCCATGCAAGCCGATTTCGAGGTGCACGACAGCCCGCTGTCGGAAGCGGCCGTGCTGGGCTTCGAATACGGTTTTTCCCTCGCGGGGCCGGACGCGCTCGTGTGCTGGGAGGCCCAGTTCGGCGATTTCGCCAACGGCGCGCAGGTCATCATCGACCAGTTCATCGCCTCCGCCGAATCCAAATGGCTGCGCCTGTCGGGGCTCGTCCTTCTTTTACCGCACGGTTACGAGGGTCAGGGGCCGGAACATTCCTCGGCGCGGCTGGAGCGTTTCCTCCAGCTGTGCGGCGAAAACAACTGGCAAGTCGCCCAATGCACGACGCCCGCGAATTATTTCCACATTCTCCGGCGTCAGGTTAAGCGCAGCATACGCAAGCCGCTGGTGTTGATGACGCCGAAGGCGCTGCTGAACGATAAACGGTGCGTTTCCAACATGGCGTGGATGGGACCCGATACGGCTTTCCGGCCCGTGATCGGCGACCGGACGGCCGCGCAGGCCAAAAATCATTCGATCAAGAACGTCATCCTGTGCAGCGGCAAGATTTATCACGACCTGAACGACGCCCGTGGAAACAAACGCATCGACGATCTCGCCCTTATCCGGCTGGAACAGTTTTATCCTTTCCCCGAAAAGGAACTGGCGCAGGAGCTGGCACGTTTTCCGAAAGCGAAAATCGCATGGTGCCAGGAAGAGCCCGAAAACATGGGCGCCTGGAACTTCCTCGACCGGCGGCTTGAAAACGTTTTGGCCCAAACCGGCAACAAGAACCGGCAAATTTCCTGCATTGCCCGTCCTGAAGCCGCCTCGCCCGCCACAGGTTCTTTCAAAAAACATTTGGAACAACAACAAGAGCTTATAAACCGGGCCTTACATGGCGCATGAAAAAATTCGGCATTGAAAAAACTTCTGGCCGTTTCGTTCATCGATCCGTGGCGCGACAGAAAACGCGCCAAAAGCATGCTGGCGGGCACCGTTGGCCGGTCCCGGTTATATTCCATTTCTCTTTCGCGCTTTTGTCTCTGGGCCCGAACCGGATCGGCGCCGCTTGGGCAAACGAAAGGAAAGAAAGCTTTCGCGGCACGGCGAATCGCGTAACAT
>JAXGVG010000008.1:0-24333 GCA_040773965.1 Alphaproteobacteria bacterium | reverse complement strand
TTTCCTCATACTTGCCTAGCCGCTCGATCACCCATTCCTCACCCTGGGGCACGACGCGCACGCCCTTCAACAGCGTGATGAAAATGAAGAGAGCAAGAACGACAACGACGATCAGCGACGGATCCATGACGGTCCTCCTTATTGAATTTTTCCGGCGTTAAACCTTCCCAACGGTAACCAGACTTCCCTCGACCTTCAGTACTTTGACTCGCGCGCCCACTTCAACCGGCTCGTCGGCAATGCATTCCCAATTGTCGGAGCCCAGAACGGGACGCTGAAAACGCACGCGGCCGTTTTTGAAGGGCGCGACGGGTTCGATCAAAATGCCGACCTCTCCCTCGATATGCGCCGAGGAGCGGCCAACAAACGTTTTGTGATGGTGACGTTTAAAAACCTTGAACCACAAAACGATCATAAGAATTGACGACAAGGACCACAGCAAAATCTGCGGCGTGAGCCCCAGGCCGGGCAGGAGCAACTTCGCCGCCATAACGATAAACGCGCCAAGCCCGAACCAAATCAGAACGAAAGCGGGGAGCAACAGCTCCGCCAGAATGAACCCGAAACCTGCAATGGCCCAGTGCCACCACAACAATTCGATCATGCCTGCGCCCTTTCCTCTGTAGAAAAACTCCGTACCTTGATAGGCGAACGGCAGGAAAACACAAGGCAAAACCTCTTCTTGTGCCCGGTCAGGCGCGTGCCTAACCTGCTGGCATGACAGCGATTCGCCTTATCCTCGGCCTCGACCCCGGTCTTCGGCACACCGGCTGGGGAATCGTGGCCAGGCACGACAACCGCTTGTCTTTTATTGCCGCCGGCCGAATCAACCCCGACCCCGGCCTCCCCATGGCCGAAAGGTTAAGGGCGCTTGCCGAAGCGCTGAGCGGCGTCGTAGCTACCCACCTCCCACATGAAGCGGCGCTTGAAGAAACGTTCGTAAACCGCAATGCCGCCTCGGCTTTAAAATTGGGACAGGCTCGCGGCGTGGTCATGCTAACGGCTGCGCAAGCCGGGCTCAACGTGACGGAATATTCGGCCAACAAGGTCAAACAAGCGGTCACGGGCTATGGCCATGCGGACAAAAAGCAGATCCAGGCCATGATTCGCGTGCTCCTGCCCGGCTCGGGAAAACAGGCCGCCGACGCCGCCGACGCCCTTGCAGTTGCAATCTGCCACGCGCATCATCGGCGTGCCGCCGAGGGCTACCCCTTAACGCGTTGAAAAGGAACGTCATCCCGAATGATCGGCAAACTGACAGGCAAAGTGGACAACATTTCCAACAACCAGCTCGTCATCGACGTGCAAGGCGTGGGGTATGTCGTCGCCGTTTCGGGCCGGACGTTGAACCAGATCGGCGCAAGCGAAACGGTTTCGCTCCTGATCGAAACGCACGTGCGCGAAGACGCCATAAGCCTTTACGGCTTTATTGACACAGCCGAACGCGACTGGTTCCGCCTGCTCACGACCGTGCAAGGCGTGGGCGCGAAATCGGCCCTGGCCATCCTCGGCATCCTTTCGCCCGACCGCCTTGCCCAGGCCATTGCCGCGCAGGACAAAGCCGTGTTGACACAAGCCGACGGCGTCGGGCCGAAACTGGCGCTGCGCATCGTCACGGAATTGAAAGATAAGGTTGCCGGAATTATCGGGCGCTCCGGCGTTGCGGGCGCTCCGGCCCCGCTCGCCACGAGCGGCGTCAACGGCGACGCCGTATCGGCTTTGATCAATCTGGGCTATCGCCGCATGGAAGCTTTCGCGGCCGTTTCTTCCGCCGCCGGAAAATTGGGTAATGACGCGAAACTAGATGCCCTCATCCGCGCCAGCCTCGCGGAGCTCAGCCGAAGGGATAGCGCCGCATGAAGCCCAACGCCCAAGCCGCCCTGTCCGACCGCCTCGTCACCCCCGCGCCTCTGGCCGAAGAAGCCCCGGACATGGCGCTCCGCCCGCAACGCCTCGTCGATTTTGTGGGACAGGAAACCCTGCGCTCCAATCTGGACGTTTTCATCCGCGCGGCGCAGCAACGCAAGCAAGCGCTCGATCACGTCCTTCTTTCCGGCCCGCCGGGACTTGGCAAAACGACGTTGGCGCAAATCATCGCGCGCGAACTCGGCGTCGGCTTTCGCGGCACGTCCGGCCCCGTGATCGCGCGGGCAGGCGATCTGGCGGCGTTGCTCACCAACCTGCAGCCGCATGATGTATTGTTTATCGACGAAATTCACCGTTTGAACCCGGCGGTGGAAGAAATCCTCTACCCGGCCATGGAGGATTTCCAGCTCGATCTCATCATCGGCGAAGGGCCTTCGGCGCGTTCGGTGCGTATTGACTTGCCGCCGTTTACGCTTATCGGCGCGACGACGCGAAGCGGCCTGATCACGCGTCCCTTGCGCGAACGTTTTGGCATCCCGCTGCGCCTGAACTTCTACACGCCGGAAGAACTGCAAGAGATCATCCGCCGCGCCGCGCATAAGCTTTCTTTGCCTCTCACCCCGGACGGCGCCAGCGAGATCGCCAGCCGCGCGCGTGGTACGCCCCGCGTGGCCGTGCGTCTTTTACGCCGTGTGCGCGACTTTGCCGCCGTCGACGGGCATAAGGCTATTGACGCCAAGGCTGCCGATAGCGCCCTGAAAAAGCTGGAAGTCGACCGTTTGGGCTTCGACGCGATGGATCGCCGTTATCTTGCCATGATTGCCGAAAATTATGGGGGCGGCCCGGCAGGCGTGGAAACGCTCGCGGCCGCGCTTGCCGAGCAACGCGACGTGCTGGAAGAAGTGATCGAGCCCTATCTCATCCAACAGGGTTTGCTCCAGCGAACGCCACGGGGCCGGATGCTCACGGAGGGCGGCTACCGCCATCTGGGCCTTACGGCGCCAACGGGACGGCAAATGAGTTTATTGGACAATGGCGGCGGAGCTTCCGGCGCGCGGGAAACGAACGACGATGCTGATGAAAACGAAGATTTCGGCCAAGGAAACAGATAAAACGGCCCGCGCCGCCGGAAAACATGTTCTTCCCGTCCGCGTCTACTACGAAGACACCGACGCGGCGGGGGTTGTCTATTACGCCAACTATCTGGGGTTTGCGGAACGCGGGCGGACGGAGCTTTTACGGGAGCTAGGCGCGAATCACCATGACCTGAAGGCCAACCACAACCTCCTTTTCGCGGTCAAGAAACTGGTTGTGGACTATCAGTCCCCCGCGCGATTGGACGATTTAATTGAGGTTGAGACGGAAGTAACGGCCTGTGGCGCGGCGACACTAGACATGCGCCAGATCATTCGCCATGAAGGTAAACCGCTCGCGGTGATGGCCGTGACTCTCGTGACCATCTCGACCGAAGGAAAAGTTTTACGCATGCCGAAAGAATGGCGCGCCGTTTTACGCGCCCGGTGTATCTAAAAGAAAAACCAAGGAGTTACGTTCGCTATGCCTATGGAAGCTCAAGCCGTTGACCCGGTTTCGCAAGTCCAGCTTGCCGGTTCGGTTGCCCCGATGGACATGTCGGTTTTCGGCCTTTTCAGCCATTCCGATTTCGTCGCCAAAGTCGTCATGATCGGCTTGCTTGTTATTTCGGTCTTCACGTGGGGTTTGATTTTCGACAAAATCTCCAAAATTTCCCGTCTGAAAAACCGCGCGACTTTTTTTGAGGAACGCTTCTGGTCCAGCGGCTCGCTCGACCTTCTTTACAACAAAATCAAAAGGCCCAACGATCCCATGCAGGCCGTCTTCGTCGCGGGCATGAAGGAATGGCGGAGCGCCAGCGAAAAAGGCATGCTGGCCACGCCGCAGGGCCGCGCTTCGGTTCAGGCGCGCATCGACCGCGTTCTACAAGTCACCATCGGCCGTGAGATGGCATTGATCGAAACATGGATGACGTTTCTGGCCTCGGTAAGTTCCGTCGCACCCTTCATCGGCCTGTTCGGCACCGTCTGGGGCATCATGCGGGCCTTTATCGGCATCGCGCAGGCCCAGAACACGAGCCTTGCCGTCGTTGCGCCGGGCATCGCCGAAGCGCTTCTGGCAACGGCACTCGGCCTTGTAGCCGCCATCCCGGCCACAGCGGCCTACAACAAATTTTCGACCGAGATCGGGCGCTATGGCGCGCGGCTTGAAAACTTTGCCAACGACTTTATCGCGACGCTGTCGCGCAACATGGAAGACCACTGATGGCCGGGCCTGTCATGAGCGGGGGAGGCGCGCCGCGGCGCGGGCGGCGAGCGGGCTATCGCCCGGTGGCCGACATCAATGTCACGCCGCTCGTCGACGTGATGCTGGTGTTGTTGATCGTTTTCATGGTGACCGCGCCGCTTTTGACCGTCGCCGTCCCCGTCGATCTCCCGCGCGCGCAAGCGCGTTCAGTCAGTCAGGACAGCAAGGAACCCCTTGTGGTGAGCATCGACGCCAAAGGCAACGTCTATCTTCAGCAAAACTTGCTTGAGGTGGACGCTCTGGTCTCAAAACTCCGGGCCATCACGGGCGCGAATCCCGACGCGCGCGTTTTCGTGCGCGGGGATAAAGGCGTTCCCTATGGCCGGATCATGGAAGTCATGGGAACCATCAACGCCGGCGGCTTTAACAAGGTTGCGCTTGTCGCGGAACTGCCGAGGCCCGAGCCGGCGCCGGAACGGGCGCGCACGCGCCGGTGAGGTGCATGCCATGATGATTGAGAACGGAAACCTTCGCAACAGTATGATCGCCTCGACGTGCCTGCATCTTGGGGCGCTTCTTTTTCTGTATTTCGGGCTTCCGGTCTTCATCAAGCCCCTTCCCGCGCCCTGGCGGCCCATTCCGGTCGACATCGTGGAAATCGGGGAGATCACCAACACCCGCATACGCAGCGAGCCCGAAGAAGAAGCCAGGCCTTCGCCGCCGGAACCCAGGCCGCTCCCTCCGGCCAGGGAGGAAATCAAGCCGCAAACGCCTGAGGCCAAGCCCGCCGAGCCGCCAAAACAGGAAACGCCCGACGAAGCAGCCTTTCCCGAACCGAAAACCAAGCCCAAACCGCCCCCTCCCGAGCCGCCCAAACCGCAGGCCCAGGCCCAACAGGACCAGTTGGCGAGCGTCCTGAAAAACGTAGCCAGGCTCAAACCGGCCGCGCCAAAAACGGAACCGAGCGAAACGGCCGACAAGGGCGAAACGCCCAATGGAGCCAAAGGAAATTTCGGCCCGGCGCTGTCCGACCGCCTCACAATCAGCGCCGAAGACGCCCTGCGCCGCCAGATCAGCCAGTGCTGGAACATGCCGGTGGGAGCGCGCAACGCGGAAACGCTTGTCGTAGAGGTCTTGATCGAAGTAAATCCTGATCGTACTGTGCAATCGGCTCAGGTGGTGGATCAAATGCGTTTGGGAACCGATCCATACTTCCGCGCCGCCGCCGAATCCGCCTTGCGCGCCTTGCGCAACCCGAAGTGCAGCCCGTTGGAACTGCCGCCCGATCAGTATGAACAGTGGAAAACCATCCGTTTCAATTTCGACCCGAGGGATATGCTATGAACAGAATGCAGATGACAGAAGGCAGGTATCAGATGGTTCGCGTCTTTGCTTTGCAAAAATTTGTTCTTTTCTTCCTCTGCCTTCTGATGCCTGTCTTCTGCCCTCTGGCTTCCGCGCGAGCGGAAGTCAGAATCGACATCACGCGCGGCGTGGTGGAGCCTATTCCTATCGCCATCCCGGCTTTTTACGGCGCCGGCGGGAACGAAGCCCAATTCGGGCGCGACATCGCGCAGGTCGTCAGCAAGGATCTGGTCCGTTCCGGCCTTTTTTCCGCCGTCGATCCTCATTCCTTCATCCAGGACAGGGATTCGCTGCTTGTAGCCCCGCGTTTCGCGGACTGGCGCGTCCTGAACACGCAGGCCCTTGTGGTCGGCCGAATCGAAGCCCAGGCGGACGGCCGCCTGAAAGTCGAGTTTCGCCTGTGGGACGTGTTCGGCGAGCAGCAAATGACGGGACTTGCTTATTTCACGGTGCCGAATAACTGGCGGCGCGTCGCGCATATCATCGCCGACGCGATTTACAAGCGCATTACGGGCGAAGACGGTTATTTCGACACGCGCATCGTTTACGTGGCGGAAAGCGGCCCGGCGAACGCGCGCGTCAAGCGCCTCGCCATCATGGACCAGGACGGCGAAAATCACCGCCTGCTGTCGGACGGCCGCGCGCTGGTGCTCACGCCGCGTTTCTCGCCGACGCTGCAGGAAATCACGTACATGGCCTATTACAACAACCGGCCGCGCGTTTACCTGTTCAACATCGACACGGGCCGGCAGGAAGTGCTGGGCGACTTCGCGAACATGACGTTCGCGCCCCGTTTTTCTCCCGACGGCAACAAGGTGATCTTTAGCCTTTCTGAAAACGGCAACTCGAACATCTACACCATGGATCTGCGCACACGGCGCACCCAGAAGCTGACGAGCCATCCGTCGATCAACACCGCGCCGAGCTTCGCGCCGGACGGCAAGCGGATCGTGTTTGAATCCGACCGTGGCGGCACACAACAGCTTTACGTCATGAGCGCGAACGGCAGCGACGTGCAACGCATCAGTTTCGGCGACGGACGTTACGCAACGCCGGTGTGGTCGCCGCGCGGCGATTTGATCGCGTTCACCAAGCAGGCATCCGGCCGATTCTACATCGGCGTGATGCGCGCCGACGGTTCGGGCGAGCGGTTGCTGACGGAATCCTATCACGTCGAAGGACCGACATGGTCGCCGAACGGTCGCGTCCTGATGTACTTCAAGGACCTGCCGACAGGGTCCGGCGGACGGCAACGCACGGCGCGCCTCTACTCCATCGACCTGACGGGATATAATGAGCGGGAAATCTCCACGCCGATGGACGCCTCCGACCCGGCATGGTCGCCTCTAATTCCCTAATCGATACCGGGAAAGCGGAGCGAACCCGCCGGCTGTTTTATTTTGAACGAAATCAATGTCTTGACTAAATCTCTTCAGCGTTTTCGGCCTTTTTCTTTATTGGCCGAAGAATGCTGCC
The DNA here is from genome assembly GCA_040773965.1 of Alphaproteobacteria bacterium. GTDB lineage: Bacteria > Pseudomonadota > Alphaproteobacteria > UBA9219 > UBA9219 > JAXGVG01. The sequence continues at coordinate 17,346 of JAXGVG010000008.1, read as the reverse complement.
GTTTTCCTGCTACCCTCATGAATTCGCACATTGAAATAAAATAACGCATGCGTTTTTCCGTCCGCTTCCTTCCTTTTCGGACCCGTATTCGGCACATCCATTTGCCTTTATTTTGCCCCAAGTCTTTCCTTTTTTTCCCTTGTTGCCTTCTTGCCACGGCGGGCTAATCGATTCTGATTCTTGGGAAAATCGGATTGTCGGGACTTGATTAAAGGGGGCATGCGGTTTATTTTCGTAATTGGATATGTAATTTATCTTGTCGAGGAAAAGCGGTATTTTTTTCGCTTCCGAATCGTTAAGATAAATAACTTTTCCGGGTATCGCGTCCGGGCTTAGCAGTTTCTTAACTTTTATGGAAATTTCGAGTCGCGAGCGGTTGCCTTGTCTGTCATCACACATCTCGGCTAAGGTTGGGAACAAAGTTTTTTGGTCCGGCTTGATCCGCTAGAGGTTCACGAAGGGGGTTACAATGTTCAAGAAGTTTTTGTGCCTTATGGCGGCGCTTGTAATGGTTGCCGCTTGCGACACAACCGGTAGTGCAGAAGGCGCCGGTGGCGCTGGTGGCGCTGGCGGAGCCGGCAGGATGGGCGCCGCCCGTCCGGGAACCCAGGAAGATCTGGTCGTCAACGTCGGCGACCGCGTATTCTTCGGTTTCGACAAGTCGGATCTGACGGCCGAAGCCCGCGCAACGCTGGATCGTCAAGCTGCGTGGCTTAAAAAGTACGCCAACGTTCGCGTGACGGTTGAAGGTCACTGCGACGAGCGTGGCACGCGTGAGTACAACCTCGCCCTCGGCGAGCGTCGCGCCACGGCTGCGAAGAACTACCTGGTTGCCGCCGGCATTCCGGCCGACCGCGTCAAGACCGTCAGCTATGGCAAAGAGCGCCCGGCTGTGCTCGGCAGCAATGAGACCGCATGGGCTCAGAACCGCCGCGCCGTTACGGTTACCGCGCAGTAACGGAAGCGCCGTCCTCCGTGACGGTGTTAGCTAAAGAATCGGGCCGTGACCTTCGGGTCACGGCCTTTTCTTTTGTTTTTTCAGAGGCCATTGTTTCGACGCAATAATCTGTTAGGTTTTGCTTCATACGCTCCCTATCTCCCTTCGTCCCGACTTGGGCTGTCAACCATGAAAAAAATACCTGTTGCCGCCGTTCTCGCGCTTTTGTTCGTCGCTCTTCCCTTGCACGCTCAGGAAGATTCCTACGCCTACGGCTCCGCTGCGCCCGGCACCGGCGCAAATTACGAAATGCGCCTGGGCGCCATCGAGGATCAGATGCGCGCGCTCACGGGCAAGCTCGAACAGATGGAATATGCCGTGCGGCGGATCGACCTCGCGCTTCAGCGCTTGCAGAGCGATGCCGAACAACGTCTCACCCGTCTTGAGTCCATCCCCGTCCCCACCCCCGCCCCTGCGGCGTCCGCGCCTGCCGCAAGCCAAAGCGGTTACGGCGAAGAACAGGAAAGCGACTCCGCCGAAGCGGAAGCCGTAACCGGCACCTTGGGCGATTTGAAAGTCCGGGGCGAGAAGGTTACCGGAGCCGTAAAGAATCCCAAAACGCCGCCATTGCCTGATACGCCGCCCGATTACGGGCTGACCGCGCAAGAACAGTACGACCGCGCCTTTGGCCTTTTGCGTCAGGCCGATTACGAAGGCGCCGAAAAAGCCTTCAAGTCGTTTATCGACAAAAACCCGAAGGACAAACTCGTCGATAACGCGAAATATTGGTACGCTGAAACGTTTTACGTTCGCGCCAAATTCAACGACGCCGCCGTGGCCTTTGCGGATGCGTATCAGCAGAACCCCAAAGGCACGAAAGCGCCCGACAGCCTGCTGAAAATGGCCATGTCGCTCGGCTCGCTCGAGAAAACACAAGACGCGTGCACGACGCTGAACGAGTTGAAAAAGAACTATCCGAACGCGCCGCAAACCATCCGCTCCCGCGCGGATCAGGAACGCACGCGCCTTAAGTGCGGCAGCGTATCGAAGAAACAGTAACGCCTTTTTCCGCTTACTCGTCCCTGGCCGGACGCTCCCCGAAAAGCGCCGTCCCGATCCGGACCTCGGTCGCACCGCAACGGATGGCCGTTTCAAAATCCGCGCTCATGCCCATGCTGACGTTTTTGATCTTCAGCCTGTCGGCAAGCTGACGCAAAAGGCGGAAATGCGGCTCGGGATCCTGCTCAAGAGGCGGAATGCACATCAGTCCCGTAATGTCCAGCCCGTGCTCGGTCCGGCACTGCTCCAAAAAAGCATCAAGCTCCTCCGGAAGCACGCCCGCTTTTTGGGGCTCGCGCCCGATGTTCACTTCCACATAGAACGTGGGCACCCGCCCAACTTTCAGGCAGGCCTCGGCCAGCGCCGCCGCCAGCTTGGGCCGGTCGACCGTCTGGATGACATCGAAAAGCTTAACCGCCTCCTCGGCCTTGTTCGTTTGCAGCGGCCCGACAAGGTGCAATTCGAGGCCCGGGTGGCTGCCGCGCAGGGCCCCAAACTTTTTTATGGCCTCCTGGACGTAGTTTTCGCCAAAACAGGCCTGCCCGGCCGCCAAAGCCTCCTCCACCGCCTCCGGTGGCTGGAGCTTGCTGACGGCAATAAGCTTGACCGGGGAGGCCTCCCGCCCGGCGGTTTGGGCCGCGGCGGCGATTCTTTGCTGGAGGGCCTCGAGATTGGCGAAAATAACGTTCATGGGGAGGATTTGACAATTGGGGTTAGGGCCATAATGATGGCCGCCGGAAAGGGCGCTTGAGGCAAGGTATAACACATGATGACGATCAATGGCACTACCGGCAAATGGGAAATGGTCATCGGGCTTGAAGTTCACGCCCAGGTAACGTCAAAGGCCAAACTTTTCTCCGGCGCATCGACCGAGTTCGGCGCCGAACCCAACGCGCAAGTCAGCCTTGTGGACGCGGCGTTCCCCGGCATGCTGCCCGTCATTAACGCGAAGTGCATCGAACAGGCCGTGCGCACGGGCCTTGGCCTTAAGGCCCGGATCAACCTGAACTCCATCTTCGACCGCAAGAATTATTTCTATGCCGACCTGCCCGCCGGATACCAGATCAGCCAGTACAAGCAGCCGATTGTGGGCAAGGGCGAAATCCAGCTCGATCTCGCCGACGGCGAAACGCGCAAAGTCGGCATCACGCGCCTCCATCTGGAAATGGACGCGGGCAAGAGTCTTCACGATCAAAGCCCCAATGAAACCTATGTCGATCTAAACCGGTCCGGCGTCGCGCTTATGGAAATCGTGTCGGAACCCGACATGCGCAGCCCGGACGAAGCGGCGGCGTATCTCAAGAAACTGCGCGCCATTATGCGTTACCTCGGCACCTGCGACGGCAACATGGAAGAAGGCTCCATGCGCTGCGACGTCAACCTGTCCATGCGTCGCATGGGCGACACGAACTTCGGCACGCGGTGCGAAATCAAGAACGTGAACTCCATCCGCTTTGTGCAGCAGGCCATCGACTACGAAGCCCGGCGGCAGGTCGAAGTTCTGGAATCCGGCGGCACGGTGGAACAGGAAACGCGGCTGTGGGACACCGGCAAAGGCATGACGCGATCCATGCGCTCAAAGGAAGAAGCGCACGACTACCGCTATTTCCCCGATCCCGATCTTCTGCCGCTCAAGCTTGACCCTGATTGGGTCGAGGCGATCCGCGTGACGCTGCCCGAATTGCCGGACGAGAAAAAAACGCGTTTTATCGAGCAATATGGCCTCAAGCCCTACGACGCTTCGGTGCTCGTGGCAGAAAGGGCCAGCGCGGACTTCTTTGAGAACGTCGCCAAAGGCCGCGACGGCAAACTGGCGGCCAACTGGGTGACGGGCGAACTTTTCGCGGCGATCAACCGCCTTGGCAAGACCATCGACGACAGCCCCGTTTCGGCGACGGCGCTTGGCGGCCTTATCGACCTTATCGGCGACAGCACCATTTCGGGCCGCATCGCCAAGGACGTCTTCGAAATCATGGTCGAGTCGGGCAAATCCGCCGCTTCCATCGTGAAGGAAAAAGGCCTTCAACAGGTGACGGACTCCGGCGCGATTGCGGTTGAAATCGACAAAATTTTGGCCGCCAACGCCGGCAAGGTTTCCGAATACAAGGCCGGCAAGGACAAGCTTTTCGGCTTTTTCGTAGGCCAGGTCATGAAAGCCACCGGCGGCAAGGCCAACCCGGCGCTGTTGAATGAATTGCTGAAGGAAAAATTAAAATAGAAGGGTATCGGCGCCGCGCGTCCCGGACGGATTCGAACGGCCTTAAGCCCTTTCGCGCATTTCTTCCATGATATCGGCGACCTTGCGGCGGCGACCGCGACGCGGCAAATCGCAAAAGTCCTTCAGGACGCCGGATTGCGTCGCTTTCAGGGCCTGCAATTCGGCAAGACAATGCTGCAGAACGATCATCTCGCGCAAATCCTCGCGATCGCCGATTTGAAGCGCGCCAAGCTTGTTTTCGATCAGATCGACCAAAACGCCGACCACATCCTTCGAAAGCATCATGTTGTCTTCCCTATAAAATTTCTCCTTTAAAACACCTCTATTATTTATCAAAAAACTTAAAATAAAATGAAATAAATGCCATCTATTCCGGCACGGTTAATTTCGATAAACCATACCGGCTTTTCATAAGGAAAATCGCAGGGACGTTCTCGTTTAATGCTGGCTGTTCGCAAGTTCGCGCGTGTGCCGGGCGATCACCAGTTCTTCGTTCGTGGGAATTAACCATATTTCAGCTGAGCTTTGCGGCGTGGAAATCTTGACTTCCGCGCTGCCATCGCCGTTAGCGTTTTTCGCTTCGTCAAGGACAAGCCCTTTCCAACCGAGCGCCGCGACAATTTGCTCACGGACAGGTGTCGCGTGTTCGCCGATGCCGCCGGTAAAGACAAGAGCGTCAAGGCCGCCAAGCATGCTGATAAAGCCGCCAACCTCGCGCACGACGCGCAGGCAGAAAAGATCGATCGCCTCGCGCGCCGAAGGCTCATGGCTCGCCAGCAGATCGGCCATATTCGAACTGATGCCCGAAACGCCGGCCAAACCGCAATCGTGATATAACAGGCGCTCGATGGCTTTTTCGTCCATCTTCGCCTCGCGCATGAAGTACAGCATGATGCCCGCGTCGAGATTGCCGGGCCGCGTGCCCATCACAAGCCCTTCGAGCACGGTAAAGCCCATCGAAGTGTCGAAGCTTTTTCCGCCCATCAACGCGCAGAGACTCGAACCGTTGCCAAGATGGCAGACGACAGTCTTTCCGGCGAAAGCGTGGGGCGCGATTTCCTTCAGACGGCTTGAAATATAATCGTAAGAAAGCCCGTGATAACCGTACCGGCACACGCCCTTGTCGTGCCAGACGCGCGGAATGGCGTAACGGCGGTGCAGCGGCGGGATCGTGGTGTGAAAAGCCGTATCGAAACACGCGACCTGCGTCACTTTGGGATAAAGCTTGGCGACCTGTTCTATGATTTCGACGTTAAACGGCTGATGCAAAGGCGCCATGGGAATAAGCGCCTTCATATACGCCATCAAATGCGGCCTAACGATCATGTGCTTGCGCAAATCGCGGCCATGCAAAACCCGGTGACCCACGGCCAAAAGGGCATTCGGCGGCAGAAACGTATCCAGCCAGCCCAGCAAAACGCCGGCCGCGCCGCCGGGCGTTTTGCAGGACGTCGTCACGTCGGGTAAATCGTTCACCCTGTCGCCGAAGATCTCGCCCTTGGCCGACATTTTCGTCTTTTTGCCGATTTCGCTGATGATGCCGCGCCCGACGCATTTTTCGGACGAGTCGAAAAGCGCGAATTTGAGGCTCGACGACCCGCCGTTCATGACCAGAATGTAGGACTCAGCGCTCATGGTTCAACCCTTTCCCGAGGCGATAGCGGCTTCCTTGCGGGCCTTGTCGCCGGCGGCCGTCAGCACGGCCAGCGCGGCGGAAGCAAGGCGCGCGTGCGCGTTGTCGGCGCGGCTTGTCAGAATGATGGGCACGCGCGCGCCAAGCACGATGCCGGCGGATTCCGCGGCGGCGAGATAATCGAGCTGCTTCGCCAACATGTTTCCGGCCTCGATGTTCGGCACGACGAGAATGTCGGCCTGCCCGGCCACCGGCGATTCGATATGCTTAATCTTCGCGGCGCGCGCACTGATGGCGTTGTCGAAAGCCAGCGGCCCGTCGAGGATTCCGCCTGTAATCTGGCCGCGATCGGCCATTTTACAGAGCGAGGCCGCGTCCAGCGTGGCCTGCATATTGATATTGACGGTCTCCGTCGCCGCGAGCAGGGCCAGCTTCGGCTTGGTCATGCCGAGATCGTTCGCAAGATAAATCGCGCTCTGGCATATGTCGCGCTTCACAATCAGATCCGGCGCGATGTTCAGCGCGGCGTCGGTGATCAAAAGCGGCCACTTGTAGGTCGGCACGTCCATGACAAACACATGGCTCATCCGCCGTTCGGTCCGCAGTCCCTGATCGCGGTGAACGACGGCGGACATAAGCTCGTCGGTATGCAGGCTGCCCTTCATGAGCGCTGTCACCTTGCCGTTGCGGGCCATGTTCACGGACTCGATCGCGGCGGCGTGGCTGTGCGGCGTGTCGAAGATTTCGTAATTTTTCAGATCGACATTGGCGGTTTCGGCGGCGGCGCGGATTTTCGCCTCCGGTCCCACCAAAACCGGGATAATCAGGTCCTCCTCGGCGGCGACGGCCATGCCCTGCAAAGAAACGTCGTCACAGGGATGCACGACGGCCGTGCGCTGGGTGGGCAGTTTTTTGGCCGCCTCGACAAGCTGGCCGAGCCGGTCGCGGTGAAGAAGCTCGATATCGGGCAACACAACGGCGGCGCGATGAAACTTTTCCGTCGGTGCGATGACGCGCGCCGTTCCCTTGATAACCTCCTTGCCGTCCTGATTGACGACCGTGCAGCCGAAAACGATAATGTTCTTGTCGTCTTCCTTGCTGATCGCCACGACGGAAACGTCCAGCGTATCGCCGGGCCGGACCGGGTTCAAAAATTTCAAGACCTGCCCGAGGTAAACGGTTCCCGGCCCCGGCAGCTTGCTGCCCAGGACGGCCGAAATAAGCGCACCGCCGAAAAGGCCCGGCGCAACAAGGCCATGCTGGCCGCTTTCGCGGGCGTAGGCTTCATCGACATAGGCGGGGTTGATGTCACCCGACACGACGGCGAAAAGCTCCACGTCTCGTTGCGTAAGGTGGCGAACGATCCGTGCGCTGTCGCCGATGCTAATTTCGTTAAATGTTTTGTTTTCGAGGACGGTTTCCGTCTTGAACACCAAGGCAGGCTCCCTTCAGGGCGGTTTGATTCGGTCCTGGGAGTTTTAACCTAATTCATCCTCTCATGATAGATGGTTTTTAACCATACGAAAGCCGTTTATATGCCGATTTTTATGGTTAAGCCCATGAGGAAAAAGGGGGATTTGGCCCCCAACGCTGTTCCATCTTCTTCCGGCGGCTTCCCTCATTTTCATACAATCATGCATGAATGTATATTGCCTGTCACGTAAGGATTGCACGGCCGCCAGCGCGCGTCCCAACGATACACCGAACGCCGAAACGAAATCCGCGCGTCTCTGGCGCAACGCCGTAAAATTGGATAGTTTGTCTCCATGCCCTCCTCGCTCAAAGCCGCCTCTCTTTCTTTTCTTGCGCTCTTAGGCCTGGCGAATCCGGAATCCGCCACGTATCAGGGCTATGCCGAAGGCGAATACGTGCTCGCCGCGCCGCAAATTGCGGGAACGCTGACTGAACTGAACGTCCGGCGCGGGCAGAAAGTGAAAGAAGGCGAAGCCCTCTTCGCGCTGGAGCATGCGGCCGAAACGGCGGCGCTGGAACAAGCCTCCGCCAAAGCGGAACGCAGTCAGGCAACGCTGGAAGACCTCCTGAAAGCCAAACGTCAGCCCGAACTGGACGCCCTCACCGCCCGGCGCGATCAGGCCAAAGCGGCCTTCGACCTCGCCACCATCACTTACGAACGCGACCTGAAACAGCTCAAGGCCAAAGCGGTCAGCCAGGCCGCCGTCGATACGGACAAAGCCAACATGGATCAGGCCCGCGCGCGCCTTGACGAAGCCGAAGCCGCGATTGCTTCGGGGCGTCAAAGCATCGGCCGCGACGACGCGATCCGCGCGGCCCAGGCCGATGTCGCGGCCACGCAAGCCGCCGTGGCGGAAGCCCAATGGCGGCTCGACCAGAAACGCGGCACGGCCCCCGCCGACGCGCTTGTTTTCGACACGCTTTACCGCGCGGGCGAGTTCATCCCGGCGGGTCAGGCCGTCGTGTCGCTTTTGCCGCCGGCCAACATCAAGGTCCGGTTTTTCGTGCCGGAAGCCAAACTGGCCACGCTTCCCGCCGGGACGAAAGTCCACATCGCCTGCACCGGCTGCGGCGAACCCGTTCCCGCGCACGTCTCTTACGTCTCGCCCAAAGCCGAATACACGCCGCCCGAGCTTTACAACCGCGACAACCGCGAACGCCTGCTGTTCATGCTGGAAGCCACGCCCGACGCCACGCCGGAAAAGCTCCATCCCGGCCAGCCGGTGGACGTCGGCGTGCCCGCCCCATGACAGCCGCCGACCCGGAACTGGCGATATCCGTTCACGGCCTGACCAAGAAATTCGGCGCCCGCACCGTCGTGCAGGATTGCGCCATCGACGTGCCCTACGGCGCGATTTACGGCTTTCTGGGCCCCAACGGCAGCGGCAAAACGACGACGATCCGGATGCTTTGCGGCCTGCTCACGCCGGACGGCGGCGAAGGCACATGCCTCGGCTTTGATATCCGCAAGCAATCGGCGGCCATCAAGCGCCAGGCCGGATACATGCCGCAAAAGTTCGGGCTTTACGAAGACCTGACCATCCGGGAAAACCTGGAGTTCATCGCGCGCCTTTATGAAATGCCCGACCCGCCGAACGTCGCCAACGACGCGGTGCACCGGCTTGGCCTCGAAGGGCGCGCGCGGCAACTGGCGGGCGAGCTGTCGGGCGGCTGGAAACAGCGCCTGTCGCTCGCGGCCTGCATTCTGCACGCGCCCCGCCTTCTCCTTCTCGACGAGCCGACGGCGGGCGTCGATCCGAAAGCGCGGCGCGAGTTCTGGGACGAGATCCACGCGCTGGCGGCGGGCGGCATTACGGTGCTCGTCAGCACGCACTACATGGACGAGGCCGAGCGCTGCCACCTGATCGGCTACCTGTCGTCCGGACGCCTTCTGGTTCACGGTCCCGTGCAAGACGTCGTCGCGAAATCCGGCCTTTTCACGTGGCGGCTCACGGCGCGCGATCCCGTCCATCTGAAGAAAATTCTCCTTACCTCCCCCGGCGTGGAGACGGTGACGAGCTTCGGCAATCAAATTCATATCGCCGGAACCGATCGACAGGCGCTGGACGCGACCGTCAACGATCTTATCGCCAAACAGGAGGCCGGCGCCGAACGCATGCCGCCGACGCTGGAAGACGTTTTCATCCATACGATGACCCGCGCGGGAGGCGGCCCCGCATGAGAAACGCTTTCTTTTCCTTCCAGCGCGTCTACGCCCTGATGATCAAGGAATTCCTCCAGCTTTTGCGCGACAAGCCGACCTTCAGCCTTATTTTCGTGATGCCGATCATCCAGCTCATTCTCTTCGGCTTCGCCATCAACACGGACCCGAAAAGGCTCCCCACCGCGCTGGCCGCCGCCGACAACTCGGTTTACGTCCGCAGCCTCACGGCCGCGCTCCAGAACACGGGGTATTTCCGCATCGCGGCCCAGCCCGCTTCGCGCGAGGAGGCGGAAAGGCTGATCGCGCAGGGCGACGTCCAGTTCATCATCACGATCCCCGAGCAGTTCACGCGCAAGCTTTTGCGCGGCGAAAGGCCGGTCATGCTGATCGAATCCGACGCCACCGATCCCGTCGCGGTCGGCAACGCGCTGGCGTCGCTTAGCCGCATCAACCAGACGGCGCTGGAACGCGATCTGGCGAACATGCCGAAACTCGAGCCCCGCCCGCCGCCGTTCGAGATCCGGATGCACAACCGCTACAACCCCGAGGGCATCACTTCCTACAACATCGTGCCGGGAATGATCGCCGTCCTGTTCAATCTCACGCTGATCGTCATGACGGCGGTGGCCATGACGCGCGAGCGCGAGCGCGGCACGCTGGAAAGCCTGCTCGCCACGCCCGCGCGGCCCCTCGAGGTCATGGCGGGCAAAATCGTTCCTTTCATTCTCATCGCCTATCTTCAGCTCGCCGTGATCCTCTTGTCCGCCAAACTTCTTTTCAGCGTGCCGTTTCTGGGCAGCGCATGGCTGCTCTGCGCAGCCTTAAGCGTCTTTATCGCCGCGAACCTTGCGATCGGCTTCACGCTCTCCACCTTCGCGCGCAACCAGCTCCAGGCGATGCAGATGGCGACGTTTTACTTTTTGCCGTCGATGCTGCTTTCAGGTTTCCTGTTTCCGTTTCGCGGCATGCCGCTCTGGGCGCAGTACCTCGGCAACGTGTTCCCGATCACGCACGCGCTGCGCATCATTCGCGGCATTTTCCTGAAGGGCAACGGCTTCACGGACATCGCGCCGCACATCTGGCCGATGCTGCTCTTCTTCGCCGTCATCTCCGCCGTCGCCCTGAAGCGCTACCGCGAAACGCTGGATTAAGGCCCCAAAAGGCCCCAAAAAAGCGCCGAACGGGCACGCAACCCGGTCCGTACAGGCACGCAAAGAGGTCCGAACGGGCACGTAACCGCGCTTTTTGCCCCATTTTGAGAACCTGCAGGTTCTCAAAAAAAACGCCGCTTCCCCGCGCACGGAATCGTCATCGAACCGAAAACCTCCAGGTATTCATTTCCCTTCTTTTCCTTTATATAATTCCCCGCCACACCCTCCGGCCGGAGTTCCGCCCATGAACGAACAAATCGCCGAAATTCTTGTCCGCATCCGCGAGCTGGAAGACCGGCTGGAACAGGAGTTCGAGCGCAGCCGCGCCCATTACGAAATCCGGTTCCGGGGCAAAATCGCCGAGTTCCGGAAAGAAGTCGTGGCCCAGCACCGCCGTTTGCGCATGGGGCTGATCCAGTTTTTCCGCACCGCCGGAATCTTGAGCATTTTGGCCACGCCGGTGATTTACTCGATGTTTATCCCGTTGGTTTTGCTCGATATGTGGGTGACCATCTATCAACACATCTGCTTCCGCGCCTACGGCATCCCGCGCGTCAAACGCTCGAAATACCTCGTGCTCGACCGCCAGCACCTCGCCTATCTCAATTTCATCGAAAAGCTGAATTGCATCTATTGCGGCTACGGCAACGGGGTTATTGCGTACGCGCGCGAAATCGCGGGCCGCACCGAACAATTCTGGTGTCCCATCAAGCACGCCGTGCGCATCCGCGACCCGCACCAGCGGTACCTGAAGTTCCTCGATTACGGCGACGCGAAAGGCTACCGCCAAAAACTTCCGGACTACCGGAAAGACGTGCAAAATAAGCCGGAATAATCCGGACGGCTTGTTGGACGCCTCTCGAAAGCGTAAAATATACAGGTTGTCCATTATCCTTTCAGGGAGGCGCTCCATGTATTTCGAATTACCCCCTCTTCCCTACGCCCCCGATGCGCTGGAGCCTTATATATCGGCGCGCACGATGGAATTCCATTACGGCAAGCACCATCAGGCGTACCTGACCAACCTGAACAATCTGGCGGACAACACGAAGTATGAAAACGCGTCGCTTGAGGACATCATGGCCTCCACCATCGACAACGAGGCGGAAACCGCCATATTCAACAACGCCGCGCAAGCATGGAACCACGCCTTTTTCTGGAAAAGCATGAAGCCGGGCGGCGGCGGCGACCCGGACGGCGATCTGGCCATGCGGCTTGAACAGGCCTTCGGAAGCCTCGCCAAGTTCAGGGAACAGTTCAAGCAAGCCGGAACGGCGCAATTTGGAAGCGGCTGGGTCTGGCTTGTCTTTGACGGCAACGCGCTCCGCATCGTCACCACGCCGAACGCCCACAACCCGCTTCCCGGCAACCTTACGCCTCTCCTGACCTGCGACGTCTGGGAGCACGCCTATTACCTCGACTACCAGAACCGCCGCCCGGATTTTATTCAGGCGTTTCTGGACCACCTCGTGAACTGGGATTTCGCGGCGGCGAACCTTTCCGCCGCGGGATAGGCCGGAGCCAAAAAAAGAACCGGCCCCACAAGCGTGGAGCCGACTCCTTTTACTAGCTGTTCTGCTTACTCAGGGCGCGAGGGAACAGGTCCCATCGGCACCGGCGGCGGCGGCATAGGCGATGTGTCAACCTCCACTTCAACCCGGCGGTCTTTCTGCAGGCACGCAATCAGTTCCTTGCGCGGCATGTCCTTGGGGCAGTTGGTGGCCGGCACGCTGTCGCCAAACCAGCGCGTTTCAACCACTTGCGCGTTGACGACGCCCTTCTTGACGAGATACTTGCGGACGGCATCCGCGCGTTTCTTGGACAGCTTTTCGTTATAAACGGCGCCGCCGATACGATCGGCAAAGCCCGCAACGCGAACGCTCCTTATGGAACGCGCCTGCAGCGTGGCCGCCAGGGAATCGAGTTTATGCTTGGCTTCTGCCGTCAGCGTCGCCTTGTTGAAGGGAAAATACACCGTCCGCTCTTCCCGTGAAATGGCCGGAGGCGCCTCAAGCGATGGACAGGCGTCATAGCTGTTCATCCATTGCGTGCGAACGCAGTCGCCCGAATGGGTGCGAACAGGCTTGCCGCTTGAATCCCGCACGACATCGTGGAAACTCGTGTGCTTATGCGGGATGTACATTTTGCCGGTTTCGGCGCTCGCTGTACCGGCGATGGCCATTAAAACGGCTCCGGCCAGTAGCAGTGTAAAAGTTTTTTTCATGTTTTTCTCCATAGAGGTCGATTCGTGGCGGGCATGAACAGTAAAAAGAGGGCTCTTCGAGCAGCACCCCCATTAAAAAACTATGTTGAAACAATATTCAAGCCATAAAATGCGGGTTTAGGCATCTTTTCCGCATGGTGTCTCTGAAAAGCGTCGCCTTAAAAAAACATTAAAATGGCCGCATTTCTTGCTTTTTTCAGAACAGACCCGGCGACAAAGAAAGGGGGCAAATTCGTAATGAATGCGAAAGGATCCGGTTTCCGCAACGGCTTTACATTTCCGCTTTGGCATCCCTAATATCCGGCAACGCCTTACCCTCCCTCTACGGAGAATCTCATGAAAAAAACCGCATACCTTCTTGCCTGTCTTGCCCTTCTCTCCCTTCCGTTGGCAACGATCTCTCCGGCCCTTGCTCAAGCCACAGCGCCGGATCAAACCCAAGCGACGAAACCTTCCGAATTTGACCAACTCAAGAAAGAAATTGAGGAACTTCGCGCTAAAATCAAATCCGGAAAAGAATCCATCGAACCGGCGCTTGCCAAATTGAAGGCGGACCGCGAACGCATGGGCGTTTTGCAAAAACGAATGAAAGAACTGCGTGAAGAACGGCGCGAGAAACGGAAGAAATGGCGCGAGGAAAACAGGAAAAAAAACGGCCCTGCACCAGCATCGGCGCCTGCCGCGTCCGCAACCCCTTAATACTTTCTTCAGCTCCCATAAAAGCGCCCGGGGGTTCTCTTCCGGGCGTTTGCTTAGCCGTCCGGAGCGCTCGTTAACCTTATAACCCGTTGACTCGTCAAAAAGCCCGGCAAACCGCCAAAAAACGGCGGGAAAAGGGAATTCTTTCCAAAAAATTCGGCCCCAACGGCGGCGGCCTTTGGTATACTCGCTTCCGTGATGGACAAGTTTTCGACTGCAAACGAGCTTTGGCTTGGCGTTCCTGCGCCTCGTTACACAAGCTATCCGCCCGCGACCGCATTTCACGATAGCGTCGTGGTCTTCGACTATGAAGACATCCTTGCCGCTCTCCCTGCGGATGAAGAGGTTTCGCTTTATCTTCATATCCCTTTTTGCCGCGATCTTTGTCTGTTCTGCGCCTGCAACACGAACATCACCCGCCGCGACGAGCGCGTGTTGAACTACCTCGATTGTCTCCAGCGCGAAATGGAAATGCTTTCGGGGTTGACCGGCAAGCCCCACCGCGTAAGCCGCCTGCACCTCGGCGGCGGCACGCCCAATATTTTGATGGACGATTCATTCAGGGAATTGTTTTCGGCGCTGAATCACTTTTTCGATCTACGCGCCTGCCGCGAAATCGCGGTGGAACTCGACCCGCGCCTCGTCACAAAAAGCCAGGCCAAAACGCTTGCCTCCTGCGGCGTGACGCGCGTCAGCCTCGGCGTTCAGGATTTCAACCCCGCCGTTCAGAAAATCATCCACCGGGAACAACCTTTCGATCTGATCGAGCAGGCCTGCCGTCTTTTGCGCGATGCCGGGGTCCGTCACATCAACTTCGACATGATGTACGGTCTGCCGCGCCAAACCCCCGCGTTATTGGCCGAAAGCGCGCGTCAAGCCGCGTCGCTACGGCCCGACCGGATCGCCCTTTTCTCGTATGCCCACGTGCCCCAAATCAAGAAGCACCAGGAAGCGTTGGAAGCCTACGGCCTCCCGGACCCCAAAACGGCCGTGACCATGGAATGGCAGGCGCGTCAGGTTCTGGTAGACGCCGGTTATGAAGAAATCGGCATGGACCACTTTGCCCTGCCCGGCGACAGCCTCGCGAAAGCGGCGGCGAAGAAACAGCTGCGCCGCAATTTCCAGGGTTATACGGACGACAAAACCGCCGTTCTGCTCGGCCTTGGCGCCTCGGCCATCAGCCGCACGGCCTACGGCTATTTCCAGAACGAAAGGGACGTCACGTCCTATCAAAAACTCGTGGAGTCCCGGGAACTGGCGGTGGTGCGCGGCCATCGCCTCAACGGCGCGGACCGCCTGCGCGCCGCCTTGATCGAGGAATTGATGTGCACCATGGCCTGCGATCTGGAAGCCTTGTGCCAAAAACACCATTTCGCTCTCGGCTCGCTCGTGAGGGAGTTTGAGACGCTGAAACCGTTCATTAAAGCGGGCATTGTCGTCAAGGATAATTTCCTGATCCAGCTCGCCACGCCGCACCGCGCCGCCATCCGTGTCATTTGCCGGATTTTCGACCGCTATGCCGAGCGCAACGAAAGCCGCAGCAAAAAATTCGTTTCCTCACGCGCGGCCTGAGCGGCTTTTCAGAGGAAATAAAAAAGGCCCAGGTTTAACCGGGCCTTTTTCGTTTATTTTGACATAGCCTTATTTCTTTTCCTTGGCCGGTTCCGTCTCTTTCAGCGGCGAGCCGTCGGGATTGAACCTTTCGATTTTGGCCTTGGCCTCAAGATCCTTCACCAACTGGGCCACGAGTTCCTGCTCGACCTGGGCCGCAATCTGGTCTTTCACCTCGGCCAACGGCGGCGCCGAAGATTTACGGCGGTCCTCAACCTTGATGATGTGATAGCCGAAATCGGTCTTGACCGGTTTTTCGCTTACCTCGCCGGTCTTCATGCCGAAGGCGGCATCGGCGAACGGCTTCACCATGGCGCCGCGGGGAAAATATCCGAGATCGCCGCCTTGCTTGCTGGACCCGGTATCCTTGGACTTCTCGGCCGCCAGCTTGGCGAAATCGGCGCCATCCTTCAGCTGCTTGAGAAGGTCCTTGGCCTCGGCCTCGGCCGGCACAAGAATGTGGCGCGCGCGCACCTCGTCTTCCGGCTTGTACTTGGCCGCCAGTTCGTCATAGCGCTTCTTGATTTTGTCGTCCGTAATCTTCGGCTGCACCGCGCGGCGAACGTAAACGTCGGCCACGATTTGCTCTTCCGCGTTCTTCATGCGGTCCTTGACTTCCTTGTCGTTCTGAAGCTTCTGCGCATAGCCTTGCCCGGATACGACTTTCAACATGATCATTTTCTGGAGCAATTGCGGGTAGAGCATCTGCATGGGCATCTGCTGCGCTTGCGGACCCATCAACTTCAATTCATTCATCATATCCGAACGATGAATTTCCTGACCGTTCGCCCGCGCGATGACGGGATCGCCCCCGGCGGCTTTTTCTTCGGCCATGGCGGGCGAAGCCATAAGGGCCAGCGCCACCGTCATGACGGCTAAACGACGTGTCTTCGACATGTTTGTTCTTCCTTCCTGTTGAAAACGAAAGACGACCGCAGGCGAAAAACCGCCCATCCATTCTGGCCCGGACCGACTCAGCCAGTCAATTGTGGCATGATTAAGCACGTGTTTGCCCCGAAGGGCAAGAGGCGGCTACGGACGGCCAAACGCCTCGCTCCGATGCCAGGCAAGGGCCGAGTCGATAATTTGATCCAGCTTTTTTTCGGGCTTCCAGCCCAGTTTTTCCCGCGCGCGCGACGCTTCCGCGACAAGGCGCGGCGGATCGCCCGCGCGGCGGGGTTCATGCGTTTGGGGCACGGCGCGGTTCAGCACGCGCTCGACGCCGGCAATGACTTCTTTCACGCTGGAACCTTTTCCGGTGCCAAGGTTGCAAACGTCCGTCGCACCGCCATCCGTAAGATACCGCAGCGCCCTGATATGGGCATCCGCCAAATCCATCACATAAATGTAATCGCGAACGGCCGTGCCGTCCGGCGTTGGGTAATCCGTTCCGAAAACGCTTATCCGGTCTTTCTTCCCCAACCCGGCCAGAATGACGTTCGGCACAAGGTGCGTTTCCGGATCGTGCGCTTCGCCAACGCCTTCGCCAACCGGCGCCGCGCCGGCGGCGTTGAAATAACGCAGCGCCATCGAGCGAACGCCAAGGGAAGCCAGCGAACGCATATGGTTTTCCGCCGCCAGTTTCGATTCACCGTAAGGATTGATGGGCTTGAGGGGGTGATCCTCTTTCAGCGGCGCATCGCCTTGCGGCGTGCCGTAAACGGCGGCCGTGCTTGAAAAGACCATTTGTTTGATGCCGCACGCCGCGGCCGTATCGAAAAGGCGTTGCGCCTTGTGAAAATTGTTTTCCATATATTTGGCCGGATCCGCCACCGACTCGCCGACCTCGATAAAAGCGGCAAAATGGATCAGCGCCGCCGGATTGTATTTCGCGCACAAGGCCCGAACCGCCCCGGCATCGCCAATATCGCCCCGAACGAACGGCCCGTACTTGACGGCCCAGGCATGGCCTTTAACCAAACTGTCCAGCACAACGGGGGTATATCCCGCCATCTTGAGCGCCAAAGCCGTGTGACTGCCGATATATCCGGCTCCGCCGGTAAGAAGTATGTTCATAAAGTGGCTTTTAACGCACCTTTTGACCGCTTGCACTTGCTTTTCGCCGGGGGAATGGCCATATCAGGGGTTCGGGATTCGGGGCTCGGGATTAATCCAGCAAAACCAGGCCTTAATCGATATAGTTTTTTTCTCGCCTCCAATCCCGAACCCCGAACCCC
>JAXGVG010000007.1:0-25786 GCA_040773965.1 Alphaproteobacteria bacterium | reverse complement strand
GGCTTAAAAGAGGCCGTTCAACTTCCTGAAGAACGCGGCTGTAGAGCCCCGATGAAGGCAGGCCTTGCTCGTGCGCGTCGAAATATGCGCGCAAATGGCTTTCAACCGTGGCGGAAAGCCCCGCTTTGCCGGAATGCGTTTCAGGCCGAGGCGCCGGAAAAGAGGTTTCGGTTGTCATGCGGCAATTTCCTGTAACGGCTGAAAAAACTCATGGATAAGCCGGTGCATTTTGTTCGGGTCGGCGCAAGCGTTGATGGCCGCGCGGAACTCGGCGGACCGGGGCAATCCCTTGCTGTACCAGCCAATGTGCTTGCGGGCAATGCGCAATCCGGCCTGCGCGCCATAATGGGCCAGCATGGCTTCAAGATGCTCAAGAACAAGCGCGCGGCGCGCGGGTAACGACGGCGGTTCGTCAACCTTTCCTGAATGCAAAAACGCCATCACTTGCCCGATGAACCACGGACGGCCATACGCGCCGCGTCCGATCATCAGACCGTCCGATCCCGATCGTTCGAGCGCCTGAAGAACGTCCGGAAAATCGGCAATATCGCCGTTGGCGATGACGGGAATTTTTACGGCTTCCTTGACGGGACGAATGAGGCCCCAATCCGCCTTTCCCTCATAAAACTGGTTGCGCGTGCGGCCATGCACCGTAACCATTTGAATGCCGCAGTCTTCGGCGATTCTCGCAAGGCGCGGCGCGTTCATGTTTTCCTGGCCCCAGCCAAGACGCATTTTAACCGTCACCGGAACACTTACCGCCTTTACGACGGCTTCAAGTATTTTAGCGGCCAGCTTTTCGTTGCGCATTAATGAAGCCCCGGCGTGTCCCTTGACGACCTTCTTAACGGGACAGCCGAAATTTAAGTCGACGATTGACGCGCCGCGATCTTCATTCAGGCGCGCCGCTTCAGCCATAACCTCCGGCTCGCACCCCGAAAGCTGGACCGCCACGGGCTGTTCTTCATGAGCTTGAGGTATCATCCGCAGCGTTTTACGCGCTTCGCGCACCATGGCCTGACTGGCGATCATTTCGGAATAAACAAGCCCCGCGCCGTGCTTTTTTACCAGACGCCGGAAAGGCATGTCCGTAACCCCCGCCATCGGCGCGAGGAAAACCGGTGTTTCAATGACGACCGGCCCCAAGCTTATCGGTTTGAGTCGGGGGAAAACCTCTGTTTCGTATGTCCGTACGGTCATGGGGCTGTTTGCCTAAATTTTAGGCAAACTTAGCCGACCCGGAGCCTTCGGGCAAGAAGGGATTTTCTTCAGAATAAAGGAATATATCTCAACATTTCCGTCACTTTGGATCTTATTTCATGCGCGTTATTCATCGGTTCTTTATAGACGCCCAGCAAAGAAACGCCCAAGTTTTGGATGGCTTTATACAACTCGGCCTCCGTAGAACCATTTCCAGACTCCCGCAACAATACCTCACGCTTTTTCCTCACCTCACGAAGGTTGTTGACGGCTATTTGGGCAGCTTCCTTGAGTTGCTTCCTTACAGCGATCTTGGTGCAGCCTCCGATATCGCGAGCTTTTCTTCGCGCCTGTTCAGTCAGCTCATGCGCCGCATTCTCTGCAATCAAAAGCATTTGCCCACACATTGCCTGAGCCGGCAAAAATCCGGTTTGCTGAACGTCGCGTTTTTGCGGACTCTCTAGAGGCATAATGGACGCCCCATTTGTCTGGAATTACTCCAGTTCTATTATTTTAGCGTTATCACATTGCGCCGGACAAAACAACACAGGCGCGCCATAAACATCCTAACGGATCAATTTCAGCGGGGGCGCTCCCTCGTTCTTTCTCCCTACATTGCCGCGCTGCAAACAGGGGCTTGGCCGTTCAGGCAACAAACGGCATAAAGGCATATCCAGATATTTCATTGTCTCAATAAATTTCGTCACCAAAGGTCCCATCGAAGGCAGGCATCCGCACGAAGCAAGCTCCTCTCTCATATCCTGTAGAAACTCGACGGCATTATCTTCTGTCAAAACGGCCTTTGCAGGATGATTAAAAGCGTCCACAAAAAGAGCGGACCGATTGGAAAGCCTGGCCATAATTTCAAAAATACCGCTGATACCGGCAACACTGCCTGCACCGTTTTGGCTCAACGCCTTATTTTCCAGCGCGACTATGGATTCCTGAACAAGACCCAATACGCTCACAATCACATATTTGGGCAATGGTTTCGACATGAATAAGGCTCCTGAAAATTCACAATAAAATCAGTTTATTGAAATGCTATCCTTCGCCAATCGAACAAGTAACACGCAACTCCGGCAAGTCCTTTTCGCTCCCCATTAAACTATATTGGATAACCCCTTGCAATCCCACAATTTCGCTGTAGTTTCACCTCATAATTCCGAGGTTTGAATGTCCACGTGCACAACGCTAATCGTCGCCGCGGGAGCCGGTCATCGTTTTGGCGGTCCCGTACCCAAGCAGTATCAGGAAATCGGCGGCATGCCGATTTTGCGGCGAAGTCTCCTTGCTTTTTTGGAACATCCGCTCATCGACCAGGTGCGCGTCGTCATCAACCCCCAGCACCGCGATTATTACGATAAAGCCACCCAAGGGCTCGAACTGCCTCCGCCTGTTGACGGCGGCGTTTTGCGACAGGATTCCGTGCGATTGGGACTCGAAGCTCTGTTAAAAAACGGCAAACCCGATTTTGTCATGATCCATGACGCGGCACGTCCTCTCATCGATGCCGCGACAATCACAGCCGTACGCAAGGCGCTGGACAACACGCCGGGCGCCATTGCGGCCAGGCCGCTTGTCGATACGCTCAAGCGAGGGAAGGACGGATGCATCGCCGAAACCATCGATCGCGTCGGCCTTTGGCAAGCGCATACGCCGCAGGCCTTTCATTTCGACGCCATCCTTGCCGCCCACCGGGCCGCAGCGGGGGAAAATTTAACCGACGATGCCGCCGTGGCGGAGAAAGTCGGCATTCCCGTAACCCTTGTTCACTCAAATCCGGACAACATGAAAATCACAAACCCCGACGACCTTGGCCGCGCCGCGCGTCTTTTGGGCCATAACTTTGGCGATATCCGCACGGGTCTTGGCTTTGACGTTCATCGCCTTGTTCCCGGCGACGTTATACATCTTTGCGGCATTGCCATTCCTCATCATCACACGCTGGAAGGACATTCGGATGCCGACGTCGCGCTGCACGCGGTCGTGGATGCGCTTTTGGGCACGATGAGCGCAGGCGATATCGGTATGCACTTCCCGCCCGGCGATCCCAAATGGAAAGGCATGAACAGCGGACATTTCGTGCGTCACGCCGTTAAAATGATCAACGAACGCGGCGGGCTTATCGCACACGTCGATGTTACGTTGATGTGCGAACAGCCCAAACTGGTGCCGCATCGCGAGGCGATGTTGAACAAGCTGGCGGGACTTCTTGAAGTCGAGAGGAACCGCGTGAACCTGAAAGCCACGACCACCGAACGCCTTGGGTTTACGGGACGTGAAGAAGGGATCGCGGCGTACGCGATAGCGACGGTCAGGTTTGAGGGGTGACGGTGTTTCCAGCCGATATTCATCAACTCGCCCGGCAGGTTATCAAAACCTATGCCGAGCAAAAGCGGCGGATTTCGACGGCGGAGTCGTGCACGGGAGGTCTGGTTGCGGCGGCCTTGACGTCGGTCCCCGGTTCGTCGGCCGTGTTCGATCGCGGTTTTGTCACTTACAGCAACGACGCCAAAACAGATTTGCTCGGCGTGCTGCCCGATACATTAAACAGATATGGCGCCGTGAGCGCGGAAGTTGCCGAAGCGATGGCCGAAGGCGCGTTGGATTGTTCCCTTGCGGATGTAGCCGTTGCCATCACAGGCATCGCGGGGCCGGACTGCGCCACGCACGGCAAGCCGGTCGGCCTTGTTTTTCTGGGACTTACCACGCGCGACGGCGCGCGTTTTCATTACCGTTGCGAATTTCAGGGGGAACGCGACGAGGTGCGCGTTGAAGCCGTCAAGGAAGCTCTTAAGCTCCTTGCGTCAAGCGCAGCGTCTGGCGCGATTTAATTTTTTAGTTGTAGTGGTTGCGCGGGATTTTTTCCCCGGGATAATAGGTCCTGGGTCCACTGCGGCGTGTGATTTCATAAGGAGAACGCCTTTCGCCACCGCTCATGGCCGCGTCATACAAGAGAACGCCAATAGCCGACATGGCGGCATTCGAATCCTTATAATTTTGCAGAACCCAGTTCAACCGGTCCGTTAGCCTTGGATTCCTTTTTGCGGCTTTGAAATCAATCTTCCAACTGTTCACGGAACCTTCCGCGCCCATGGGAACATGAACGACATGACTGCACCGTGAGAAGCCGCGCTCACCGCTTGCCGTCATGCAAATACGGTAACCTTCTTTGGGATCACTGGCTCTTTCGATGAGAAGGTGGGATCCGGCATTGCGTTCGGAAATATTGACGAAAGCCTGAACCAAAGGCTCATAGCCCCGCGGCGACGTGTAATCCGGACGATCCGAAAAGGCTACCGTAGCTTCGGGTATTGTCTTCGGAAAAGCATGAAAGATTTCTTCAAGAACTTGCTTGAGTATCGCCAAATCTTGAGGCTTTTGCGCCGACATGGCCTATCCTTCTTGTTCAAACAGCAAGAATAGCACGTCTGGGTGAAGGTTATGTAAAACCTTGCTTTTTAACTTCCCTTTACGCTTCGTTAATCGTAACGGAATTATCTGCGGCCGGACAAAGCCATAGCCTCAACGCTTCAGGCTTTGCGGCGCGAGAACGGCTCCTTCAGATCGGCAATGCCTTCGGTTTTTTCCAATTCAGCCAACCGACAACCTGCAGCCGTGTGACCATGATTGCTGAAAAGATAGACGTGATAATGCCGATGCTAAGCGTCACGGCAAATCCCTTCACCGGACCGGAGCCGAAAATGAACATCAATACAGACGCAATCAACGTCGTCAGGTTCGCGTCGATGATGGCCGGCAGCGCCCGGCTGAAACCGGCATCGATGGAGGATAGCGGCGACCGGCCAAGACGCAGTTCCTCTCGGATACGCTCGAACACAAGGACGTTCGCGTCCAAAGACATGCCGATGGTCAGAATTATGCCCGCAATGCCCGGCAAGGTCAGCGTCGCCTGAAGTATCGATAAGGCGGCAAAAAGCAACGCCATATTGAAAAGAAGCGCGATGTTGGAAAATAGGCCGAACACGCCGCCATAGGCGAGAAACATGAACAGCATCGCCAAACCAAGCCCGACAAGGCAAGCCGTCGTTCCGGCGTGAATGGAATCCGCGCCAAGACCCGGCCCTACCGTTCGTTCTTCCAGAACCTTGATGGGGGCCGGTAAAGCGCCCGCGCGCAGCAGCAAGGCGAGATCTTGCGCCGACTGCGTGGTGAAATGGCCCGAGATGACGCCGCTGCCGCCCAAAATGGGTTCGCGAATGACCGGCGCGCTTATGACCTTGTTGTCGAGAACGATGGCAAAAAGCTTGCCGACGTTCTGGCGGGTCGCTTCGCCGAAGCGCTTACCGCCTTGCGAATTGAAGCGGAAACTGACGACAGGCTCGCCGTCCTGGAACGAGGGCTGCGCGTCTTCCAGCGTGTCGCCGGAAACCATGATGCGTTTTTGCACGACAAAATACTGCCCCTGCGTTTCCGCCGAAGGCAACCGTTCGGTTCCCGGCGGCAAAATGGTCGCGGGACTGGCCGTAGCGGATTCATCCACAAACCGGAAGCTCAACTTTGCCGTTTGTCCGAGCAAATTCTTGATGCGTTCGGGATCGTCGACTCCCGGCAGTTGCACCAGAATGCGGTTATCGCCTTCGCGCTGGATCGAGGGCTCGCGCGTGCCCGTTTCATCGATGCGGCGTCGCACAACCTCGATGGATTGCTCCAGCGCGTTGCGCGTTCTTTCGATTATTTTAGCTTCCGCCATGCGAAGCTTGAATTCGCCGTTGGACTGCTCGACGTCAAGGTCGCGGTCCATATCGTGGATGATTTCCTTGGTCTTTCCGCTCAACGACGAATCCGTCAATTTAAAGCGCACAACACCCTGCCCAAGCCCCAGATCCGTATAGCCGATTTTCTCCTTGCGCAGTTCGGTGCGCGTTTGATCGACAAGGCCATGCATTAATTCTTCGATGTGCGCGTCCGTCTCCACCTCAAGCAAAAGGTGAGACCCGCCGCGAAGATCCAGCCCCAGATTGACCGTCCTGGAGGGCAAAAAGGATGGCAAATGGCTTTGCATCCACTCCACCGTCCTTGGCCCCATAAGATTGGGCAAGGCGTAAAGAACCCCCAGCGCGCAAATGCCGGCGATCAGATAGACTTTCCATTTTTCGAGATAAAGCATGGTTGGGACTCTCAGTTCTTTTTGTCTTCCGTGTTTGCCGTCGCCTTGGCGGCAGGGCTGTCGTCAATGAGGTTGCTGACCGTGTTGCGCAGAATTTTCAAATGAATGTCCCTCGCCACTTCGACCATCAGGTAATCCTCGCCTTCCAGTTTCGCAATGGTGCCGATGATTCCCCCGGACGTAACGATCCGGTCGCCTTTCTTTAGCGCCTTGACCATGGCAATCTGAGAATCCATCTTTTTCTGCTGGGGACGGATGAGAAAGATATAGAGAACAAAAAGAATAAGAAAATACGGAACGAACTTCATAAGCTCCGATCCGGCGGTGGCGGGAGGCGCGGTATCGGCAGCCGTTTGAGCCCACGCGGAACCGACAAGAAGCGACGACAAATCCAGCATGCGAATTCCCCTCGAGGATGAAAAACGCTGGAACTATAGCGGGATAAAGACGGGGCGCAACCCTTTTGCATAAACAAGGGTTTAAGGAGTTTCTTTTAGCTCTCCGACCGTTTTACGGTATTCCTCGGCCGACAAGGGATAACGCGACTGGGGCTCGACATTGATTAGCCGGTCCGCCGGAACGTTCTGGGGCGTGGGATAGCAATCGGCCTCAGCCAAGGTCTTGTAACACCACGATTCATGCGGCGGCATCCGGTTCTCAGTCGAAACGGCCCGGGGACGCATTGGATTCCACGACGCAGGCAAAACGCACCCGCCAAGCAGCAGCGTTGCAAGCATTGGCAGAAAAAACACCGGGGCCTTGCGCGCAAGGAAATTAATGGCCAGAATCTTCATGAAGGGAAGGCTAAATGACGTAAAGTTAATGAATGTTTAAATGGAGTTGTCTTCCGTTTCATTTTCAGCCCCGCTTTCCTCCGGCTTTTCGTCCGTCGGCACGCTGTATTTCCCGCTAAACCAACGGCCCAAGTCGACCTGGGCGCAGCGTTCACAGCAGAAAGGGCGATATTTCTCCACCGCCGGTCTTTAGCATACAGGACAATTCTTGAGCATGGCTTGCCCCATGTCAGATTCCCTCCTCTGTATCCTGAAGGCTCGGACCGCGCCGCGTTCGCGTCATTTCAATCAAGCCCAGCTTTGTCAGGCCAAAAACATGAACACCTGCCGGATCGTCCTCCGTGGCTTTGTTGAGAGCGTTTAGCGCTTTGGCTTTGTCGGTCCGCGCCTTCATCTTCAAACAGTCCATAACGATAATGCCGCCCAAATTGCGCAGACGAATCTGGCGCGCCGCTTCGCGAACGGCCTGTAAATTGACGGTCAAAGGATTGGTTGCTTCCCCTCCGTTAACATCGACGGCGACGAGAGCCTCGGTTTGTTGGATGACAATGGCGCCGCCGCACGGCAAGCTGACAATCGGCTTCCGCAAACAATCAATAATGTCGTCGAGTTCAGGATGGACCGGTTCTTTCGACAATGGGTTGAGCGCGGCGGCAATAGACGGCCTGTTTTGTCGAATCCATCGGCTCCCGTTTTCGCAGTCTTCGCGATAAGAAAAAACGATTGACGTTATCTTGCTGTCTTTCAAATCCTCTATGGCACGTTGCCATGGGAATGGCGGATCGACAAGAAGACCCGTTTTTTCGTCCGCGTCCGCTGCTTTAACAAGAACGCCTCGCCAAGCTTTGGTTTTTACGTGTGTGCTTTTAATGCGTGCGACACAATAATCGCCTGTGCGAATTGCCCCGGCGTTTTCAATATAAACTTTCTCCGGCAGACCGCAATTTAGCCACGCGGCTTTTTGCCCGGCCAGAACCCGCACAACCTTGCCGCCAACGACAGCGTCCGTGAGGTTGGGATCGTCAGTCTTGTCTATATACAGATCGCGAAGCTCTCGCCCCTGCCAGACGGCTACGCGCCAAAATCGTCCTTGACGGTCGCATGTAATCGAAACGCCGCTCATAAAGGATACCCGCTATGACGCAACATACGGGCCACCTCATAAAGAGGAAGGCCAACGATATTCGAGTACGAACCGGATATAAACCGGATAAACGCCGCCGCTCGCCCCTGTATCGCATAACCGCCCGCCTTGCCTATGCCTTCGCCGCATAGCACATAGGCTTCGATGTCGGACGGCATTAGCCGTGCAAACGTTACGATACTGTCCGCGATGCGCTGAAGAAACTTTCCCTCTCCCGTGCGCATAGCCACGGCTGTGTATACATGATGACGCCTGCCCGATAGAAGTCTCAAAAAATTGCGAACATCTTCCGGCGTTTCCGCCTTGGGCAAAATCCGCCTTCCGCAGCCCACAACCGTATCGGCGGCCAGCACAATCGCCTTCGGATCGCAATCGTTCAACACCGCTTTCAATTTCATCAGGGCGAGGCGCTGCGCCTGCTGGCGCGGCAATTCGCCTTTTTCCGGCGTTTCATCGGCATCGGCTGCCATAACCTTATCCGGCGTCACGCCAAGATCCGCCAGCAAGGAAAGTCTGCGCGGGGATGAGGACGCGAGAATGAAAAACGGTTTGGTCATAATACGGTTATGTCCAGGCTCTCCTATTTCTTCTTCTTAAGCTTATACACATAAGAAATGACTTCCGCCACAGCGCGATAATGCTCGGGTTTTATGACCTCGTCGACGTCGACGGTATCGTAAAGCGCCCGCGCCAAAGGCGGGTTGCTGACGAGAGGTATTTCGTGTTCCGCCGCTATTTCTCGGATGCGCTCGGCAATGCGGTTCATGCCTTTGGCCAGCACCAAAGGCGCCGTCATGTTAGCCGACTCGTATTGAAGCGCCACGGCATAGTGCGTCGGGTTGGTAATCACCACGGTGGCTTTCGGTACCTGCGCCATCATGCGCTTGCGCGCCTTTTCGATGCGGATCGAACGCAAACGGCTTTTAATCAGCGGATCGCCTTCAAGCTGTTTGTGCTCGTCCTTGACCTCCTGCTTGGTCATTCGCAGATTTTTAAAGTACGTGAAGCGCTGATAAAAAAAGTCGGCGATGGCGATGACCGTCACCACCAACAGGATCACGATTATAAGGTAAATGATCTTGCGATGCAGGTACTGCATCGCCATGCTGAGGCTGATGCCAACGAGCATGGGCCATTCCTGAAGCAGGGGAACGAACACGAAAAAAACGACCGAACCGATCGCCACGAGCTTAACGAAGCTCTTAAGAAGTTCCACCAGCGACGTCGAGGAAAAAAGCCTTTTGAATCCGTGAATCGGTATCAATCTGTTCGGATTGAATTCCAGACGTTTCGTATTGAAATAAAAGCCCGTCTGGATCATCGTTCCCGTTATCGCCGCAAACAACAACAACCCGAAGACCAGAACGCTTGCCACCCCGACGTTTGCCATCACCCCCGCGAGCGCCGCTTGCAGACCGTGTCCCTCAAGATTGATGGCGTGCGGATTCTCAAGAAAACTGCGGAGGCTTGACAGCAATTGCTCTCCCATGCGAGGCCCAAGCCAGGCCACAACGATAAGACCTGCCGTCAGAATGAACCAGGTGCCGACTTCGCGGCTTATGGCAAGTTGTCCCCTGTCTCTCGCTTCCTGGATGCGCTTGCCTGTCGGATGCTCTGTTTTTTGTTCTTTATCTGTTTCGGTCTCGGCCATAACGGATCACCAGGCAAAGATACGGCCAACGGACTCGTCAAAATGGCGCAACCAGACGAGCATCATAATGTTAACGGTGGATGCGAACAAAAACAGGCCTCCCCATATCTGTAAGGGCAGAAGAACCAGAAACAGTTGCACCTGTTGAATAAGCTTTTGCATGATCCCAAGGACGACGAAAAGCATCAGTCCCACTACGATAAAGGGCGCGGCAATCTGGACGCCCACCGTAAAGGTCGTGGCGACAAGCTGCGCATAAACCTCAAGCATATCGCCCGTAGGAGGCTGATCCTTCGCGGGAAATATTTTATAGGTGTCGATCAAGCCCCGTATGAGCAAATGATCGAGCCCCGTCAGAAAAATCAAGGTAACGCCCGCCATGCCCAAAAAAGCGCTGGGTAAGGCGCTTTGTTTAGCCATCGCCGGGTTGAGAATCATCGCGTTGGACAAACCGACTTGCACCGCTACGATCGATCCCGTCGTTTCTATCGTTCCCACAAGCAGCCGCAATAAAAGCCCAAAAAACAAGCCGACCAAAGCTTCCTTGGCGATCAAGCGCGACAGATCCGCTATCTGCTCCGGCATAGCGGGCAAGACGTGCATAAGCACCGGAAACATCAGAAAACTGAACAGAAGGGCGAACAAAAGCCGCACACGCACCGGCACAAACGATTCTCCAAGCCCGGGAAACAGCATGAATCCTGCGCCAAGCCTCGTAAAAACGAGCAAAAAGGGGAAGATATGTCCCGACAGCGCTTCCGCAAGGGAATAGGTTGTCATAAGCGGCCTATCCGCTGCTGCCTATTTCGACGATCCGTTCCGAGAGTGATCGGGCAAACCCGCCCAGTGTCGTCATCATGAAAGGCAAGAGCCAGAGTGTAAGAAGAAAAACCACAAGCATTTTCGGAATGAACGTAAGGGTCATTTCCTGAATCTGGGTAACGGCTTGTATAAGAGAAACAAGGATACCGACCGTCAGTCCAGCCAGCAAGACAGGCCCAACGACCTTGAGCATGACAAGGATGGCTTCGCGGCAGATTTCAATGACTTCGGCTTCGTTCATGGCAGGACAAATTTCACGCAGGAAGGGGCGTCCGGGAATTTAGTCTAACCCGTTTTCCGATTCCTGTCTTCAGCCTTCTGAACGTCTTTGAAGCTGATTGTTGGACCGCGCCGGAACTGATAAAAGCGCTGAATGGACAGGGATTCCATCATAAAGAATCTTCAGGATCGCTGGCGGCAAGACAAGAGTCTGGCCATCATCGTCTTCATGGCCGCCATGGCCGTTCGTCTTGTTTTCATAGGACAATGGCATACGACGCCCTATGGCGATTTGCCCCTTCTCGACGCACAGGCCTATGACAAATGGGCTCAAAACATCCTCAACGGCGCGTGGCTGCACGGAAAAGCGTTTTATCAATCGCCTCTATATCCCTATGTTTTGGCCGTTCTTTACGGGGTTTTCGGTCATTCCTTTTTTCTGGCGTCTCTTTTCAATACCTTGCTGGACTCCGCCACTTGCGCCTTGTTGAGTTGTTTTGCTTTTCGCTCTTTCGGCCCCGGCGCCGGTATCTTGACCGGTTTTCTGGCCGTATTCTACGGACCCTTCATATTTCACGCCGCGCCGGTCACGAAAGAATCATTGGCGCTTTTTCTCCTAACTCTTTTTCTCATAAGCTCTTTCCAAACGCTTGAAAAACAAAAACTGAAAGCCTTTTTTATAAGCGGTTTATGGCTTGGAATCGCTTCGCTTGCGCGAAGCAATTTTCTTTTATTGGGCATCCCCTTTCTGATTCTCGCCGGGGCTCGAGAAAGCAAAAAGGCCCTCAAAGGCTGCCTTCTTTTTCTGTCTGCCACAGCTTTGACGATTCTTCCCGCAACGCTTCACAACGCTTGGGTCAGCCACGATTTCGTTCCGGTCAACAGCAACGGCGGATTCAATTTTTATGTCGGCAATTCGCCCGGATCGAACGGCGCGAACATTTACCCGCCCGGTATTTCGTCCGATCCGTCGAAAGGCGAAGAAAGGGACACGGCTCTTGCCGCCCAAGCCGCCGAAGGCCGCAAACTTCTTCCTTCCGAAGTTTCCCGTTACTGGTTCAAAAAGGGGACGGATTATCTGATCCATAACCCGGATCAGGCGCTAATCCTTTTCATAAACAAGGTCTGGCTGTTCTGGGACAACGGCGAACACCCGGACAACTACGATATCAACTTCATCGCGCGTAATTTCGATACGCTTCTCTCATGGCCCCTGATCAGTTTCAGCGTGCTTTCCGTGCTTGCCGCCTTCACCGCCGTTGTTCGCTGGAAGAAAAAAGAACAAAGGACGCGATGGCTGGTCTATTTCGCCCTCACCTACATGTTATCGGTCATTCTGTTTTATGTCACCGACCGTTACCGCTTGCCGGTTGTCGTCTTTTTGTTGCCGCTTGCCGGAGCTTCCTTTTCCTCTTTCGCCGGCATCGTCCATGAAAAACGCTGGGCCCGCATGTCCGCAGGCATCGCGTTTGCCGCCCTTTTCCTTTGGATGGGGCTAAGCCTTGTGAACCGAAGCGCTTCCACGGATGCGCACAATTGGGGTTTGCTGGCCAGCCTTCAAGCGGAAGCAGGAAAAGACGAAGAGGCTATTCGCACGTTGCAAAAGGGTTTGGCGCTTTCCCCTCACAGCGTCGGCCCCGACGCCCTTATCAAGGCTTCTTTTTCGGCTGAACGACTGGGACGCCGGAGCGAAGCCGAGCGGCTTATGAAGCTTGCCCTCGACTGCCATCCTGAAGACGGCTCGGTCCAATATCATTACGGGCGCCTGGCCGCATCGGCGGGCGATTTGGGCGTAGCCCGGATAGCCTTTGAACAAGCGACATTACAAACCCCATGGAACTCTTTGTTTTATTTTGCTTTAGCACTTGTCGAAGATCGGATGGGACAGCGCGAAAAAGCCCTTGCGGCAGTCAAAAGCGGTCTTGCCGCCGATCCTTCAAGTCCCGAGCTAAATCAAGCTTTAAATGACCTTTTGAAAGGCCGCCCGATGAGGGAATCGGAGACAAAATAGGGATGGATTCCCGTCCCGCCAAAACAGTGCTAACAATTAAGCGACATGTCCCTTTTTACGCCCGATCTCATCCTTGCTTCGCTCGCCCTTTTGGGCTGGCTTTATTTAGCCTTCTTGCGCGGACTTTTCTGGAAGCCGCTTGTGGATTCGCCTGCGGCCGAACCGGATCGCTGGCCGAGCGTCGATATTGTCGTCCCCGCGCGAAACGAAGCGGACGCATTGCCGCTTTCCCTGCCATCCCTTCTGGCGCAAAACTATCCGGGTGAATGGCGTCTTCTGCTGATCGACGACCACAGCGCCGACGGCACCGGCAGCGTTGCGCGGCGGTTGGCAAATGAAAAAGGAAGCGCTGAACGCCTGACGGTCATCGAAGCCCCCGATCTTCCGGAAGGCTGGACCGGCAAGGTTGCGGCTATGCAGGCCGGTGTCCGTCAAAGCGCTAGCGACTATATCCTTTTCACCGACGCCGACATAGCCCATCCGTCTCATTCCCTGCGCCGGCTTGTCGCGCGTTCGATGGCCGACAATCTCGATCTGAACTCGTTGATGGTAAGGCTGAACGTCAAAACGTTTTCCGAAAAGCTATTGATCCCCGCTTTCGTGTTCTTTTTTGCGATGCTTTATCCCTTCCGGCTTGCCAACAAGCCTTCGTCGCGCGTGGCGGCGGCGGCAGGCGGCGTTATGCTCGTAAATAAAAAAGCCCTTGCCAACATCGGCGGATTGGCGCGGATCAAAGGGGCTTTGATCGACGATTGCTCGCTCGCTCGCGTCATCAAGGACAACGCGGGAAATTATGGCGCGCCCGGGCGCATTCGCCTGACCCTCGCGCGCGACGTTCACAGCCTGCGGCCTTACCCTTCGATCAACTCTGTCATGCGCATGATCGCCCGCACGGCTTTTACGCAATTGCGTCATTCCTATGCGCTGCTTTTCGGGACCGTTGCGGGACTCTGTTTGCTCTTTTTCGCTCCGGTGGCAATCCCTCTTTTTGCCAACGCGTTCGACTCTCTTGTCGCCTATGCCGCCTTGCTGATTATGATCCTCATCTACATTCCTGTGGTGCATTTTTATGGAATTTCATGGATTTGGGCCTTGACCCTTCCTGCGGCAGCCCTGATATACATTCTCGCGACCATCCTATCGGCATGGCAATACAGCCGGGGCAAAGGCGGACAATGGAAAGGACGATCGCAAGCGTCATGACCGAATCCGAAAAAATCGAAACGCCGAGCGGAAAAAACGCGGAAACGGAGAATTTCCCCGTCGGCTCGATCCTGATCCGGCCCGACTTGCGCCCGCACGTTCACGCTTTTTACCTTTTCGCGCGCGCCGCGGACGATATCAGCGACAACCCTCTGTTGAGCGCCAAAGATAAAGTGCTGCGTCTCGATTGTTTTGGGGCCGCGCTTGTGGACGATAAAATTCTCGATGTTCCCGGCGTCGTCCCCTTGCGCAACAGCTTGAAAGCGACCGGCGTCACGCCTCAGCACAGCCTCGACCTTTTGACGGCGTTCAAGCGCGACGCCTCGCAATTGCGTTACCGCGACTGGGACGATCTTATGGATTATTGCCGCTTTTCAGCGTCGCCCGTGGGACGTCATGTGCTGGCGTTGCACGGCATTGGTGAAAACACGTGGCCCGCAAACGATGCGCTTTGCTCCGCGCTTCAGGTCATCAACCACATCCAGGATTGCGCCTGCGATTATCGGGAACTGGATCGCGTCTATGTTCCTCTGAACATACTGAAGGCTCACAGGAGCGATCCGGCGGAACTGGCGCAGTCGAAATCGACACCCGGCCTGACGGCTGCCTTGCAGGAAATGCTGGACAAGACGGAACAGCTTCTTTCGGTTGCCCGGGGCTTTCCGCCTGTTGTGACCGATACGCGCCTGAAGATGGAGGTGTCCGTGATTTGCGTTATCGCCGAACGTCTTGTCAAACTGCTGCGACGGCGCGATCCCCTGTGCGATAATGTCAAGTTGAGCAAGCCATCTCTTGCGGCAGCCGCTTTGACAGGTATTTTCCGCGCGTGGTTCTGATGAATAATGCCCAATATCAGAAGGCCCTTAAAAACGTTCGTGCGCGCGTGAAGGCGTCGCGCAGTTCTTTCACAGCCGGAATGATTGTTTTACCGAAGGCGCGGCGCGAGGCGATGTTCGGCCTGTATGCCTTCTGCCGCGAGGTAGACGACATTGCCGACGACGGCGCGACGCTCGCTCTTCGCCGCAAAGGGTTGCAGGAATGGCGGGAACGCATTCATGCCTTGTTTGCGGACAATTTAACCGACGATGGCATCACCGAAGTTCTCTTTCCGGCCATTCGCCTTTTCGGCCTTATTGAACGGGATTTTCAGGCCATCATCGACGGCATGGCCATGGACGCCGAAGAACCCATCTGCGCCCCAAAGATGAATATTTTAGACACCTATTGCGACCATGTTGCCAGCGCCGTAGGCCGCGTTTCGGTCCGTATTTTTGGCGAACCTTCAACAAAAGGCGAACGTGTGGCCTATCATCTGGGGCGCGCGTTTCAGCTAACGAACATTCTCCGCGATCTGGCCGAAGATGCCGAACGCAAACGGCTCTACCTTCCCGAAGAGCTTCTGGACAAACATCGCATCGCTTCGCGGGATCCGGATAAGGTTTTGCGCCATCCGCACCTAAAGTTTGTTTGCCGCGATTTGGCCGCCGTTGCGGGGAAACACTTTGCCGAAGCCGACGCCGCCATGCGCCTGTGCGCACGCGCGGCCATGCGCCCGCCGCACATCATGCGCGCGTATTACGGCGAAATCTATAAACGTCTTTTGGAAAACGACTGGCGCGACCCATTCAAGCGGGTAACGTTGCCGCGATGGAAGAAAGCCGGTTTGATGCTGCGTGGCGCGATAGGTAAAGTTTCATGACGGAGACGCGGCATATTCATATTGCGGGCGCAGGCATGGCGGGCCTTTCGGCAGCCCTGCAACTTTCGCTTATGGGCGAAAAAGTCACCGTTTATGAAGCTGCGCCTTACGCGGGCGGCAGGTGCCGCTCGTACTACGACCGTGAACTCGACTGCCGCATCGACAACGGCAACCATCTTGTTTTGTCAGGCAACGTGGCCCTCCAGGATTATCTGTTCCTGACCCGCGCGAACGAAAGCATGACGGGGCCAAACGCGCCCCTGTTCCCTTTCATGGACCTTGAGACCGGCGAACGATGGACTTTATTGATGAACAGCGGCCGCCTGCCGTGGTGGATTTTCGATCGAAAGCGGCGCGTGCCGGGAACAAAAGCGAAAGACTATTTTTCGTCTCTTCGTCTTCTGACGGCGGGCACTCAGGATACCGTCGCGTCGCGTTTTAAAACCCGGGCGACAATCTACCGGCGTCTCTGGGAACCCTTGGCCGTGTCGATACTCAACACCGAACCGGAAAGCGCGTCGGCCCAATTGCTAAGGAACGTTCTTGCGCAAACCGCCGGCGCGGAAGGAAAGGCATGCATTCCCATGATGCCGAAAATCGGCATGTCGGAAAGTTATGTCATGCCGTGTCTGAACACGCTGCGCCAGCACGGCGCTGAAGTGAAATTCGGCCAACGGTTGCGGCGTCTCATCACTGACGCTACTGTTGTAAAAGGTCTCGATTTCGGCGGAGCGCCTGTTGAAATTGCGCCTCATGACTGGGTTATTCTGGCCGTGCCGCCGTGGGTCGCGCGCGGCCTCGTTCCCGGCCTTACAACGCCGGAGGACTATCGCTCGATCATTAACGTGCATTACCGCGTGGAAGCGCCGCCAAACCCCGCCGGATTTACCGGCATTGT
Source organism: Alphaproteobacteria bacterium (assembly GCA_040773965.1). GTDB lineage: Bacteria > Pseudomonadota > Alphaproteobacteria > UBA9219 > UBA9219 > JAXGVG01. Next base: position 9,011 of record JAXGVG010000007.1, on the reverse strand, counting down.
CGGCGGCCTTGCGGAATGGATCTTTGTCAAGCCTGGCGTCGTATCGGTAACCATCAGCGCAGCGGAACGTTACGAAGAACAACAGCAGGAAACGTGGGCCCTGTACGTGTGGCGCAACATCGCCAAGCTGTACGACCTCGATCCCCAGCGCATTCCGCCATGGCGCGTCGTGCACGAGAAACGCGCAACCATCGCCGCCACGCCTCAACAAAACGCGCTTAGGCCACGCGCGTATATCGACTGGAAAAATCTGGCGTTGGCGGGCGACTGGACGAACACAGGCCTGCCCTGCACCATCGAAAGCGCCATTCGCTCGGGCATTAAGGCTGCGCAGGTTGTGCTAAGGTGGGTGTAAAACGGGAGACGAACAAATGCCCAAGCGTCAAAACATTTCTTCCGGTTCGCCTTTGGAAAAACCTATCGGCTTCTCGCGCGCCGTGCGCGTTAGAAATAAGATTGCTGTGGCCGGCACGGCGCCCATCGCCGCCGACGGCAGCACAGCCTGTCCGGGCGACGTTTACGGCCAGACAAAATGCTGTCTCGACATCATCCGCAAAGCCGTCGAGGAAGCCGGCGCGAATGTCACGGACATTGTTCGCACGCGGATCATGCTGACCGATATGGCGCGCTGGGAAGAATCAGCCAAAGCTCACGGCGAGATGTTCGGCGACATTCGCCCCGCGTGCACTTTTGTCGAAGTTAGCCGCTTTATCAAGAAAGACTGGCTCGTTGAAGTCGAAGCCGATTGCGTGATTGACGACTGAGAGGTCAGCCCCGCGGGGCAATAGCCCCCGCCTCCGTTTGCTCTTTCTCCTTAAGAAGCATGCGATAGACCGCACAAGAGAAAAAAGCAGCCACCAAGACAGGAACAGAGAACATAAGCCCCACGTAAAAGTACAACATCAAAATCGAGAACAATTTCATTAACGGAACGGAGACGGAGCCTAACACTTTGCTTGCCGGGAAAGAAAGAACCGATAAAGCAATGCTTAGGCCCAATTGATAGGCCAAGATAATCAGGTAAATCATCCACGAATTGCCAAAGATGCGCCACCATTTTCCACGCGTCATATTCCAGCTTCCCTTAAGAACAGGCTTGGACCGGATAACGGCCAATGGCGTAACCAGAGTAAGACGAATCGAACTCAGTAAAGCAAAGAAGATCGAAGCGATAATCAGGATGACAAACACCGCCGCTGATGCACTTTCGAAGGGAATGAAATCCCTGATAACTATAAACAATGCCGGTAAAATAAGCGGAGGCATTAAAACAATAGCCCATTTTATTAAATCCCAACCCAGCCAATAGAAAAAATTCCTAAAGCCAAGCTTCAAATTGTCCTTTTACATAACGTGGCGAAAATATAAAACCGAGAAGATATAAAAAAAGGCGCGCTCGCGGCTAAAGTTACGAGAAAAAACAAAGGATCTTCTTCACTCACCTTCGGCCTTGAGCCAGAGGCAAGTTCATCAATACCGCCAATCAATATTACATAAGCATAGATAATTAACGGAAAAATCGCCGTTGCTGCCAACACCCACAACCTAAAAGATTTATGCAAGCCCCTGAGATCACGAAGCGTCTGCCGCCAAAGAGAGACTTTTTTCACTTCATCTTTCTTCATACCCGCCTCCCTTTCAAATATTTAACGACAGGGGGTTCACTATTTGCTATGCGAACTTTTCATTCACCGTCCCAAAAGCGCTGCGATGAAGCTTTTGAATGAGCTTCATCGTCCAATCGGCATCGAACCGGATAACGCGCTGACGTTCTTCTTCGGAAAGATTGACCGTGTCCGAACCATAATGCTCACGAAAATAGCGCAGGCTCTCAAGGCCATAACGAAGGTCGTCCGGCACCCGGACGTCACCGCCAATCCGGTCAAGAAGCGAATCCAGGTCCTCTGGCTTGCCGAACAAAAGGGCTTCCTGAATGGAAAGCGTCAAGGACGGATCGACGTCGTCCAAAGAACCGGGTTGAAAGGAAAAAGTTTCCATGCTGCATATAACCAAAAGCCGAATCGCCTTTGTACACGTTGCCACTTTTTTATTAAGGATAAAAGAAACCATACGATAGGGCCAAAACATCCGGCTTGAGCCATCGCGATATCTCCACTTAAAAAACTCATCGATCCCCCTGTTTTTACTTCACAATTTCTTGAAAAGCCTTATGGTTTACATTGCCTGCCGATCACTTTAGATTCCCCCTTCCATGGCCAAAACCCATGCGTTAACGCCGAATGTTCGGCTTTCCAGACAGGAACGGATAATGAAAGTCATTCTGGCCCAGCCGCGGGGCTTTTGCGCTGGCGTTGAACGGGCTATTGAAATCGTCGAAATGGCGCTGGACAAGTTCGGCCCACCTATCTTTGTGCGGCATGAAATCGTGCACAACCCGCACGTGGTGAAGCGGCTTGCGGACAAGGGCGTTATTTTCGTTGAAGAGACGGACGAGGTTCCCGAGGGCGCAGTCATTATCTTCAGCGCCCATGGCGTTGCGGAAGAAATCGAGCAGCACGCCAAAAAGCGCGGATTAAAGGTTATCGACGCCACCTGCCCGCTTGTGTCGAAGGTGCACACGGAAGGCCAGCGCTATGTGAAAGCAAATCGCGAGATTATCCTGATAGGCCATGAGGGCCATCCCGAGATCGAAGGCACGCTTGGACGGATTCCCGGCGCCGTTCACCTTATTTCGACCGTCGAAGACGTAGTAAAACTGCAAATTAAAAATCCCGACATGCTCGCCTACATCACGCAAACGACCTTGAGCGTTGACGACACAAAGGGCGTGATCGACGCGTTGAAGGCGCGCTTCCCGAACATCATAGGCCCGGCGACCAAAGACATTTGCTACGCCACCCAGAACCGTCAGGGCGCGGTGCAGGCCCTGGCCAAGCATGTCGACGTGGTTTTGGTTATCGGCGCGCACAACAGCTCCAACTCCAACCGTCTTCGCGAACGCGCGGAAGAAGTCGGTGTGCAGGCCTTTCTGATCGAAGACGCCACGCACCTCAATCCCGACTGGGTCAAGGGCAAAAAAACAGTAGGCATCACGGCGGGCGCGTCAGCCCCGGAAGATTTAATTCAGGATTTAATTGAATCCCTGAAAAGGATCGAACCCGTCGAAGAGGTTTCGGTTCTTCCCGGCGTGGAAGAAAACGTTCACTTTCGCCTTCCCATGTCGCTCGTCAAGGCCGAGCCGCGTACAGGCTCAACATCAGCCGCATAACAACAAGCGAGGTTCCCGTGTCCGTACCCCTTCGCCAGCAGTTTGATATCGCGCTTTACATGATCAAGCAGAAGCTGAAAGGCAACAAGCGCTATCCGCTTGTGCTGATGCTGGAGCCGTTGTTTCGCTGCAACCTCGCCTGCACAGGCTGCGGCAAGATCGACTATCCGCCCGAAATTCTCAACCAGCGCCTTTCGGTCGAAGAGTGCCTGAAGGCCGTCGATGAATGCGGCGCGCCGGTGGTGTCCATTCCGGGCGGCGAACCACTTATCCACCGCGACATGCCGCGCCTTGTCGAGGAACTGATCAAGCGAAATAAATACGTCTATCTTTGCACTAACGCGCTGTTGATGGAAAAGAAGATGGATCAATACAAGCCATCGCCCTATTTCACATGGTCGGTGCATCTGGACGGCGGGCGCGATGATCACGACCGTTCGGTCAACAAGAAAGGCGTTTACGATATGGCCGAAAAGGCTATTCGCCTTGCCATCCAAAAAGGTTTCCGGGTCAACATCAACACGACTTTATTCAACAACGCGGTGCCGGAACGCACGGCGGCCTTTTTCGATCACATGATGGACATCGGCTTGAACGCGATTATGGTTTCGCCCGGCTATGCTTACGAACGCGCGGCGGATCAGGATTCCTTCCTGACGCGCTCAACGACCAAAAACCTGTTTCGCGAGCTTTTCCGCCTCGGGAAACAACGCAAGAAACAAGGCAAGCCGAAATGGCGCTTCAGCCAGTCGTCGCTTTTTCTCGATTTTCTGGCAGGCAACCAAACCTATGAATGCACGCCATGGGGCGTGCCGACGTATAACATCTTCGGCTGGCAACGCCCTTGTTATCTTCTCGGCGAAGGCTTCGTAAGCAGTTACAAGGAATTGATGGAAACGACGGAATGGGACAAATACGGCACGGGCCGTTATGAAAAATGCGCGGATTGCATGGTGCATTGCGGTTACGAACCAACCGCCGCCGAAGACGCCTTGAACCATCCGCTCAAAACCATGTGGGTTGCGTTGCGCGGACCGAAAACGAAGGGCGCGTTTGCGCCCGATCCCGATTTGTCGAAGCAACGCCCGGCCGAATATGTTTTCAGCCGCCACGTTCAGGACACCCTCGATGCCATCCGCTCGGGCAGCGCAAGAACTTTCACCGACAAGAACGATGACGAAGCCGCCGCCTAGAACGGGCAAAATCTAAAAAGCGTCAAGCGCCTTCGCTACTTTTTTCAGCGCCTTCAAGGCTTTCGCCGTATTCTGGCCCAAGTGAATAAGCGAAGGAATTTGCGCCGGTTTGCCAAGGACATTCATCATAATCCGGCCCGCGTTCACGCGCCCGTCATCCTGCAAGGGAGTCATTGCCACGGAGGGCAAATCCATGTCCGCCGTGTCGGTGATTACACGCAAAACAATAAAGGGAATATTCGCCTCGGCGGCGGCTTCGGCGACATAGTGGCTCTCCATATCGGCGCAAACGCAACGTGAACGTTCAAAAAGGCGGCGTTTGGCGGCCGCCTTCGCGACGATTTCGTCGGATCCCCAAACAGGCCCCACCGTCATGCCGGGTAAAAGGGCGTCCATCGCGATCAGCCATTCCTTATCGCAATCCCAGATCATCGTGCCGGATTGAACCATCGTGCCCATGACGATCGCGCCTGCGGCCACGTCGGTTTTTAAAGCGCCGGCCAACCCGAAGCTTAAAAGCCTTGTCGCGCCTTCCTGAACAAGCCCGTGCGCCCGGGAACGGGCCACCTCCGGCCTGGCCGCCGAACAGGCGACGAGCGCGCCCCTGACGCTTCGCGCCAGCGCCGCTTCCGTCTCAAGGCCGCAAAGAATCCCAAGCATGAGTCCACTCTAAAAAGTATCTAAGCTTTACGATAAAAAAAACTTTTCTTCTCGCTTAATTTTTGCCAGGAGATCATCATTTTTAATATTCTCAAAAAGAACAACATCAATTTTGAACACGAGAGACAATTCATCTATTTCGAAACACAAACGGGCAAATTCCTGATTTGTCATTTTCGGCGCATGAACGGCAATATCGATATCCGATGTTTCCTTAAACGTCCCTTTGGCGCGAGACCCATACAAACTTGCCGATAAAACTTCCGGAAACCGGCGTAACACCTTTCTTATATCTTCGAGAACAAAGGGTTCGAGCCCATATTCTTTCATGGGGTGCCGGTTATCTTGCTAAATTGGCCGTCAAGAGCTTTCAACAATTGAATGCCTCTTGTGCGAACGAAATCCGCCACTTCACATGCCGTGGCTTCATCATAGGTATGGCTTGTCAGATTACGCATTTTTTGCAATTGCGTCCACCCGTTGCCGTCTTCGATCCAGCCCTGCTGAAGCGCCTCGCGAAAGGCGTCCTTGGCGTAATGAACATCGATATTTCTGCTTTCAAGCCAAAGCCTTAAAGCTTTCCAGGCCAATTCATAGGTAAACTCAAAACGCTGAATAAGAGCGTCCCTGACAATAGAATCGTCCTTCAATGCAGCGGCTTCGGGCAGTCTCGTCAAGGCCTTGTGGTATTCGCGTATTCGCTCAAAAAACCGTTCGCTGTCCATGATCACATCCCGTGCATCACTTGCAGCGAATTGCTCTGCTGCAGGTTGCGGTAACGGGCCGTAGCCCAAAGCGGGAAAAAGTTCTTGTAACCATGATAACGCAAATAAAACACGCGCGGAAACCCGACGGCCGTGAAATATTCTTCATTCCACAAGTTCTCGTCGTTCTGGGACTTTCGCAGGTAATCGATCCCCCGAACGACGGCAAGGCTGTCCACCTCGCCCACCGCCATCAAGCCCAGCAAGGCCCAACCGGTTTGCGCGGGCGTGCTGATGGGTCCCTGCCCTTTCGGCTGGTTTTTCCAATAGCTTGCGCCGCTTTCGCCCCAACCTCCGTCCGCCCGCTGGCACGAATTCAGCCATGCTACGGCACGGCAAACCATGGAATCGTTCCGGTCAATACCAATGGCGTTCAGCGCGCACAGAACCGACCATGTGCCATAAATATAATTGGTGCCCCAACGCCCAAACCAGCAGCCTTCTTCCTCCTGTTCGCGGCGAAGATAATCCAGCGCCGCCTTCACAGCCGGATGATCCTGCTTAAAGCCAAGCTGCGCGAGCATGGAAACGCAACGCGCCGTCACGTCCGCGCTAGGCGGATCGAGCAAAGCGCCGTGATCGGCAAACGGAATATGGTTCAGATAGTAATACGTGTTGTCGGCATCGAAAGCGCCCCACCCGCCGTTTTTCGATTGTAACCCAAGCACCCATTCGACGGCGCGATCGATGGCCGCGCGGTATTTCCCGGAGTTGACCCTGTCGAGCAGAATGACGACAACGGCGGTATCGTCCAAATCGGGGTAATGCGGGTTGGCATACTGGAACGCCCATCCGCCGGGCCGAACCTTGGGTCGGCGCGCTGCCCAGTCGCCGGCGACATCCAAAACCTGCTTACTGATAAGCCAGTCGCAACCTTTCTCAATCGCCGCCTTGTCCGCACCGGCCTCCATAAGGGAATGACACGTCAAGGCCGTATCCCAAACCGGCGACAAGCATGGCTGGCAATAGGCGCGATCAACACCGTTATCGACAACCATCTTGTCGATCGACAGACGCGCAATGGCCCGGTCCGGATGATCCGACGGATAATCAAGGGCGTGATACATCATCACGGCATTGGCCATGGCCGGATAAATGGCGCCAAGTCCATCCTCACCGTTAAGGCGTTCCTTGATCCATGCCACAGCGTTGTCAATGGCCTTCTGGCGGATCCTCTTTGGCATTATTGGCTCAAAATAACGCAGAACGGCATCAAGCGCCCGGAAAACGGGAACCCAAATCGATGGCGTGTTGTTGCTATGCCAGTTTTTGACCTTCTCGGGCGGGACAGTGAACAACTCATTGACATTGACCTTGCGCGGGTTTATCGCCTGCGGCTTTTTGGCCATCAACACCAGCAGAGGCGTAATCACCGTGCGCGACCAGTACGCCACCTTATAAAGATGGAACGGGAACCAGAACGGCAAAAGCATAATCTCGACCGGCATAACCGGCACGGCCCGCCAGGGCAACGCGCCGAACAGAGCAAGTTGAATCCGGGTGAATACGTTGCTTTTAGCCGCCCCGCCGTTTTTAAGAATGGCTTCACGCGCGCGAATCATATGCGGCGCATCGGGGGAATCGCCCACGCACTTGAGGGCGAAATAGGCCTTAACGCTGGCGCTCATATCGAAAGCGCCGCGATGGAACAGCGGCCAGCCGCCATGGTCTTCCTGAATCGAGCGCAGATAATTGGCCATGCGCTCATGCAGGGGCTGGTTAACCGTATCGAGGAAATGATCGAGAAGAATGTATTCGGCGGGGATCGTCGCGTCGGCCTCGAGTTCGAAAACCCAGTGGCCGTCATTTTTTTGAAGCTTAAGAAGAGCTTCTGCGCTTAAATTAACCTCTTGGTCAAACAAAACCCCGCCGTCCGCCAAAGAGCGGGCTGCGCCATAAGCTACGTTTTGCCTTGAGCCGAGATTGTTCATGTCCGGCGCGAAGAATACGCAAAAGCGATGGTTAATTCAAGAAGTTAATAGTCTTAATAGTTTCGTTATATCAAACCCTAATCGCATGAAAACGGCAAAATTTCAGCCCGTGTTCCATCGCCGCAACGCGCCTCTCCCAAAGGTCAATTTCCTTCAAGACCAAGGGCTTGGTCTCCTCTTCGGGAATATTATGGGTTAAAAAGGCGGCAAATCTGGCCAACCCTTTAAGCACGTCACGCTTGTACATGGGCGTCAGGTCTTCGTTAACGCGCATATCGAACCCAAGCCCGGTCCAGGACTGGCTCATTTCGCCGAGGGACAATGGTGAGGCTTCGGGCTCAATCGCCATCCATGACGTAACGGCCTCGTTCTTGATCGCTTTGGGATCGAGAATGTAATCGGTAAAGACGATGTGGCCGCGCGCCTTCAGGGCGGAAGCTATCGTTTTAAAAAACTTGTTCTTTCCAATAACGCGATAAAACAATTCCCGCGCAATGATGCAATCGTAATGACGACCGGGCGTAAACGTCGCGGGATCGTAATGTTCGATGCTGGCCTGCTTGCTCTTTCCGGCATTGACGGACAAGGTCATGCCTCGCCGGGCTAACGCAGGATCCGTTTCCAGTCCGGTCACATACGTTTCGAATTCTTCCGCCATCTTGCGCGCCAAACCGCCAAGCCCTGCGGACAAATCCAAAACATTCATTTCTTTATTAAGCCCAAGCGGAGCCAAAAGAAGATCGACAAGTTCTTTGCCGCCGGGCAAGGCCTCGCCGTCGCCCCACATTTTTTCCAGAACTTGCGGACGGTCGGCATACCACAACTTCTTACTGGCCGCCGCCCGGCGTGCCGGTTGAGGAGATGAAGCCGCCGGAGCATTCGCCGGGGAAGATTGCTTGACAGGAACAGGCTTAGCCCTGGGCTGAACGGAGGGCTGCGCCGTGTCTTTCCAGAAATCCTGCGCAAGGCCGACAAGAGTCACGCGAATGCGGGCCCAAAATTCAGAGCCGGCGCATCGACGGACTAATGACAAGACCTGATTTTTCATCGAATCGTGAAGGGAGGCTACAGGAGGACCATATTTATATCATGCCGCCGATGCAAGGGTAGAAGGATAAACAGGGAGGGAGAATTCGGAAGAAAAGAGTGCGTTTTATTCTTACTGACAGGCTATTATCGCCGCTTCGAGTTGAATTTCATAAGCCTGGCGAAGCTCGTTTTCCGCCAGCATGGC
>JAXGVG010000006.1:0-27658 GCA_040773965.1 Alphaproteobacteria bacterium | reverse complement strand
TTTCGCTCGTGGAGAAGGCCGCCGCGACCGTCGATCGCGACGTGGCGCAGGAAATGGCCGAAAAGTTCCTGTCCGGCAAGAAATTCGATTTCGACGATCTGGCCAAGCAACTCGGGCAGATGCGCAAGATGGGCGGCCTCGGCGGCATGATGAATCTTTTGCCCGGCGTCGGGAAGATCAGGGATCAGCTTAAGAACGCCAACATCGACGACAAGATCGTCAAGCGGCAGGAGGCGATCATTCAATCGATGACGCCCGCCGAACGCCGGGACGTGGATTTGCTCGGCGCGTCGCGCAAGCGCCGGATCGCGAAAGGCGCGGGCGTCGACGTGGCGGCGGTCAATCGTTTGATCAAGCAATTCCTGGAGATGCAGAAGATGATGAAGCAACTGCAAAAGCTGGGCAAAGGCGGTTTCATGCGCGGCATGATGCCGAAGATGTTCGGCGGGGATATGACGGGACTAGGGACTGGGGATTCGGGGTTAGGGATTAGGGATAAGTAAATTGATTTTAACCCGAACCCCGAGCCTCGAGCCCCGAATTTTTATCAATACAAACCAAGAAGGAGAGAAGAAATATGTTAACGCTGCGTATGACGCGCCACGGCGCGAAGAAACGGCCTTTTTATCACATCGTGGTGGCGGACAGCCGCTCGCCGCGCGACGGGCGTTTTATCGAACAAGTCGGCTCGTACAATCCCATGCTGGCGCGTGAAAATCCGGAGCGCGTGAAGCTCAAGGCTGAGCGCATCAAGCATTGGCTCGGCGTTGGCGCGAAGCCCAGCGACCGCGTCGCGCGGTTTCTGCACGATGCCGGTCTTGGCGAAAAGCCGGTCATGCGCGAAACGCCGAAAAAGTCGGCGCCCCGCGCCAAGGCCCAGGAACGCCTGAAGGCGGCTGCGGGTGCTGAAGCAACGCCTGTGGCAGCAGCTCCGACTGAAGCTCCGGCGGCGGAAGAGGCGAAGGCTTAAACTTTGTGTGTCATTCCGGCGCAAGCCGGAATCCAGTGCCGCATGTCCATGCGGCACATGAGTCATATGGCTCGCAGACGCTCGCCGCTGGATCCCCGGCTTTCGCCGGGATGACGGAAAAGGGAATGAGGATGACATCATACCGTCCAATCTGCGTCGGCGTTATTCTGGGTGCGCATGGGGTGCAGGGACAGGTGCGCCTGCGCAGCTTTACGGACGATCCCGAATCCCTTTTCAAATATAAGCCGCTGACGGACGAGACGGGGCAGCAGGTTATGGTTCCGCATAAGAAGGGCGTGACAAAGGATGGCTTTATTGCATCCTTTAAGGGCGTAACAGACCGCGATCAGGCCGAGGCCATGCGCGGCACGCGCCTGTTCATCGCGCGGTCATCTTTGCCGCCTGTCAAAAGGCATGAATACTATGAGGCGGATCTGGTTGGCCTTAGGGCGCTTGCGGAAAACAAAAAGGAAGTGGGTTTGGTCATTGCTGTCCATAACTATGGCGCCGGGACGTTTCTGGAAATACAACCCGTGAAAGGGAAAAGTTTTATGCTGCCGTTTACGGATTCCTGTGTGCCCCGGGTCGATATAAGCAAGGGGCATATAACGGTCGCGATTCCGAAGGGGTGGCTTGAGGAAGAGAAGCCGAAAGCCGGGAAAAAAAGATAACGCGTCATGGAAACGGCGGAAAACGTCGCCACGATCACGAATTTTACGGTCTTTACCGCGCCGGCGCTGGCCGTCGAGGTTGCGGTTCTTGCGGCGCTAGGGGTTTTTTACTTCGCCGCCCTTCATACGCGCCTTGTCAAGAGCGAATGGCTCGCCATGCGGCTTTTTATGGGATTCAGGCCCGTATGGCGCTGGCTTGTGGCGGGGCTTGTCTTTTCGTCGGCCCTGTTCGCGGTGGCGATGGTCCTGACCGGACCCAGCGCCGTCGCCTTGCGCGACACCGGTATAACCCTGTTTCTTTTCATCGGCTGGAGCGGTATCCTTTGCGCCGCGTGGAGCGCCTTTGCGCCAAAGCCAAAGAAACCGAAAAAACGCCGGAAAGGGAAAAGGACATGTTCAAAAAGAACTGGAAGCCGATAACTCTTTTTGCCGCTGCCTTATTGGCCGAAATAGGCATTGTGAAATGGATCGACGACGTCGGCAACCCGGTCCTGCGCGTTGCGGGAATGGTTTTGTTTTTCGCGCTGGGGGCGCTTCTTCTTTTTATGGCGGGCCGGTTTTTCGTTCGTATGATCCGCGCTTATCCGGCCCAAATGACGGCTGTGGGCGTGTGGATTATCGCTTTCATTATGATGATTCCGTTGGTTTTGGCGCTTCGCCATATGCCCTTTTGATGACGGACGCGGCGCCAAAAGCCTGGGTGAGCCAGGTCCTTACCCTCTTTCCTGAAATGTTTCCGGGGCCGTTGGGTATGAGCCTTCCGGGAAAGGCGCTGGCCGAAGGGCTTTGGAAACTGGATGTTCTGGATATTCGCGGCTTTGCAACCGACAAGCACCGTACCGTTGACGACACGCCTTATGGCGGCGGGGCGGGGATGGTCATGAAGCCGGATGTGGTGGATGCGGCGCTTCGGGGCGCCGATGCGCAATTTGGCCGGGCCGCGCGCCGGATTTACCTGTCGCCGCGCGGGCGCGTTCTGGATCAGGGTTTGGTTAACGAACTGGCGGTCGCGGGGTCGATCCTGCTGCTCTGCGGGCGCTACGAGGGCGTGGATCAACGGGTTATAGAGGCGCAGGCGCTTGAGGAAGTGAGTCTTGGGGATTTTGTGCTGGCGGGCGGCGAAGTGGCCGCTATGGCCCTTATCGAGGCTTGTGTGAGGCTTTTGCCGGGCGTCGTGGGCAACGACGCCACCACGGCGGAAGAGAGTTTTACGGCCGGATTGCTGGAATATCCGCACTATACCCGCCCGGCCGAATGGGAGGGCCGCAAGGTGCCGGAAGTGCTCGTTTCCGGGCATCATGAAAAGGTTAAAATCTGGCGGCAGGCGGAATCCGAAAGGATTACAAGGGAAAGAAGGCCGGATCTCTGGAGCAAACGCCAGAAGGGTTGAGTTGGCCGGGAAACCCATGTATAACGCCCGCCTTCAGGAGTTAAGACCATGAACATGTTAGAAAAGTTCAATCAGCAGCAAGTGGCGAAGCTGAACGCCAACATTCCCGATTTCGACGCGGGCGACACCGTGCGCGTCAACGTGAAGGTTATCGAAGGTTCCCGTGAGCGCGTTCAGGCCTATGAGGGCGTGTGCATCGGCCGCAAGAACGCCGGGATCAACTCGTCATTCACCGTGCGCAAGATAAGCTATGGCGAAGGCGTGGAGCGTATTTTCCCGCTTTACAGCCCGCGCCTCGATTCCATCGAGCTTGTCCGCCGCGGCACTGTGCGCCGGGCAAAGCTCTATTACCTTCGCGGCCTGCGCGGCAAGAAAGCCCGCATCGCCGAGCGGCCCGACTATATCGTCGCCGTGCCGGAAGTGAAGAACGGCGACGCCAAGAGCGCGTAGCAATACCCCCGTTTGAGAACCTGCAGGTTCTCGTTTTTTCCGTCTTTGGTGCCCGTAGCGCGCGCTTTGCGTGCCGGATCGGCGCGGGTTTGGCGCCCGTACGGGGACTGTTTTGCGCGTTTGCGCGCCGGATCGCGCGCGGGGATCAGCCGCTTTTGCAGTGGTAGGGGAATAGCGGTCTCGTCCGGATCTGGCCGCGCGGGGAGCGGAAGCATTGCAGTCTGGATATGATTCCCGGATCGCTTGCCTCAAGCTTTCGCCGCGTCGCGGGATCGTTCAGTATATGGGCGTCGATGGAATCGTGATGCGGTTTCAAGGGAAGGTCCGCTCTTTCCCTTTCGCGGTATTCGGCAAGGCGATAATCGATCAGCGTTTGAGTCGAGGTCATGACAAAGAACAATCTTATCCGTTCAAGAGCGTTGGCGCGTCGGTCGGAATAAGGGTACAATTGCCGGACAAACGCAAGGAAAAAACCATGACCGCCGCGCGGCAACTCAAAGCGATTTCAACAACGGCCAAAGAGTCTTCGGTCGAGGGCGCGCCTTTGACCGCCGACGCGTTCGACGCGCTTATGAAACCGTTTGGGCTGGAGGACGGCGCGCGCGTTGGGCTGGCCGTCTCCGGCGGGCCGGACAGCATGGCGCTGGCGTTGTGCGTTTTGCGTTGGGTGGAGCGGCAAGGCGACCCCTCTCCTGCAAAATCCAGGGCGTTACGCGGTAACGCCGGGATTTTGCTTCCTCTCCCGCAAGGGGAGAGGAAAATTATTTTGAGGGCCTTTATTGTCGATCATCGATTGCGGGCGGAGTCGGCTGCCGAAGCGGAGATGACGAGGCAGCGGCTGGAAGCTATGGGGATCGAGGCCGAGGTTTTGCGCTGGGATCATCCGTCCGTGACCGCGCGCCTGCATGTCGAGGCGCGCAAGGCGCGTTACGATCTTTTGATCGCGGCGTGCAAGCGCCACGGCCTTCGCGACCTTTTGTTCGCGCACCACCGGGACGATCAGGCCGAAACGATTCTTATGCGTCTCGCGAAAGGCAGCGGGCTGGACGGGCTGGCCGGGATGGCGTGCGAGACGACGAGGGACGGCGTGCGGTTGCTGCGCCCTTTTCTTGACGTTAAGAAGAAACGTTTGCTTGCGACGTGCGTGGCGAACAAGGCGGGGTATGCCCTCGATCCCAGCAACGCCGCCTCGAAATACGCACGCGGGCGTTTGCGCCGCGTCGAGGCCATGCTGGCCGAAGAAGGATTCACGCAGGACCGGCTGATCGATCTCGGCGGCCGCGCGCGCGAGGCGAAAGAGGCGCTGGGTCACTACACGCGCGCGTTGTTGCGCGTGGCTGCGAATATGGATGCGGCTGGCGTGATCCGTTTTAATCTGGAGCAGTTGCGTTCCGCGCCGCAGGCCACGGCGTCGCGGGCGGTGGGCGCGTGTTTGCATGCTCTGAACGCGGCGGATTATGCGCCGAAACGGGCCATGTTATTGCCTTTACTGGAGGCGCTCAGCAGCGACGAGCCGATGAACGCGCGCACGCTTCATGGCTGTGTCATCAGCAAAGGGGCGAAAGCGGCCACGTTTGTTCGGGAGATGGCGGCGATCACGGATGTGAAGCCGATTGCGCCGGGCGAGACCGTTTTATGGGACGGGCGATGGCAAATTGCTTTGTCAAAGTCCTGCGACATGAAAAATCTTGTCGTCCGCCCGTTGGGCGCTCAGCCCCGCAAGGTTGTCGACGAACTGGCCCCGGCGTTGCGCCACCGGGTGCCGCAAGGACGCGCCCGCGCCGTTCTGCCTGCGCTGTGGGACGGGGCAACGCTTGCGATTGTCCCCGACTTCTTTGGGTATTTATCCACAGCCCCGGCGCGCGCGGAAATCATCCGGCGTTTTTGATTTTTTGCCATTTCCTCCTTGCGGCGAAAACGCGTTTTTGGCAAGCTGGACTGGAATTAATCTAAAATTCCATTTCAGGGAGACTATAGATGGAAAACGCATATGCCGCGACGACACGTCCAGCCCTTATTCAAGCGCATGAAAAGGCCTGGCTCGATCTCCATAAAACGGGAATGGGCGTTGTTTCCCATGGCGTTCTGATGGACCGTTTTGACGGATTCATTTTGAGTTGCGCCGAAGAGAAAGGGCTTTTCACGGAAGCGCACGCGATCAACCTCTTGCCGTATTTTAAAAGCGAACCCGTGAAGAGGATCGAGGCCGTCGAGCGCGTTCTTTTGCTGGCCATCAGGGAAAAGCCCGATTTAGGCCCGGTTGTTTTCGGCAAGCTTGCCGATCCGGTTTATCGGAACGATTTCTTTTTCGACTACCAGTATTACCGTCTTCTCGGCTCCGTGGCGCGCGAAATGGCCCTGAAAGAGCGCAAGCATCCGGCGTTGCTTTATGAAGTCACAGGAGGGGTTCCGAATATCGATGTCTTTGTCGTCAATCTTGAAAATGCGCCCGTCGTTTTGTTTAACCAGCATCCGGTTTATGCGCCAGTTTCGCCGGACAAGCTTTTTTCCAACTGCGATCTGAATATCGGGTCGCACAGGCTCAAATACCGGGACAGGCTTAACGCGTCTCTCCGCCTTCTTTTTTCCTTCGCTTCCGGGCAGGCGGGCAAGCCGAACGGCGAAACGAAAGCGGCCATGCCTTTCATTGGCCGCTTGCGCGAAATGGCCCGGCAGATAAAGGAATATCCCCAGCTTGAAAAAGAGCTGGAGCCCGGTGTGCGCAAAACCCTGAACGCTTTTGCGCCAACTCGTGGCTAAGCGCTTGTAAAGACGTTCGCGCGACGGGCGCTTTCGGTTGCATTTTGGACGGTCTTTACTATATCCTAAAGAGGCCCCATTGTGGGGCTGTTTGAGTTAGACCGGCTTTCCTGCGCAGAGAGGTCCGGGGCTGCGTTGCGGCTTTGAGGGGCAAAATCGACCCCTCACCTGCAAAAACTGGGGGTTTACTTCGTAAACCCAAGATTTTGCTTCCTCTCCCGCAAGGGGAGAGGGGTTTAACTTGAGCGGCTCTTTTTCCGGACGTAGCCGCAGGAAAGGCGGAACACCTTGAACAACTTCGGTAAAAACTTCGCGCTGCTGATCGTGATCGGCCTTTTGCTCGCCGCGCTCTGGAACATGTTCCAGGGGCCTGCGGGGCCTTTGCAGATGCAGGCCGCCATGCCGTTCAGCGACTTTATGGCGCGCGTCGACGAGGGCAAGGTCGCCGACGTCACCATCAAGGGCGATATCGTTTCGGGCCATCTCACCGATGGCGGTACGGGCTTTGTCACCTATTTGCCGGGCGATGCCGGGGTCGTGGACAAGCTTTTGGCCAAAAAGGTGAAGATCAGCGCCCAACCCGACGATTCGGAATCGCCGACGTTCTGGAGCGTTGTGCTGTCCTGGTTTCCGTTCATCATTCTGGTCGGCGTCTATATTTTCTTCATGCGCCAGATGCAAAGCGGCGGCGCGGGCGGCAAGGCTATGGGCTTTGGCCGGAGCCGCGCGCGCATGCTGACCGAAAAAACCGGTAAGGTGACGTTCGACGACGTCGCGGGCGTGGATGAGGCCAAGCAGGAATTGCAGGAAGTCGTCGAGTTTTTGCGCGATCCACAGAAATTCCAGAAGCTGGGCGGCAAGATTCCCAAAGGATTGCTTCTGGTCGGGCCGCCGGGCACCGGCAAGACGCTTATCGCGCGGGCCGTGGCGGGCGAGGCCAACGTGCCGTTCTTCACGATTTCGGGTTCCGATTTCGTCGAGATGTTCGTGGGCGTCGGCGCGAGCCGCGTGCGCGACATGTTCGAGCAGGGCAAGAAGAACGCGCCATGCATCATCTTCATCGATGAAATCGACGCCGTCGGGCGTCATCGCGGGGCGGGCCTCGGCGGCGGCAACGACGAGCGCGAGCAGACGCTGAACCAGTTGCTTGTCGAAATGGACGGCTTCGACGCGAACGAAGGCGTGATTTTGATCGCGGCCACGAACCGGCCCGATGTGCTCGATCCCGCCCTTTTGCGGCCCGGCCGTTTCGACAGGCAGGTTGTCGTGCCGAACCCGGACATTCTGGGGCGCGAGAAGATTTTGCGCGTGCACATGCGCAAGGTGCCGTTGGCGCCGGACGTCGATCCCAAGGTGATCGCGCGCGGCACGCCCGGCTTTTCGGGCGCGGACCTCGCGAACCTCGTGAACGAAGCGGCGCTTTTGGCGGCCCGCAACAACAAATCAAGCGTCGGCATGGACGTTCTGGAGGCGGCCAAGGACAAGGTCATGATGGGCGCGGAGCGCCGCTCGATGGTCATGACGGACATGGAGCGCAAGCTCACGGCGTATCACGAAGCGGGCCACGCGCTTGTGGGCTTGCATGTGCCGCAGAGCGATCCGCTGCATAAAGTGACGATTATTCCGCGCGGCCGCGCGCTCGGCATCACGATGAACCTGCCGGAACGCGACAAATACAGCCAGACGAAGATCGAGCTTGAATCGCGTCTTGCGATGCTGTTCGGCGGGCGCGTGGCGGAAGAGATCATCTTCGGCAAGGAAAACGTTACCACCGGCGCGGGTAGCGACATTCAGCAGGCGACCGCGCTGGCGCGGCGCATGATTATGGAATTCGGCATGTCCGACAAGCTGGGCCGCGTGCGCTATAACGCGAACGAGCAGGAGATTTTTCTCGGCCATTCCATCGCGCAGCAGCAGAACGTTTCCGAGGCCACATCCCAGATCATCGACAGCGAAGTGCGCCGCCTGATCGAGGAGGCCGAAGGCACGTCGCGCCGGATCCTTAACGCGCATTTGAACGATCTGCACAAAATTGCCAAAGCGTTGCTGGAGTACGAGACGCTGTCCGGCGACGAGGTTGGGGCCCTTTTGCGCGGGGAGGCGATCGACCGCAAGGACAACGGCGAAACGCCCGTCGCGAAACCGGTGCCCGGCTCCGGCAGGCACGGTTCCGTTCCCACCACGGCGGCGGGCGAAAAACCGGTTCCGCCTTCGACGCAGACGGTGGTGGTTTAGGGACGGGTAGGATTTATTCGATTGGCAATACGTTGGAAAGTGGCGCTATGTTTGTTGAATTCATCCTGTTTTGACCAAACGTCGTATGCACTTCACTGAACGTCTTAAACGCCAGATTTTTGCGCCGCCCTTTCCGCTGTTGCCGCATGCCGTTTTCGCGGCGCTCGTTCTCCTTTTTATCCTGAGCCCGGAGAGCCTTTTGCGCCATTTCGGTTTGCCCGACGCGGACGACTACACGCGCCTTACGCAGGTCATGAACTGGCTTTCGGGGCAGGGGTGGTTCGATCTCGGCCAGCCGCGCCTCAGCCCCGGCGATCAAACCGTCATTCGATGGTCACGGCTTGTGGATATGCCGCTGGCCGCCGTTGCGCTGGCGCTGCAGCCGTGGCTGGGGCTTCGCGGCGGCGTTATGGCGTCGGCTTTCGTTGTGCCCGTCGTTTTGCTTGGGGCGGTGCTGCTGCCTTTGGTGACGGCGATGATGCGGCCTTTCGTGCCGCGCGCGCGCGCCAATCTCGCGGCGGTGATGGTTGTTTTCGCGACGTCGGCGATGTTCAATTTTTCCCCGGGCCGCGTCGATCATCATGCCTATCAAATAGCCATCGACGGTTTCGGTTTTCTTTGCCTTGTGCGGCTGGTGCTTTGCCCCCGGCGCGTTTGGCCCGCCGTCGCGGCCGCGCTTGCTTTCGCGGCCGGGCTTTGGATCGGGGGCGAGGTTTTTCCGGGTCTGGTCCTGTTTGCGGCGCTTCTGGCTCTGATGGCTGCGTGGAAAGGCGGTTTGCTTTTGAGCCGCGCGGCGATATTCGGCGGCACGCTGGTTCTGGCTTCCCTGTCCGTTTTGCCTTTGGCGCGAAGGCCGGAGGAGTGGGGATTGCCGGAATTGACGTGGTTTTCAGGCGCCTACGTTCTTTTTGCCCTTTTGCTCGGCGCGGTTCTGGCGGCGGTGTGGGCGCTTGGGCGCTCGACGGCGCGACGCTGGCTCAGGCTGTTTTTGCTGGCGTCGTCCGGGTTCATGGCGGGCGCCTTGTTTCTTCTTTTCGTGCCGAATGCCATCGAAGGGCCTTATGCCGATTTCGAGACGATGAGCGCGCCGCTCGTTCTCGATCGTGTCGGCGAGGCGCAACCCCTTTACGCCTATTTTAAGGGCGGGTTGCGCGATCTTTCCAGTTTCGGGCACGCGACGGTTCGTTTTTTCCATCTTCTTTTCGTGCCGCTGGTTGGATGGGCCGTCGTGGCGTGGAATCTTTTCGCGAGCCGCAGGCGGAGGCGGCTGGTTTGGGCCTTGATGGGCGTTTATCTCGTCGCGCTCACGCTGTTGCCGTTTTTCTGGCAGGCGCGGGTGAGCACGCATATGCAGTTGTTCGCCGTCATTCCCGTTACGTGGCTCGTCTGGCGTTCGTGGGATGTTATCGCGCGGCATTGCGCGGGCCGCGCGCGTTTCTGGGCCGAAGTTTTCGCTTTCGGCGCGCTGGGGCTTTTTCCCGTCGTTTTGCTGCCCGGGATCGCCGCGGGCAAGCCCCTTTTCCCGGATATTCTTTTGTTCGCGTCGTCGCGCGGCAAGGGCGCTTGTCCGCCGGATCTCGCTATGGCTACGCTGAACGATCCCGGCGGTTACGGCGCGCGTTCGCGCGTGGTCGTGAGCACAATGAACGAAGGTCCGGCCATTCTGTTTCGCACCCCGCACAAGGTGCTTTCGGCGCCCTATAACGTTAACAGCAACCGGGACGCTTTCGATTTCTTCAACGCGCGCGCGGACGAGCAGGCCGAGGCCATCGCCCGGCGGCGGGCCATCGATCTTGTTTTGCTGTGCCGGCATATTTCGCCTTTTTACGCCGGGGTCGACGAACACACCCGCTTTCAGGCCGATTTGAAAGTGGATCGCAAGGGGAAGCTGCGCATGCTCAGCGACAAGGACCGCCCCACCATGATCGAACGGCTCCTTCATAACAGGCCGCCCGCGTGGCTTAAACGCGTTGAGATTGCCTTCGATAACGACTATCTTTTGTACGAAACGCAATGGACTGAAAACGGGAAGGATCGTCAACGCCCATGACACGCAAGCTTTTCGGCACCGACGGCATTCGCGGCCGCGCCAATCAGGAACCCATGACGGCCACGACAGCCCTTAACGTCGCCATGGCCGCCGCCAGGCTCTTCCGGCGCGGCGATTACCGTCATCGGGTGGTGATCGGCAAGGACACGCGCCTGTCGGGCTATTTGATCGAGCCTGCGCTGACGGCGGGATTTATCGCCGAAGGCATGGACGTGATCTTGCTCGGGCCTTTGCCGACACCTGCCGTTTCCATGCTGACGCGCAGTCTTCGCGCCGATCTGGGCGTGATGATTTCGGCTTCGCACAATCCTTACGAGGATAACGGCATCAAGCTTTTCGGGCCGGACGGCTTCAAGCTTTCGGACAAATTCGAGCAGCAGATCGAAAAAACGATGGCGAAAGGCAACGGCAAAAATTCGGTTCTGGCCGACGAGCTTGGACGCGCCAGCCGCCTTGACGACGCCATCGGGCGCTATGTCGAGTTCGTTAAAAGCACGTCGCCGAACGGGTTGCGCCTCGACGGGATGAAGATCGTCGTCGATTGCGCCAACGGGGCGGGTTATAAGGTGGCGCCCACGATTTTGTGGGAGCTGGGCGCCGAGGTCGTTCCTGTCGCCGTGCAGCCGGACGGCCGCAACATCAATCATAAATGCGGCGCGACGCATACGCGCCTTATGCAGGAAGCCGTGCTGCTTCATCAGGCGGACGTCGGACTTGCGCTCGACGGCGACGCGGACCGCCTGATCATGGCCGACGAAAAAGGCCAGATCATCGACGGCGACCAGCTTATGGCGCTTATCGGACAGGCGTGGGCGAAAGAGGGAAGACTGAATAAAAACACCGTGGTGGCGACGGTGATGTCGAATCTCGGGCTGGAGCGTTTTCTGAAAAAGAACGGCATCAGGCTCAAACGCGCGGCCGTCGGCGACCGGTATGTCGTGGAAGCCATGCGCGAAGGCGGCTTTAACGTCGGCGGCGAGCAATCGGGGCACATCGTTTTAAGCGATTACGGCACGACCGGAGACGCGCTGATCGCGGCGCTTCAGATCCTTGCGGTCATTCGTGAAAGCAGGAAACCGGCGAGCAAGGCGTGCCGCATGTTCAAGCCCTTGCCGCAGATCTTGACCAACGTGAAGGCGGACGGTAGCGTATTAAAGAACAAAAAAGTTCAAGATGCGATTGCCAAAGCCGAGAAGCGCCTGAACGGCAAGGGGCGGTTGCTGATACGCAAGTCCGGCACCGAGCCTCTTGTGCGCGTGATGGCGGAAGGCGATGATGCAAAGCTTATTCAATCGCTAGTTAATGAGCTTTCACGCATTATCAAAGCTGAAGCGGCGTAATTTTTTTTAAAAATTATTGACTTCGCTTTTGCGTTTCCGTTATTCTGTCGTCAGTTGATGATCAAATAACGTTGTCAGATGTTGAACATAAACGCCCATATTTTCGCGGTTTTCCGCCATTTTTCCGCCTTTTGCGGCGGGCGTTTGCTTGGCCTTGGTTGCGGTTCGGGTCCCTAAGGGACCATATACACGCGCGCCATCTTTATCCTAAAATTTAAATTTTCTCTCAACAGGGAGTCATGTCATGAACGATTTTATTCGTTATGCAAAGGAGCTTCTTCGCCGTCCTTGGCGGCGTCCGCGAAACCCCAAGTTTTCCAGTGGGCCTTGCGCCAAGCCACCGGGCTATAATTTGAGATTATTAAAGCATATATTGTTGGGCCGCTCCCACCGCTCAAAACCCAGCAAGGAGGCAATTCGAGATCTTCTCGAAAAAACAAGAAAAATCCTTGGTTTGCCCGCTGATTACAAAATTTGCATTATGCCTGCGTCGGACACGGGCGCATTTGAAGCTGCGCTGTGGAACATGATTGGAGAGCGTCCGGCCGACGTATGCGCATGGGAGGCATTTGGAAGAAAGTGGCTTAGGAATGTCCGTGAAAAACTTCGCGTGCCGGGCGTTGATTGTTGCGAGCCGCGTTATGGCTTCTTGCCGGATTTAAGCCTGATCAATTTTGATCATGATGTTGTCATTACGGAAAACGGCACAACATCAGGAGTCATGATTCCTCGCGATTTAAGGTTTCCTCTTGATCGCGCCGGGCTGACGTTCAGTGACGCGACATCAGCCGTTTTTGCAATCCCTATGCAGCCATGGGACCGATACGATGTTGTGACCTATAGCTGGCAGAAAGGCATGGGTGGAGAAGCGGGGTTTGGCATGCTTATCCTTTCACTGCGGGCTATCGAAAGGCTAAACGCGTACACCCCGGAAAACAGGCCCATTCCCGTTATTTTTGAACTCAAAAAAGACGGGCGCTTTAATGAGGAGATCTCTGAGGGAAACACCATCAATACAATCTCCATGCTTTGTGTTGAAGATGCCAGAGCCTCGCTGAACTGGATGATAAAAGAAACTGAAAAGCTTAGGAGAAAAGGCTTCATCAGCGATAAAGCAACGGTTCTTGATGTCATGCATCAGCGAACGCAGAAAAACTTTCGCTCCTTATCCGCGTGGGTGGAACGTACGCCTTGGATCGATTTTCTGGTCAGTGACCCGGCCATTCGTTCGCCGTCTTCTGTATGTCTCAAACTGAATGAGGATTATTTCCCGGAGTGGGGTGAGGAGGAAAAAGCTGCCTTTTGCAAAAAATTGGTGGGAATTGTTGAAGCGCATAAGGCTGGCTATGACTTTAATGCCTATAAAATAGCACCTGCCGGTTTGCGCATATGGTGCGGCCCGACAATTGAAGCGAAAGATGTTGAGCGGCTTACCAAATGGATCGATTGGGCTTTTGTTCGGTGCTGCCGGGAAATGGGCGTTTCGTATCGACCAGAGGCGATAGGTGGTTCCAGAACGTCAAATCCAGAGCCGCGTGTGTGAGCGCAGTATTACCAAAAACGGGCAAGTCGATCATGGCAGGATGTTTATGGTTAATGTCACAGGCGCGAAAAACATGCGCGAAAATAATAACGCATGGTTGACTTGCCCGATTGGAATCACTTACGTTGGCAAAGCTCAGTCATTTTTTGGCTGTGCAGGAAGAAAGTTAGGAAAGAAAATTGATTTCTGAAACCAGCATATTTGCAGCATTCCGCTGCTTCCGCCTCTCCTCGGGCGGCCTTAGCGTCAGCGTTCTCGGCTGGCGCTCCTCTTCGTGCGGTTGCGGCTCGGGTCCCTGAGGGGCCACATACGCACGCGCCACCCTCATTTCCCAATCCGATTTTAAACCAGTTAAGAGGAGTCGTATTATGGCTTTTAATGTTCTTATCGAGGAGACGGTGAATAAAGACAACGTTACAGTTGTTCTGCGTAAGCCGGGTTACATTGTCGCAAAAACGACTGAAACGGATGAGGGAGCCCGCAAAGAATTTCGAACCGTCGCTAAAGCCTTGATCGTTCGTTCCGAGCCGGTTCTTGAGGCTGACCTCCTTAATTCCCCAAACTTGCGCATTATCGGCCGCGCCGGTTCCGGTACCGATAACATCGAAACAGGCATGATCGAACGGATCAATGCCGAAAGACCGGAACATGAGAAAATTATTGTTATGAATGTGCCGAACGGCAATTCCGATTCTGTCGCCGAATTGACGATTGGTCATTTGATCAATTTAGCGCGTGGCCTTCCGGCCGCCAACGCTGCCATGCATGCCGACACGTTTCCAAAGAAAGAATTTAGCCAAGGCATGGAACTTAAGGGAAAGACGCTTGGTCTTAAGGGCTTTGGCAGAATTGGACGCAAGGTTGCCGCTATTGCCCAAGCTATGGGGATGAAGGTTATTGCCGATGATCCGGAGCTCGCGCCTGATACAATTAAAAAGTTGAAAGTAGAAAAAGTCTCGTTTGAAGATCTGTTGGCAAGAGCCGATGCTATTTCTTTGCATATTCCCAAAAGCACAAACCATATTCTTGGTAGAGAAGAAATAGCCAAATGCAAACCGGGCGTTTTTATCATCAATTGCGCGCGCGGCGGATTGATTGATGAACAGGCTTTGCTGGAAGCGCTGTTGAGCGGCCATGTGCGCGGCGCGGCGCTCGATGTGCTTGAGAAGGAACCGAAAAAAGGCGTTCGAAACAAGGTTGAAAGCCCTCTTATTGGAAACAACAAGGTTTTACTTAGTCCGCATATTGGCGCTTCAACCGTCGAGGCACAGCGCCGTGTCGTTCAGGAAACGGCCTGGCAGATTAAAGATTTATTTGAGCTCGGTATTGTGCGCAATGCAGTGAATGTGAAAGGTTCTCTAACTGTCGACGATGCCGAAATGCTTGCCCCCTATATCGAACTCGGCGGACAACTTGCCGGTTTTGCACGGCAGGTCAAAAAAGGCGATCTGAACCGTGTAGGGATAGTCTTTGAAGGTGGCGTAACCATCGATAGAACGGAACCGCTTGCCAACATCATGTTGACCGAGCTTCTACGCGATGATTACCCGGACGCGAATATGTTAAATGTGGGCGATCTGGCTAGGAACGACAAAATTCAAATTGAAACTCTGAACAGCAAACGTGAACCAGAAGATCATGCGCTCATGCGGATTGAACTGGAAATGCAGGCGTGCAAGCTCGAGATTTCAGGTTATAACGCGGATGGCAAGCCCCGGTTGCTGAAAGTCAACGATGTTATTCTCGACAGTTCCCTGAGACCATACATGCTGTGTGTCCGAAATGCGAACGTCCCCGGCGTATTCGGGGCGGTCACGACCCTTATTGGTAATGCAAAAATCAATATGGATTCGCTAATCGGGAAAAGCACGGTGGATAGGACTGAAAACATAATTCTTCTTAGCACCGAAACTAAAATTGAAGAAAAACTGTTAATGCAGATTAAAGCTGTGAATGGTGTGAAGGATGCTTGGGTTCTTGAGTTTCCTTCCGGCAAATACACGCTTCAGCGTTCCTCGCTTGCGCCAACAGTAACGACGAAAGCGCCAACGCCCTAAGCTGGAGCAGCATTACCGGTTTCCCGCCATCCCCTCGCGCAGTTTCGGCACGTTGTGCCGGAACATGTCGAGGTAGGTGGGGGCGGGGCCGCCGGGCGGCGATAAAGAATCCGAATAAAGCGTGCCGCCGAGTGACGCACCGGACTCTTTGGCGATTTGCTCGATCAGGCGCGGACTGGTGATGTTTTCAATGAACACGCTTTTGATGCCTTCGGCTTTGATCCGGTCGATCAGTTTTGCCACATCGGCGGCCGAAGGCTCCGCTTCCCTGTTCATGCCGACGGGCGCCAGAAATGTAATGCCATAGGCCTCGCCGAAATAGCCAAAGGCTTCGTGGTTCGTGATGACCTTGCGTCTGGATTCGGGGATCATGGCGAATTCGTCACGCACCCATTTATCCGTTTCGGCTATTTTGGCGATATACGCTTTGGCGCGCGCGCGCATTTCTTCGGCCTTGGCGGGCAAGGCGGCCATCAATCCGCCCGCGATATTGCGCGCGTAAATCTGGCCGAACGCGAGGTTTTGCCAGGCATGAGGATCGGCGGCGGGTTTTCCGTCCTCTTCCATAAAGCGCGGTTTAATGCCCGCCGAAGCCACCAGCAGTTTGGCCCTGGTGCCGGAAGCGCCGACAATCCGGTTCATCCAGCCCTCGAAGGCAAGCCCGTTGATAACGATAATGTCGGCGGCAGCCACGGCCTTGATGTCCTCGGGTTGGGGCTGGTAGGTGTGCGCATCGGCATCAGGTCCCACGAGCGTTATGACGTTCACAGCATCGCCGCCGACTTCCCGGACCATATCGCCCAGAATGCTGAAACTCGCCACCACCTGAAGCGGCTTTTCGGCAGCCAGGCAGGGCTGAAACGCCGCAAACGAGAAAGCTGTCAGAACAAGCCAAAGTTTTTTCATGACAAAGCGCCCCGGGGGATGTAATGTTATAACATCCGAACCCTAGACGAAAGACCATCCCGTGGCAAGCCGCCTTTCACCGCATAGCCAAAAAGTGTTCAGGTTGTTGAACGCGGCCGGAAAGCCGTTGACGGCGTATGACATTCTGGACAAGTTGCGCCGTCAGGGGCTTCGCGCGCCGCCGACCGTTTACCGGGCCCTGGATCAGTTGATGCGCCAAGGCCTTGTCCACCGGCTTGAATCCATGAACGCGTTTATGGCTTGCCGGCATGCTTCGGAACATAAGGGTAAACCTCACCATCCAAACCCGTTTGCGATTTGCACGTCTTGCGGCAGCGTGCGGGAAATCAAGGATCCCGTTTTGCTTAAGGCCATGAACCGGCTTGGCGCGGAATTGTTTGAACAATTGGACAAAAGAGTTTTCGAGCTGTCGGGTATTTGCCGCGGCTGCAAGGCAAGCCGAAAAAAGGAAGTCGGCCATGTATGACATGAGTTTGTTTCAAAGGTTGGCGCTGGCCTTTATTCTTTCAACCCTCGCGGTTTTTATTTCTTTCTGGGCGATGCAGGGATGAGGCATTCCGTGTCCGCGCTTGTTACGCTCGACAATGTTTCGGTGACGTATGGCCGCCATGTGGCGCTAAAGGATGTGAGCGGTTCTTTCGAACCGGGGTCTCTTACGGCCGTGGCAGGGCCGAACGGCGCGGGGAAAAGCACATTGCTCAAGGTCATTGCGGGAGCCATCAAGCCGTCGCATGGCCGCGTATCGGTCTGCAAGACGTGCATGCGGCGGACGGCTTATTTGCCGCAAATTAACGCCATCCAGCGCGATTTTCCCATCACCGTTATGCAAGCCGTTTGCACCGGTTTTTGGCCCGACACCCGCAGTTTCGGGGCCATAACGTCCGCGATGAAGGATCGCGCAAGGGCCGCGCTTGCGGCCGTGGGACTGGCCGGCTGTGAAAAGCGCCAGATCGGCGGCCTCTCCGGCGGGCAGTTCCAGCGCATGTTGTTTGCGCGCGTAATCGTGCAAGACGCGCGCGTCATTCTTCTCGACGAGCCGTTTACGGCCGTGGACGCGGCGACGACGGCGAAACTGATCCAGATTATACTCGACTGGCATCGGGAAGGGCGCACGATCGTTTGCGTTTTGCACGACCTTTTGCTGATCCGGAAATACTTTCCGGAATCCTTCGTTTTGTCCGGCAATTGTCTTGGCCGCGGGCACACGCATGAGTTGTTCGAGCAGAAGCTTCTTTCCTTCGATCTGGACATGGCGGAGTTGCTCGAGCCGGAGGGAACGCCTCCACCCGTTCACGAACACGATTGCGGCCATGACCATGCTTGATACGCTCGCCGATCCTTTCATTCAGTACGCCTTCATGAAACGCGCGCTGGCGGCGTGCGTCGTGCTGTCGCTGGGTGGCGCGCCTCTTGGCGTTTTCATGATGCTGCGGCGTATGACGCTGGTGGGGGATGCCATGTCGCACGCCATTTTGCCGGGCGTCGCCGCGGCGTTTCTCGTGGCGGGGCTGTCGGTCTGGCCGATGACGCTGGGCGGACTGGCGGCGGGCCTTGGCGCGGCTCTGATCGCCGTCGCGCTGACGCGATATACGCACATTAAAGAAGACGCGGCGTTCACGCTGCTTTTTCTTTTGTCGCTGGCGGGCGGCGTAACGCTCGTATCGCTGAAGGCGAGCAGCGTCGATCTTCTTCATTTGCTGTTCGGCAATATTCTTGCCATCGACCGGGATTCTCTCATCCTCATAACGGGCGCGTCCTGTTTGTCGCTTTTCGCGCTGGCGGTTCTTTACCGGCGTCTTGTCATCGAATGTTTCGACCCGGTTTTTATGGAATCCACATCGCGAAAGGCCGGCTGGACGAGGTTTGTTTTTTTTGGCTTGCTTATGGTCAATTTGGTCGCAGCTTTTCAGGCTTTGGGGACGCTATTGGCGCTGGGGCTGATGATCCTTCCCGCCATCGCCGCGCGTTTCTGGACGCGAAACATCGACACGTTGATGCCCTTGAGCGTGCTTGTCGCCGCCGCTTCTTCCGTTACCGGCCTTCTTTTATCCTATTACGTGAAAATGCCTTCAGGGCCTGCGATCGTGATGACGGCCGGAATTTTTGGCGTTATATCGGCTTTGACAGGTCGGTACGGCAGCGTTGCGGCCTATATGCTGAGGCGTTGCTAGCGGCCCGGCGTGCGGTTGTCGAGCCGGTCGAAAATCCACCCCATACCCGCGCCTACGCCAAGCCCGATCGCGGCGCTGCAAGGAAGGCAGCCGCCCCCTGCCGCCAGTGTGGCCAGCGTTCCGACGGCGGCCCCCGATGCGCCGGCGATGCCCACGTTTCTTGCGGTCCTCCCGGTTGAATGGGTGCAGGCCGAAAGCGATACAAGGCAAACAAGCACGAAAAAAGCGCGCGCGAATGAAAACATGCGATTCGTCATAATAGGCTCCTTAATTCCATAAGGGCGCAGTTTACATGAAAGTAATTCGATTTCCAGCTACTTTTGAACCTGGTCAATAATGTAGCCTGTTCCTGCGCCTACAGCGCCGCCAATGGCGGCGCCACAGGCCACACAGCCGCCCATAAGGAGCGTTCCAGCCGTTCCGGCTGCTGCGCCTATGGCGGCGCCAGAGGCCACGCGCTGCTGCGTTTCCGTAAGCGTGCTGCAGGCGCTAAGGGACAAGAGGCACAACGCTATCATTCCCGCTTTGCCTGTTAATAATAATTTCGAGGTCATAACCGGCTTCCTGCGTTATTCCAAAAGGGATGGTGAGGGCGTATCCGTTTCCGGTTGCTGAACGGCTGGCGGCGCTTTTACCCCCGTTTCGTCGTTATCCTGAGCTTGCTGGTCGTAGAGATAGCCGGCGCCGGAGCCGAGGAGGCTGCCGATGGAGCCGCCGCAAGGAATGCAACCACCCGTTGCGATGGATATGCCAATGCCTATCGCTGAACCGATTGAACCGCCGGAAAGGACGCGCTGTTCCGTCGGGCTCAGGTTGCTGCATGCGCCGAGCGTGAGCAGAACAAGCGCCGCAAGACGGAGGTCCCTTGATTTTATCGATACTGTCTTCACGACTTTCCCCGATTTACAGGAACGCTTTGCACGCACAGATAATAGTTGAACCAGAACATTAACGAGTACGCATAAAACCATTGAAATACCGTTAAATTAATATTTACTATTGGGGGAAAGGCCGCCGGAAATTTGACTGTTGGAGGATGGGGAAATGGCTTTAGAGATCCTTTTGAACGAGACAGGCGGCGTTTGGTAAGAAGTGGCGAAACGGTGGGGCAAGGGCATATATAAGTATTTGTAATATATGGGATAATCCTGAATTTTTCCTTTGTTCTTTGTCCCTCCAGGTGCTAGTTTTCAGGCTTGTCTTAAACCGACCATTCCAAGCAAAAAAACAGGCCTGACCTTGAAAGATTCGACAGCTTTAACACCGCCGCCTTCGGACATTACACCGGTTACGATCGAAGACGAAATGCAGCGTTCCTATCTCGATTACGCGATGAGCGTGATCGTATCGCGGGCGCTGCCCGACGTGCGCGACGGGCTTAAGCCTGTGCATCGCCGCATTCTCTACGCCATGAAAGAGGGCGGATACGATAGCCATAAACCTTATAAAAAATCCGCCCGCATCGTCGGCGACGTCATGGGTAAATATCACCCGCACGGCGACGCCGCGATTTACGATGCCATGGTGCGCATGGCGCAGGATTTCTCCATGCGCCTTCCGCTTATCGACGGGCAGGGCAATTTCGGTTCGATGGACGGCGATCCGCCCGCGGCCATGCGTTACACCGAAGCGCGGCTCGCCAAAGCAGCCGAGACGCTTTTGGAAGATATCGACAAGGAAACGGTCGATTTTCAGCCTAACTATGACGAATACACGGTCGAGCCGGTCGTGCTTCCCGCCCGCTTTCCGAATTTGCTGGTGAACGGCGCAGGGGGCATTGCCGTCGGCATGGCCACGAACATCGCGCCGCACAATCTGGGCGAAGTGATCGACGCGTGCGTGGCCTATATCAAGAATCCCGATATTACGATGGATGAACTCATCGAGATTATTCCCGGCCCGGACTTCCCCACCGGCGGCATCATCATGGGGCATGTGGGATGCCGCGCGGCTTTCCATCTTGGCCGTGGCAGCGTCGTCATGCGCGCGCGCACGGAAATCGAGGAGGTTCGCAAGGACCGGCAGGCGATCGTCGTTTCCGAAATCCCGTATCAGGTCAACAAGGTGCGCCTGATCGAACGCATCGCCGAATGCGCGCAGGAGAAAATTATCGAGGGCATTTCGGATTTGCGCGACGAATCCGACCGCGACGGCGTGCGCATCGTGATCGAGCTTAAGCGCGATGCGATGGCGGATATTGTCCTCAACCAGCTTTACAAGCACACGCCGTTGCAGACGAGTTTCGGCGTCAACATGCTGGCGCTGAACGGCGGGCGGCCGGAATTGATGAATCTGCAAAGCATCATTGCCGCTTTCGTCGATTTCCGTGAGAAAGTCATCACGCGCCGTACCGAGTTCGAACTTGGGCAAGCCCGGGACCGCGCCCATATACTCGTGGGCCTTGCCGTGGCCGTGGCCAATATCGATGAAGTAATCGCGCTTATCCGCAGGGCGCAGGATCCTCATATCGCGAAAGAGGAGCTTATGGCGCGCGCGTGGTCCGCCAGGGACGTGGCGCCGCTGATCGCGCTTGTGGATGAGGAAGGCGCCGTGAAAGACGGCACGTACAAAATGACCGAAACGCAAGCCAAGGCCATTCTCGATCTGCGTTTGCACCGCCTGACCGGCCTTGAGCGCGACAAAATCGGCGAAGACCTGCGCGGCGTCGTGGAGCAGATCAAGGATTATCTCGATATTCTGGCCAATCGCGCGCGTGTTTTCCAGATCATGACGGACGAGCTTTTGACCATACGCGAGAAGTTCGCCACGCCGCGCAAGACGACGATCGAGGATCAGGAATTCGAGACGGACATCGAAGATTTGATCCAGCGCGAAGACATGGTCGTTACGGTCAGCCATGCGGGATACGTCAAGCGCGTGCCGTTATCGACCTATCGCGCCCAGAAACGAGGCGGCAAGGGCCGCACGGGCATGAGCACGAAGGACGAGGATTTTGTGAACGACATCTTTGTGGCGTCCACGCACACGCCCATGCTTTTTTTCTCGTCGCTGGGGCGAGTCTACAAGCTTAAGGTTTACAAATTGCCGCTCGGCAATCCCCAGTCGCGGGGCAAGGCGCTGGTCAACCTTTTGCCGCTGGAGCAGGGAGAGACCATCACCACCGTTATGCATCTGCCGGAAGACGAGGCGGCGTGGGATAAACTGAACGTCGTTTTTGCGACGTCGGCGGGCACCGTGCGGCGCAACCAGCTTTCGGATTTCAGCAACGTGCGGCCAAGCGGCATTATCGCGATGAAACTGGAGGAAGGCGATCATCTTATTTCCGTGCAGACCTGCACGGAAGGTGACGACATCCTTCTGGCTTCGCATCAGGGAAAGGCGATCCGTTTCCCCGTGAACGACGTGCGCGTGTTCTCGGGCCGGACGTCGATGGGCGTTCGCGGCATCAAGCTGGCGAAGGACGATAGCGTCATTTCCATGTCCGTTTTGAGGCACGTCGAGGCGACGGCCGAAGAACGGGTGGCCTTCATCAGGCAGGCAAACGCGCTGCGCCGCGCGGCCAATGGCGACAATGGCGACGAGACAAACGGAAGCGCGCCAAACGGCGACGACGAGGAAACGTCGACCGATTTGACGCTGTCGCAAGAGCGTTTCGACGAATTGGCGGCGCAAGAAGAATACCTTTTGACGGTATCCGAACGCGGGTTTGGCAAACGCTCGTCATCTTATGAATACCGCATTGCCGGGCGCGGCGGGCAGGGCATCTGGAACATGGAAATGTCCGAGCGCAACGGGCTCATCGTCGCAACGTTTCCGGTGAAAGAAGGGCAGGAAATCATGCTGGTTTCCGACGGCGGGCAGATTATTCGCATGCCCGTTACGGACATCCGCGTGGCCGGGCGCCGGACGCAGGGCGTGACCGTCTTCCGCGTGGACGAGCAGGAAAAAGTCGTTTCCGTCGCCGCGCTGGAGGATCAGGAAGACGAAGGTAACGGGTCGGAAGACGATCAGGGGGAAACGCCCTAGGGTCCAACCCCAATAGGAGGCAAGGGTGAAAAAGAATATCGAACGCCTGTTCCTTGTTTTCGTGTTTCTCGCGGCATTTCCCTTCGTTGTTTTTGAAGCTGCGGCAGGAGAATGTCCGGCCTGCTTCGATGTCAATCGTTTCCAAGCCGCTGCCGAAAACGGGAATCCTGACGCGCAAACGGCGCTGGGGACCGTTTTTCGGGAGGGAAAAGTTGTGCCCCGCGACCTTAACACGGCGGCGTACTGGTTCGATATGGCCGCGCGTCAGGGCCATTTCAAAGCGCAGGAGGCGCTGGGCAATATGTTCGCGCGCGGCGAAGTGCAGCCGCCCAACAATGTCTTTGCCTATCTTATGGTTAGCGTTACCCAAAAGTCGTATCCAAGGTGCCCGATCCTGAAGAATTATAAGGCGCAGCTTATTAGCCATATGGCGCCTGCGGAAATCGAGGAAGCCGAACGGCTTTTGCGTTCGCAATAGGAATTGACGGCGGTAAATCAGGCCTGGTGCGGACGGCGGTCCGGGGCTATTAACCCCCCGCTAATGTATTTCTGGTAACGGATTGTCGTTATGGCCAAGATCACGAAGTTTCAACGCACCGGTCTTTATCCGGGCACTTTCGATCCCATCACGCTCGGGCATCTGGAGATTATTTACCGTGCCGTGAAAGTGGTGGATCGTCTCGTCATCGGTGTGGCGAAGAACGCGGGCAAGGGGCCGCTGTTCGATTGCAAAACACGCTTGCGCATGGTGGAGCACGAAGTGGCTCCTCTTGTGAAGCGCGGCATAAAAATCGAGGTCATGCCGTTCGACAAGCTGCTTATGCATTTTGCGCTTGATGTCGGGGCGAGCGTATTGATACGTGGCCTACGCGCGGTTTCGGACTTTGAATATGAAATTCAGATGGCGGCCATGAACCACCGCATGAATAACGATGTCGAGACCGTGTTTTTGATGGCTTCGGACCGGCACCAGTTTATTTCGTCGCGTATGGTTAAGGAAATTGCCCGTTTGGGGGGCGATGTGCATCCCTTTGTCAGTTCTTATGTGGTCAAACAGCTTAAGCGGCGTCTTTCCGCCCCGGATGGCCGCCGCCGCGTTGTGCCGGAAGTCAGGGATTAACCTTTCAAAGGCAGAGAACAAGGAGCAGATACCAGATATTTGCGTTAAACATTTGACTCCGATCCCCGATTACTGTTTTCTGCCTTCTGAATGTGACCTCGTAGCTCAGCTGGTAGAGCATCTGACTTTTAATCAGAGGGCCATGGGTTCGAGTCCCATCGGGGTCACCAGCCTTCGCAAGCGAAGCGCGCGAAGGCTGCCGCGCCGTAGCCCACAGGGCGAAGGCGAACTGTAACGGACGTGTTCGCTTCCGTCTTCGCTACGTTTCGACGCGACAAGACGGCTCGGCAAGCCATCAATTTCCAAAAACTTTCCGGATAAAAAAAAGAGGCATGCCACTTTCATGACATGCCTCTAACGAGGGATAGTCTCTTCTTAGAACGGCGCGTAACGGAAGGCCGTGAACGCCATGCTTTCATACGAATGCGGCGCGTTGCCGTTGAAATCGCTGAAAGCGTTGCGGCGTGTCAGGGAGTACTGGGCTCCGACTTTCATTGTGCCATAGTCGCCCTTATACAGCTGCTTCCACAGGCCCGGTGTAACCTGCCAAACGCTGGAGGTTTGGGCCGGGCATGCGCCGCCAGTTGTGTAACAACCGGCGTTGCTCAGGCTCGTCGCGCTATTCGAACCGTAACCGTAGTTGTAGTTCGACGTTCCGACCGTATGAGTTCCATCTTCGCTCTGCCGCGATACTTTTTCGCCGCCGAGGTAAACATACAGATCCCATGTCGGATCGGGATGCGCAATCAGGCCAAACAAGGCCGTGTATTGCGTAAGCGGCTTGATGTCGCCGTTCGGGGCGAAGGCGAAGTCAGGCAGCAACACGGGGCCATAGCGGCCAATGCCTTGACCGGCCATGAAGCTGGCTTGCACATCCAACACTTTCTGAATGACGGGGATTTGTACGGATGCACCGCCGCCGCCGCCGACTTCATAGTTTTGATGGAAATCAGCCAGAACATTATCGCGGAAGAAGCGGGCAACACCGAAGACTTCATAGTGGCCGAAGCCCGGATCATAGGCCAATTTGGCCACGATATCCGGCGCCATATCCGTCGAGTAGTTGGTCGTGCTGGCATAGAAAGCGCCGCCGCCGTTGTAGGCATTCACGGTTGTCGGGGCTACAACGCCGCCGAAGTTAACCTGCGGGCTTTCCAGCGACAAACCTGCCCAGAACTTTTTGTCGAAGTCCTTGACCAGACGGATCTGCGGCGTGCGGGTGTAATTGTACCCGGGAAGCAGAGAGCCATCGATCACCAGCGGTAGGTTTTCCTTCCGGGGCGTGATGCCCACCTTGTTCATGGTTGCCAGGCTCCATGTCTGACCCCCAAGGAAGTGCAGACCCAGATCGTCACGGTCGACGGTGGCATAAGCTTCACGCAGACGTGGCGTGTAGCTGTTCGTTTCGATGGAGTTGGCTGTGGGGGCCGCGCCAAGGAAGTCCGACGCGAAGTAGGCCGACAGCTTGTAATCCTTGTCCACGTTGCCTTCCGTCAGGAGCGTCAGGCGGCTCGCGCGGGCCGACCCGCGGAACTCGGACTGGTGCGCGTTGACGGAGTTGTCGAACGGAATGGAGCCGTTGAAGCTCGATCCAAGATCGGCCGTCTGGTTCTTCGAACGCCAGATAGCATCCGTTTCAACAAAGCCGCCCAGCGTGACTTTAACGCCCGGAAGGACTTCTTTTTGGACGCCGTCGGGCGTGGCCCTGGGCTGGGAAGCCGCTACTACCGCTGCCGTTTCGGCCTGGGCCTTGGCCGTTTCTTTTTCCTTGGCCTTGAGGTCGGTTAGCTGCTTTTGCAGGGATTCAACCTGCTTTTGAAGGGATTTGATGGCATCTTCTGTTGAGTCGGCAGCAAAAGCCGGGCCGCTTATCATCAGGCCTATAGCCGTTGTTGCCAGCAGTAGTGTGCGCACATTTATTTTCATCGTTGTCTCCAAGAGGCAAGGAAGGGATTGTCATCAGTCGAGAACAGTAGCCCATACTTGTACTGTGCTTTTTTAATAAGACAATAAAAAATGTGCGTCTTTCGGGGATGCCTTGTGAAAGAATTCATGGGTGTTGCCAAGAAGACAACCGTATTCGTTCAGGAAGGGTTGAAAAGCGAAACCTGCGGGGCTTTTTGGCGTGCCGAATCGTAAAAGATCGATTCTTCCGTGGCAGGATCGATTCTAGCGATTCGTGGTTCCGGTCCGTTTGAAGATGTCCGAAGACGAACAGGCAGAATGGGCTGAATCTATTTGAGTAAATGGGTTTTGGCCGCTCATAAACGATCCGCCGGGGCCATGTCCGGCTTTCATATGACCATCTTCAGTCGAGGCCGCCCGGAAATAGGCCATAACGAAGACTCGAATCGCGGCCGTTAGCGAGGTATTTGGCGCTTTACGTTCGGCAATGGCCGTGCATATGCCGTGCATCGTTGTGTGCTCCCGACGGCAGATTTCGCGCAGGCCTTCCCACATGTCAGGCTCCAGCCGCACGCTCGTGCGATGGCTTCTTATTGTGATATTACGGCTGACCAGACTGCTCTGCACGGCCAGGGATTGTTTTTCAGAGGGAAGGGGGTCGGTGAAGGGGAGTTTCTCGGGGGAGGGATTCATCGGACTCTCCATATGCGTGTGGATTATCGATGCATGCAAGGCTGGGTTGCATAATGATATACACGCTTTGGTATATCAAGCCCTAATTTAACATGGTAACAAAATTATTATAAAACAATTGCATACTGTTGTGTGAGGTCATATATATGTATGGTGCCATGTTAAGAAAATACTACCGGGGGTTGTATTGTTAGATCGCGCCCTGCTTCAAAAATGTTCATTCAGGTGCCTGTATGCGCTGGATTGCGTGCCCGCAGGTGAGCTATTTTGGTCCTGTTCAGGCTTGTTTTGGCACGTTTTAGGACCTAATGAGAATCGCTCGATTCGGGCCCCGTGCCCGAAAGAAAGATAAATGACGCCGCCATGCGCTCTTCTCGTTACAGCGATATGTTCCTTGCGACCCTTAACCGGCCCGTCAAGCGCAGGGGATGCGATTTTCCGGGCTGCAGCGAGGCCGGGGACTTTCGTGCGCCCCGAAGCCGGGAGAAGCTGAACGAGTATTTCTGGTTCTGCCAGGAGCATGCGCGCGAATATAACGAGCAATGGGATTATCTTGCCGGGCTGTCGATCGGGGATATCGAGAAGCACATCCGCGACGCGGCCGTTTGGGAGCGGCCGACGTGGCCGCTCGGCGAATGGCGGAAGCGAGAGCAGGAGTTGCGCGACAGGGTGAAGAAGGCGTTTTTCAGCGCTGACGGCCTTGGGACCGGGAACACGGAACCGAATAAGAGCGCGCATGAGCCCGTGGGCGAGCGCGACGCGCTGGTTGCGTTGGACCTTCAGCCGCCCGTGACGTTCGCAGCCATCAAGAAGCAGTACCGCAAGCTGGTGAAGCGCTACCATCCCGACGCCAACGGCGGCAGCCGTGCCGCCGAGGAGAAGATCAAAAGCATCAATCAGGCGTTTACGCTGCTGAAGGGGATTTATGGGGAGGGGGAGAACGTGAAGGCTTAGGGCCGGAACCCCTCCCCGAAATCGCTATGCGATTTCGACCCTCCCGCATCCGTCTTCGCCCTTCGGGCTTCGCCGGACAAGAGGGGAGGGTGACGGGAGGATGAGCCCTTAATTTTGGATGTTGCTGTGGGAAGCGTACCGAGATGGCTGCCGGGCTTTTTTTCGGTTTCTTCCACTGGATCCCGGCCTGCGCCGGGATGACGATAAAAGAAAAGATGGATCCCCGCCGGAGCCTGTCCCCGCGCAGGCGGGGACGGGGATGACGCTAAGGGCGAGGCCATGCTACGCGGGGATGACGCCAGAAGGCAGCAGGAGTTGTTCGAGTCATGCATCGCGCGGACGCGCGATGCTGGATTCCCGCTTTCGCGGGAATGACAAAAAAACGCGGGGATGACGCCTTGGGTTGCGGGAAGGCGACGGGTGTTAAGCCTGTTG
>JAXGVG010000005.1:0-28127 GCA_040773965.1 Alphaproteobacteria bacterium | reverse complement strand
CACCGCAAAATGATCCAATAAACCCTTAAGCCTCGGTTTTTCAAAGCCTTCCATTGTCTCGCCCTCCCTTTCAGAAGGGCCAGTGAATCACTCTTCGCCTCTTTTGTGAATCCTTGTTAACCTGAGTTCAGGGCCGTGGCGGGATTCGGGGGTTTACATAAAAAGAAAACCGGCGGAGGAAAAAACACGTGAGGCGCACAAAAGAGGATGCCGAAAAGACGCGCGCCGCCATTCTGGATGCGGCGGAAAAGGTATTTTATCAACAGGGCGTGGCGCGGACGTCTTTGCAGGAAATCGCCGAGGCGGCGGGCGTAACCCGCGGCGCGGTATACTGGCATTTCCGCAATAAAAACGAGGTTTTGGAAGCCCTGACCGAGCGCGTGGTCCTTCCGCAGGAACATGTTTTGGAGCGTCTGCTGGAAAGCGGTTCGGACAACCCGATAGAAGATATCCACAACTCTTGCCGGGAAACGTTCCATAAAATCATCCACGATCCCCAGCGGCGACGAATCGTCACGATTCTTTTTCAGCGGTGCGAATATACCGGCGACATGGCCTCCATCGTTCAGCGCCGCCTTGAAACCAAGGAAAGAATGTTTGCGCGCGTCGGCAAGGTGTTCGAAAAGGCCCAAAAAAAAGAAAAGCTGGCACTGGGCTGGACGCCAAGGGTAGCGGCCATGACGCTTCAAGGCCTGATCATGGGCCTTATCATTGGGGCACTGGAGCGCGAGCCCGACCCGGCATACGAAAAAACCTGTTATGCCTGCCTCGCGGCGTTTTTCCGGGCGGTCAGCGCTTAAGACGCTTGTTCTTTTATCTCCCTTTTTACAAATCTTCCTGTTAAGGCTAGAACCTTAACCTCCTTCCTCTCTTCCCGGATACCTCATGCGCTGGCTGGGTGGTCTTTTCTCGTTTGGTTTGCTGGTGTTGGCCGTGGTGGCTGGCCTTTTCCTGCTGACAGTCAAGCATTACAGCCAGGATCTGCCGGACTACACGTATCTGAAAGACTATCAGCCGCCGATTCTCACGCGCATTTATGCCGATGACGGCCGGATGATGGCAACCATCGCGGCGGAGCAACGCATCTTTGTTCCCATCAAGGTGATCCCAAAAAAAGTTATCAGCGCCTTTTTGTCCGCCGAGGATCAGGCGTTTTATGAACATGCTGGCGTAGATTTTGCAGGCATTGCGCGGGCGGCGTTCACGAACGTGCAAAAGGTCGGGCGCGGCCAGCGGCCGGTCGGCGCGTCCACCATCACGCAGCAGGTGGCGAAAAACATGCTGCTCAGCAACGAGTTGTCGCTGGCGCGCAAAATCCGCGAAATCATCTTGGCCATGCGGCTTGAGAAGTCGCTGACCAAAGACCGGATCCTCGAGCTGTATCTGAACGAGATTTTTCTGGGCAGCCGCTCGTACGGCGTGGCCGCCGCCGCGCTCAACTATTTCAACAAGTCGCTGGACGAGTTGACGTTGGCCGAAGCGGCCTATCTGGCGGCGTTGCCCAAGGCGCCAAATAACTACAATCCGGTCAAGGATCACGACGCGGCCGTGGCGCGTCGCAACTGGGTGATTGGCCGCATGCGAGAGGACGGGCACATCACGAAGGAAGATGCCGAAGCCGCGCAAAAGGAACCGCTGCAAATGCGTATGCGCGATGAAGCGGAAACGGTCAAAGCCAACTACTTTGCCGAGGAGGTGCGCCGCCAGCTTGTTGCGCAGTTCGGCGAACAGACGGTTCTGGAGGGCGGCCTGGCGGTCAAGACAAGCCTCGATTCGAGGCTACAGGACATAGCTACGAAGACGTTGCGCCAAGGCCTGGTGGATTTCGACCGGCGCGAACGGGGCTGGCGCGGGCCGGTGGCGCACCTGCCGACGCTTCAGGCATGGCAGGCGCAACTGAAGAAAATTGCAACGCCTGCGGGCGCGGAGACATGGCTGCTGGCGGCCGTTTTGGCCACCAAGGACAACGAAGCCCAAATCGCCGTTATCGATGGTGCCCGCGGACGCATTCCGTGGGCGGAAATGAAATGGGCGCGGAAAGAGCTTGCGGACGATAAATTCGGTCCACCCATCAAAAAACCGGCGGATGTCCTGAACGTTGGCGATGTCATTCTCGTTGAGCCGGTCAAGGCGGGCGACGACGGAAAGGCTTATCCGGAAAAAACCTATACCCTGCGGCAAGTGCCGGTAGTGCAGGGCGCGCTCGTGGCGATGGATCCTCACACGGGCCGTGTGTTCGCGATGACCGGCGGGTTTAGCGCGGAAATCAGCCAGTTCAATCGCGCGACGCAGGCCTATCGCCAGCCGGGCTCGGCGTTCAAGCCGTTTGTCTATATGGCTGCCCTCGACAAGGGCTTCACGCCCTCAAGCCTCGTGCTCGACGCGCCGTTCGAATATGTTCAGGGGCCGGGCCTGCCGTTATGGCGGCCCGAAAACTACTCCCAACAATTCTACGGGCCGACGCCGCTTCGCGCGGGCGTCGAAAAATCGCGGAACGTCATGACCGTGCGTCTCGCCAACAGCATAGGCATGCCGGCGGTGGTGGAAGTTGCGAAAAAGTTCAACATTGCGGACGACATGCCGGATCTTTTGTCTTTTGCGTTGGGTGCGAAGGAAACAACCGTTCTCCGTCTGACGGCGGCCTACGGGATGATCGTGAACGGCGGCAGGAAAGTGACGCCGAGCCTCATCGACCGCGTACAGGACCGCGATGGCCGGACGCTTTGGCGGCAGGACGGGCGCGATTGCGCCGGATGCGTTTTGCCTTTTTGGGCGGCGGGATCCTTGCCGCCCGAGATTCCCGATACGCGCGAACAGATAGAGGACCCGCGCACGGCCTACCAGATGGTCTCGATCCTCGAAGGCGTCGTCCAGCGCGGCACGGCGGCGCGTTTGAAAGGCGTCGGGTTTCCTCTGGCGGGAAAAACGGGCACGACTAACGAGGCAAAAGACGCATGGTTCCTCGGGTTTATGCCGGATCTCGTTTGCGGCGTCTTTGTGGGCTTCGACGATCCGAAGCCTCTGGGTTCGCACGAAACGGGCGCGAGCGTCGCGGTGCCCATCTTCCAGAAATTCATCACGGAAGCCATGAAGGACAAACCGGCCATTCCGTTCCGCGTGCCGCCGGGTCTGCGTATGGTGCGCGTCGACGCCGCGACCGGAGAATTGGCTTCGCCGGGCGATAAAGACGCAATCTGGGAAGCCTTTGTGCCCGGGACCGAGCCGCAGGAAGGCCAAACGCGCGTGGTGCTGGATGGCAGCGTGACTGGCGAAGCCTCGGAAGGCGCGGCGGCCGTGATGGGAACGATCCCGCCGGAAGGTGCGGCCTCTACAGGCGGCAATGGCGCGCCAGCTTCCTCCCCCGCGACACAGGGCACGGGCGGATTATACTGATAAAACAACAAATTATTATGATTATTAGTTGCGTGTTTTTTGATGTAAAATGAAGGCTATCGCAAAAAACTTTTCTGCCCGGGTCCGTGAGAATGATGAA
The DNA here is from genome assembly GCA_040773965.1 of Alphaproteobacteria bacterium. Classification (GTDB taxonomy): domain Bacteria; phylum Pseudomonadota; class Alphaproteobacteria; order UBA9219; family UBA9219; genus JAXGVG01. Next base: position 24,634 of record JAXGVG010000005.1, on the reverse strand, counting down.
CTGGAAAGAATCCGAATTGCCGCCTGATTGCCGTCCGCCTTTTTCGCGGGATACGGAAAATCCTTTTGCGGCGCCATGGAAAGTCAGAACCGTAAATCTTCCCGGCTCGAAAAAGACGGAGGAAATCCAGATCATCGATCGGGGCGGTTTTGTCGTCGGGCAACAGGCCTTACCGCCGGAGCCCGGGATTGCGCGCGGCGTCTTTCGTCCATGGCCCGTGAGGCTCGATTACGACCGCATCATCAACACCGTAAACGCCTGCGCGAATGTTCGCGCTCGGTGGGATTTTGAATCGTCCCGGCACATCATTCCTGTCTTCGAAGCCTCACACGATTTTGCTACGGTTATTCATGAGATCAAGAACAAACCGGAAAAAGACCCGGAACGGCAAACATTAAAACGCTGGTGGAACGGTCTCCGGGATGCGGAATGGGCGAGGGCAATCGAGCATGTCCTTGCGGACAAATGGCCGCGCGCCACGCGCGAAGAGTATGTCAAAAAGCGCGCTTTTCGGCGACGCTTTTATCATTATCAGATTGTCCGCAATCACGGCGCGCAGATACGGACGGATCGTAACAAGGTGCTGTTGAGCTTTTCCGTTTTTTCTCCTGCCATTTTGGAGGAGTTCGTGCACTTCGGAAGAATGACGGTGCAGGTCGCGCAAAAAGTGGAGGCCAACGAAAACCGCAACAATCATATTTCGCGGTATGGTTTTTGGCACATCATTCTCGAAAGCGCGAACGCATTTTCCCATTTGCGCGACGATCATTCCGGTTTTCCAAAAGCCTTTCCTCTTCTTGTTTCGGCCTTGCGCAAGGGGCGCGACGACATGCAGGCGCTGGCAAGGCAGCTTTCGCCGGAGTCCGGTGAACGGAAAAAGCTGGAAAAAATAACAGGCAATCTTGACACGGCATTTGCCTGCTTTGGTGCGACGGAAAACCGTACGCGCGCCATCCTTGAACTGCCGGACGCGGCGCGGCGCGGTTGGTACGCCGCGCACCGCACGCCGTATATTAATGTGGAGACGTCGCCACAAAATGGCCGACGCCCGCCCAAAACACCACTTCGTCCGGGCGCGCGTCAGCTCACCATGCGCGAGGCTATGCGACTTACCGCGACTTGAAATAACCTTCCTTTTAGGGCATTAAGAAACCGATAAAGAATTCCATTTTTTAAGGAGCGAATAGTCATGTCGAACTCAAGATTAACGGCCAGCACGCACCATCCGCTTTACAAAAGATTTTTGAATCCGAAGGAATCGAAAGAGTGTTGTGCCTGTCAGGCGCCACTGACATCCGGTGTTGCCGTTTTTCTTGCCGTTGATGAAAAGCCCGAACCTTTCGGGCCTAAATGTGCGCGGAAGTATGCCAAGGAAGGCGCGTTGCGTCATGTGCCGGATGCGACAAAGGGAATCGAATTTCTCGAAGACCCATGCCGTGACCTTTCTGAAAATCTTCCGGAAGAATCTTTTCGCTCCGGCGCGGGAGAAACAACAACCTCACGCGTTCGCAATCCGGAAGCCGAACGCTACAAAAGGGCCGTTACTTATCTCTTGCTTCGTGGCCGGGAACTTCCTTCATTGGGAATCAAAAAGCTGGATTGGTCGGTTCTTGTTTCTATTTTGGAAAATTATGAAAAAGGGGGCGTAGAACTGAACGGCCCAAGTTTGAAAACAATTATTTCAACCATGGAAACAACAGCCAATAACGAAAAATTTCATCACCTTTCCTTTGAAAACCTTCAGGCATGTTATGTGTATGGCTGCGTATTGAGACGAATTCAGCAAAATCATTTTTTATTGGCAAAGGAGGATCGCCTGAAATTTCCTCGCTTAAAAAAAGCGCTTGAAAAAAAGTTATATTTGACCGAGCGCCAGCAAAATGAAGTTATGGATTTGGCAAAAAAGTGCCTTTCAAAACCGCCCCTAAGCATTAAGGTAAAATTTGTCGCTGTACAACCGCCTTATCCCAAAGGAAGAGCGAAGAAAAACCCACCCTTGCCCCCAAGTCCATAATACGGCATTTATAAATCACATCATTTATGAGGTTCCCATGCGCGCGGAAGTTCAATCGGCGGTTGCGGCGGCGGAGAAGTCGTTAGGGCTGCTGAGGAGGCATCTTTGACTACGACAAGGCCCTTATCCGTCTGGATGAGCTGAACGCGCTCGCCGAAAACCCCGATCTCTGGAACGACCCCCAAAAGGCGCAAGGCATCATGCGCGAGCGCACGCATCTTGACGCGGCCGTGCGCGGCTATCGCGAGATTGAGCAAGGCCTCAAGGACAACATCGATCTGCTGGCAATGGCCGAAGGCGAAGGTGACGCCGCCATGATCGCCGAAGCCGAAGGCGCGTTGTTCGCGTTGCGCGAAACGGCGGCCCAACGCGAACTGGAAAGCCTCCTGTCGGGCGAGGCGGACGCGAACGACTGTTACCTCGAAGTCAACGCGGGCGCGGGCGGCACCGAGGCGCAGGACTGGGCCGAGATGCTGCTGCGCATGTATCTGCGCTGGGCCGAGCGCAAGGGCTACAAGGCCGCGCTGCTGGATGAATCGCGCGGCGAAGAAGCGGGCATCAAGTCCACCACGATACAGATCAACGGACACAATGCCTATGGCTGGCTGAAGACGGAATCGGGCGTGCACCGCCTTGTGCGCATCAGCCCCTACGACGCGAACGCGCGCCGCCACACAAGTTTCGCCAGCATCGCCGTAAGCCCGGTCATCGACGATTCCATCGTCGTCGATATCAACGAAAAAGATCTCAAGGTGGATACGTTCCGCTCATCCGGCGCGGGCGGCCAGCACGTCAACAAAACCGACAGCGCCGTGCGCTTTACGCACTTACCCACAGGCATCGTCGTCTCGTGCCAGCAGGAACGCTCCCAGCACAAGAACCGCGCCAGGGCGATGGAAATGCTGCGCGCCAAACTCTACGAACTGGAACTGAAGAAACGCGAAGACGCCGCCGCCATCGTCGAAGCGGGCAAAAGCGACATCGCATGGGGCCATCAAATCCGCTCCTATGTGCTCCAGCCGTATCAGATGGTGAAAGACGCGCGTACCGGCGTGGAAACCAGCCAGGCGCAAGACGTCCTCGACGGCGACATCGACAAATTTTTGCAGGCTTCTCTGGCGCACAGGATCAGGGGACAAACGGGGGAGTAAAAAAGTCCTTCGGGCTAACAGCTTGAAAAGACTGAAAAAGAAATGTTTGCGCGAACTTTTTTCATTACATTTTAAGCATTTTCATTGAAAATAAAGAGGTAGGCAAAGAGCCGTCGATACGAGAGGCTATCATGGAACGTTTTATTGTAAGACTTTTTTTCTTTCTTTTTGCCGTTTTCTCGCTGGTGGCGGCGACGCCGACGGCAGCCGCAAATGTTGCTGGCGATCCCTGCGATGAGTTTGGAAAGACAAGACTTAACGATGCGCAAACGGAAATCATTGCCTGCTTATGCCCTCAAGACAAACCCTTTGGTTTTGGGTGCGTTAAGAAGGGGGAGGGAACGCCTGTAAACACGATTTGGAAAGGCATGTCCTATCAAATTCCTTCAGGGGGGTGTTACGGTGATAAAGTGTTGCGGTTTGTAAACGGGGCCTACAGGTGCGCAAGAATGGAGGTGTTTTTCAGCCGTTTTCCTGTCGGCGAATACCTTACCGGCGACGAGGTCTGCCAAAGGGTTGATTCCACCTCACGTTGTGTCAGCCAGGGCTATGGGGTAGACAGTTATGCCTTTTGTGGCACGGCTTTCCAGGATAACGGCGGAGACAACCACGGGGTCCATTGCATCAGGTTTGTGACCGAGTTGCCATAAGCAAGCCTGTCGCCTCACCCCGAACGTTCCCGGCCCTCTCGCCCCCGATTCCCGTGGCGTTCGCCCGTTCATCGCCTCTTTTTTGTCCGCATTTCTCCCCGCTTTCCTCCCTTATTCTACCCCGTTTTCCCCTTCTTCCACTGATTGCGGAACCACGTCATCTGGCGCTTGGCATAGTTGCGCGTAGCCTGCCGGGCCTTCGCGATGGCGTCGTCTTTCGTCATTTCGCCGCGCAAAAAGGCCGCAATCTCCCGCACACCAAGGATCTTCATGGCGGGCAAATCGGGATCGAGCTTCCTTGCCACAAGCGCGCGCACTTCCTCGATCACCCCGCGCTCAATCATTTGCAGAAAACGCCTGTCGCACCGCGTATAAAGTTCTTCGCGCGGCGGCAAAACCAAACGCCTTTCCACGCTAAACTGCGTCCCTGCCGCCGCGCTATTCCCGCTTTTCTGCCACGCGCCGATGGTCTTTCCCGTATGCGCCGCGACCTCATACGCGCGGATCAGGCGCTGCCTGTCATTGGGCTTCAGGCGCGCGGCGCTATCGGGATCGAGCTTCGCCAGTTCCGCCCGAAAAGCCTCCGGCCCCAATTGCTCATAAAGCTCCCTGGCCTTGGCGCGTACGTTGTCGGGAATGGGAGGGATGTCGGCCAGTCCCTCCAGCAGCGCCTTGAAATACATCCCCGTGCCGCCCACAAGAATGGGAGCTCGCCCCGCCGCAAGGCTCCGCTGAATGGCTTCTTTCGCCAGCGCCAGCCATTTACCGGCGGAAGAACGTTCCGCCGCGTCGAACACTTCGTAAAGCTCATGTGGTGTTTGGGCTTTATCACGCGCTTCCGGCTGGGCCGTCAGGATAGGAAGGCCCACATAAACCTGCATCGCATCGGCGTTGATAATGGTACCGTTCTCGCGTGCCGCCATCTCCAGCGCATGCGCGGATTTGCCCGCCGTCGTCGGCCCGCCGATGAGGATGAGAGTTGGTTTAGCCATGCTGCCTACGTTAACAGGTTGAGGCAGCAAGGAAAAAGGCTGTTTGTGGTAATCTTTCACTTTTGTTAGTCTGGCCCGTAAGAATGGAGGCCGTCATGGGTTTAAGTTTTTGGCATGTTCTCGTTGTTTTATTGGTCGTCCTGATCGTATTCGGCGCGGGCCGTTTGCCCGGCGTTATGGGCGATTTGGGCAAGGGCATACGCAATTTCAAGGCGGGGCTGGGCGGCGAAGAGCCCTCCGACAAAAAGGATTCGTGCTCTCTCAAATTGCCCCCCTCGGACAAGTCCGACAATACGCCGACCTGATCATGCTGGATATCGGTTGGCCTGAATTGGTTGTTATCGGGGCGGTTACGCTTGTGGCCGTCGGCCCCAAGGATCTGCCCAAGGTCATGCACACGCTAGGCCGGTGGGCGGGCAAGGCGCGCCGCGCCATGAGCTGTTTTCACGACCACATCGAACATTTAAGTTACGAGGCGGATCGGGCCGACGAAGCTCCTCCCGCGTCCAAACCTGAAACGGAAAAGACGGATCGTGAACGAGACTTCTGAAACCGCACCTCACGCCGATCCGAAAGGCCAGCCGCTGTTGGCGCACCTGATCGAGTTTCGCAAGCGTCTTATCTATTCCCTGCTGGCCGTTACGGCGGGCTTTGTCGTTTGTTATTTCTTCGCGCCCGCGATTTACGGCTTTCTCGTTCGCCCTCTGGCGGAAGCGTCGGGCGACGAGCCCCGCCGCCTGATTTACACGGGCCTGACCGAAGCTTTTGTCACCTACATCAAGCTGGCCTTGTGGGCCGGATGCTTCGTGGCCTTTCCCGTGATCGCATCGCAGGTCTGGCTGTTCATCGCGCCCGGCCTTTATAAGCACGAACGCCGCGCTTTTTTTCCTTTTCTCATGGCGACGCCGGTTCTGTTTCTGATGGGCGCGGCGCTGGCGTACTACTTCGTCTTTCCCTTGGCGTGGAAATTCTTTCTAGGTTTCGAGGTCCCTGCGATCGAAGGGGTGCTCCCCATCCAGCTTGAAGCGCGCGTCAGCGAATATCTCTCGCTGTCCATGACGATCATCTTCGCCTTCGGTCTGGCGTTTCAGCTTCCCGTCGTTCTTGTCTTGTTGACCCGCATCGGTCTGCTGTCGGCGGCAAAGCTGTCACAATTCCGCCGCTATGCCATCGTATTGATTTTCGTTGTGGCGGCGGTGCTGACCCCGCCGGACGTCATCAGTCAAATCAGCCTCGCCGTTCCCCTCATGCTGCTTTACGAAGCGTCGATATGGGCGGCTCGGTGGGTTGAGAAAGGGGCGCGGGATTCGGACTTCGGGGCTCAGGATTGAAGAATTGTTTTTCTCCTTTGTCTTAATCCCGAACCCCTAGCCCCTAGCCCCGAACCCCGCTATAGTCGGGCAAAATCACATTTTATTGGAATCCGCCATGCACGATATTCAACTTATACGTAAAGACCCCGAAGCTTTCGACCGGGCGCTCAAGCGCCGCGGCCTTGCGCCTGCGTCGGCCGAGGTATTGAAAATGGATGCCGACCGCCGCGCGACGCAAACGGCCATGCAAGAGGCACAGGCGCGCCGCAACGATCTTTCCAAACAAATCGGCGAGGTCAAGCGCACGGGCGGCAACGCGGACGCGCTGATGCAGGAAGTGGCCAATCTGAAAGACAGTCTGGCCGAACTTGAGAACAGGGCGCGGCTTCAGGACAAGGCGTTTGAGGAATACCTTTCCTGCATTCCGAACCGGCTGGCGGACGATGTGCCGGACGGCAAGGACGATAACGACAACAAGGAAGTCCGTCGCGTCGGCGCGCCGCGCGATATCAAAAACCCCAAACACCATTTCGAACTGGGCGAAGCGCTTGGCCTGATGGATTTCACCACGGCGGCCAAGCTTTCCGGCGCGCGGTTCACGCTGCTGAAAGGCGCGCTGTCGCGGTTGGAGCGTGCGCTGGGCGCTTTCATGCTCGACATCCATACAAAGGAATTCGGCTACACAGAATTTTCGCCGCCGCTTCTGGTGAAGGACGAAATTGTCTACGGCACGGGAAGCCTGCCGAAATTCGCCGAGGATTTGTTCAAAACGACGACAGGCCACTGGCTTATTCCCACGGCCGAGGTGCCGCTGACGAACATCGTTCACGGCGACATCGTCAACCGCGACGAACTGCCCTACCGCTTCACGGCCTTGACGCCTTGTTTCCGCTCCGAAGCGGGATCGGCGGGCAAGGACACGCGCGGCATGCTGCGCCAGCATCAATTTTACAAGGTCGAGCTGGTCAGTATCGCCGCCCCCGACCAGTCCGAGGCCGAGCACGAACGCATGACGTCCTGCGCCGAAACGGTCCTCAAGCGTCTAGGGCTGCCCTTCCGCACCATGGTGCTGTGCACAAACGATACGGGTTTCGCGTCGCGCAAGACGTACGACATCGAGGTTTGGCTGCCGGGCCAGAACACGTACCGCGAAATTTCCAGCTGCTCGAATTGCTGGGACTTTCAGGCGCGGCGCATGAACGCGCGCTGCCGCCGGCCGGGCGACAAAGGCACCGAGTTCGTGCATACGCTGAACGGCTCCGGCATCGCGGTGGGCCGCGCGCTGATCGCCGTGATGGAAAACGGCCAGCAGCCGGACGGCTCCATCGTCATTCCGGAGGCGCTGCGGCCATATATGGGTGGGATGGAAGTCATCAGATGACAGTTATCAGTTATCAGTTATCAGAAAAAGGAAAACAGAACAGCCGAAGATCTTTCTGTCTTCTGATCCCTGTTTTCTGTCTTCTGATCACCGGTTGCGCCATGTCCCGTCCGCCGGGATACGAGAACATAGCCGACAGGAATAGCATTGTGGCCGGCGATGAAATATCCGTTGGGCGGAACCAGACGGTTTACAGCATCGCGCAAAAAAACGGCGTTTCGATGCGCGACCTGATCGTGCTCAACGACCTGAAGCCGCCGTTCACCCTGCGTCAGGGTCAGCGCCTTGTACTTCCCGCGCGGGACCAGAGCAACGCGCCGGTTCCTTCGGCGGCGCCGCGCGGCGGCATCGAACAGGCTCCTCTGGAGTCCGTTTCGACGGGCAGCATTGCCTCGCAAGCCGTCACGGCCGAACCGCTTGAGGCGCCGCAAACGTTGCCGTCGGCTGCGCCGCTTGCGCCCCCATCTCTGCCCGCCAAATCCGTTCCGACGACGGTGGCATCGGCTGAACCGCTGAAAATCACGCCACCCGCGAAACCGGCCGAAGAAAACGTCAACGCCCCGTCGGCTCCTGTTCTCCGTTGGCCCGTTCAGGGGCCCGTCGTGTCGGCTTTCGGGTCGAAAGGGCAAGGCGTGAACAACGACGGCATCAATATCGCCGCGCCCAAGGGCGCGCCGGTAATCGCGGCGGGCGGCGGAATCGTCGTTTACGCGGGCAACGAAATGAAGGGATTCGGCAATTTGGTGCTCATTCGCCACGAAGGCGGCTGGGTCACGGCCTACGCGCATCTTGAGCGCATGCTGGTCAACAAGGATACCGTCGTCGCGCCCGGCGACATGATCGGCACGGTCGGCAGCACCGGCGGCGTCTCGACGCCCCAACTGCACTTCGAGACGCGTATCGACGGCAAACCGGTCGATCCGGAGTCGGTGATCGGGAAATCCTGAAAAAACCCTTGAAGAGGTGATGTAAAAGTGTTACACTCCAACAGTCAGCCTTGGAGGAACACATGCCAACGACAAATCCACGCCTGAACGTTACACTTTCGCCGGAAACCGTGAACGTTCTTTCCCATTTGGCGAAGCGCGAAGGAAAGTCGGTCGCCAGCCTCACCAGGGAGCTTGTGCTTGACGCGCTGGAGCGCCGGGAGGACATAGCTTTGTCCCGTCTGGCTGAACTTCGCGAGAAAGAAGACCAAGGGAAGAAAAATGTGTCCCACGCCGATGCATGGCGCTAAATGTTTGTGGTTGAATACCGTCCCGTTGTCGTCAAGCGCGATATTCCGGCGTTGCCCCCCGCAATGCGTTCGAGGATCAGGGAGGCTATTGAAAGCCGTCTAACAGTTGACCCTGTTAGTTTTGGGAAGCCGCTTCAATATTCCCTGAAAGGCCACCGTCGAATTCGTGTAGGTGATTATCGCGTCGTTTATCGCATTATGGCGGACCAACGCCGCGCCGTCATTGTTGCGATTGCTCATCGCAAGGACATTTACGACATTTTGAATAAGAACAGCAACCGATAGGGTTTGCCGGGCGATCGAGTTAACTATGCCCTTCGAAACTCCGGCACCAGTTCTTCCAAACGGGCAATAACGGCGCTTTCGGCCATCCCTGCCTGGAGCATCGTGGCGAAGTTGGACAGTGATTGCTGCAATTGGGTCAGTTCCACCGTCGGCGATTTGGCGATACGGACGCCGTCGGCGGAGGAAGGCACAAGTTCCTCGTGCGGCGAAAAAAGCTCTTCGTGCAGCTTTTCGCCGGGGCGAAGGCCGGTATAGGCGATTTGAATGTCTTCGCCGGGCTTTAAACCTGCAAGCCGGATCATCTGTCGCGCAAGATCGGCGATTTTAACCGGCTGGCCCATGTCGAGGACAAGGACGCGGCCACGCTCGTCGCCGGGCTGCACCCCAAGCGCCGATGCCTGCAAAACAAGCTCCACCGCTTCGCGGATCGTCATGAAATAGCGCGTGATGTCGGGATGCGTGACGGTCAGCGGTCCGCCTTTGGTCAATTGTTCCTGAAAACGAGGCACGACCGATCCCGTCGAACCCAGAACGTTGCCGAAGCGCACCGTGATGAAGCGCGTTCCCGTGGACGAAAGGTCAAGCGCCTGGCAATAAAGTTCCGCCAGTCGCTTGGTCGCGCCCATGACGTTCGCGGGATAAACGGCTTTATCGGTGGAAATAAGCACCATGGCGGAAACGCCGGTCTTCACCGCGCAATCCGCCACGAGCCGTGTGCCGATAACGTTGGTCAGCAGGGCTTCGCGCGCGTTCGTTTCCGCCAGCGGCACGTGCTTGATGGCGGCCGCGTGAAAGACAAGATCGGGCTTTTCATCGCGGAAAATCTGGGTTAGCCGGGCCGGATCGCGCACGTCGGCGATGAAAGCGCGCGCCGGAAGATCCGGAAAACCGTCGTGCGTTTCAAGCTCGATGCGGTAAAGGTTGAACTCGCTCAAGTCGAGAAGAGTCAGGTGCTCAGGTTCCAAAGCGGCAATCTGGCGCACGAGTTCCGAGCCAATGGAACCGCCCGCGCCGGTCACCAGAACGCGCCGGTCCTTGACGAGCGTGCGGATGGCCTGCCGGTTCAAAACCGTTTCGGGGCGTCCCAGAAGGTCTTCAAGGGCGATGGGCCGGTCGCGCACGGCCAACGACGACGCGACGTCGTCGCGCAATTCGGTCAAGGCGGGCAGCCGCGACAAGCTAAGGCCAAGCGCCGTGCACTTCTCAAGAAGATCCGCGACCAGCGCGCCGTTCATCCGCGTGAGGGATCGCGTGAGGATAAGACGGCTGGGCGTCCGGTCCTGCTCACGCAGTTTTTCGACAAGTCCGGAAAGCTCGTCGAGCGTGCCCAGCACCTCGACGCCGTGAATCCGGCGACCGACGCGCTTGTTGTTCTCGCCGACGACGCCGACAACCTTGAAGGGCGCCTGCGGATTGCTTCCCACTGCGCGGATGAACAAATCGGCCTCGTCGCCCGCGCCGACAATAAGCACGTTGACCCGCCCGCCGCCGGACCGTTCCCACAAGGCGCTCAAGCGCCTTTCGCGGAGCAGGCGAAAAGCCAGCCGTGAACCGCCAATGCCGGCCAAAAGAATAAACCATGCCATGAAGGGCACGGTGCGCGGCACGCCCTCAAGCCGGGTGATAAGAAACCCGGCCAGCGCGTAGGCGGCCACGGCGATGGAAACGGCGCGGAGAATCTCGGCCAGATCGCGCACGGAAGCGAAAGCCCAAATGCCGCGGTAAAGGCCGCTGGCCCAGAAAACGATCGCGCACGTCAGCGTGAAAAGGGCCGTGGTGCTGATGAACACATGAAAGGGCATCGAAAAAAGGTCGTCGCCGAGGCGCAGATAAAGCGCCAGAATGAAAGCCAGCGCCGCCATGACGGCGTCATGCGTGAAGGCCATCGCGCGCGGGCTTGGGCGGAAAAGACGGCGTGTCATAATGGGGCCACTTTATGCATCTTTCGCAAAAGAAGCGCAACGGCCACAATCGCCAAAGCCCAGGCCGTCGGGAGCGTCAGTGCGGAGAGCAAAGCGGCGACAAGCAGAATAAGGTTTGTGTGCAAAACCCATTGAACGACGGTATCGTGCTTTCCTAAAACCAGGGCGGCGCGCTGGTAATAATGCTGGCGGTGCGCTTGCCAGAATTTCTCCCCGCGCCATACGCGCCGTCCAAGGGTTATGCCGCTGTCCGCAAGGTAATAGAGCGGCAAAATAAGCGCCGCCGCCTGATGGTGGTTCGCGGCAAGCAAAAGAAGAAGATAGCCCGTCAGAAAACCGAGCGGCACGCTGCCCGCGTCGCCGAGGAAAATTTGGGCCGGGTGCCAGTTGAGAACGAGAAAACCGCCGATGGTCCCCAACAAAAGGGCGACAAGCGTAAAATGAAAGGGATCGCCCAGCTTGAAAAACCAGAAAACCAGCGCCACGCCGGTGACGAGGCAAAGCGTTTCAACCCCCGTGATGCCGTCGATGCCGTCCATAAAATTGTACAGATTCATGAACCATACCCAGGCAAGGATCATTGCCACGCGGTCCGCCCAAAGAGGAAGGAATCCGCCGAACAGCAATTGATCCGGGCCGAAGGCAAGGCTTCCGGCGCCTGCCGCAAGAAGGTGCACGCTGAAGCGAAGGACAATAGCGGCTCCCCGGCGGTCGTCGAGCCACGACACGAGTACGAGCAAAACGGCCGCAAGCAGAAGCCATGTGTGGGGAAACAAGGAGCCGGTAAAGACCAGCGCAAGCGCCAGTCCCGGAAGCACGACGGCCATGACGGCCAACCCGCCGCCGCGCGGCACGGGTTCCTTGTGCAAGCTGCGTTCGTTGGGACGATCCAGCACGGCGCGACGGAGCAGGAAACGGCGCGCCAGGAAGGTGAAAAGCAATCCGAGAACGCACGCGGCGGGCGTGACGAGGGACAGAATAAGCAGGTTGTTCGTCATGACAACTCAGGGGGCTTCGACGAGCCGTTCGAGATACTGGGCATAGGGCGTTTTGCCGCTTTCGCGGGCGATTTTCAGCACCTGCCCGGCATCGATGTAGCCGAGATTGAAGGCGATTTCTTCCGGGCAGCCGATTTTAACGTACTGGCGCTGCTCGATAATGCGCACAAACTCGGTTGCGTTGGCAAGCGATTCATGCGTGCCGGTGTCGAGCCAGGCGTTGCCGCGGCCGAGGCGGACCACTTCCAGGCTGTTCAGCTTGAGATAGGCGCAATTGACGTCGGTGATTTCCAGTTCGCCGCGCGGCGAGGGCTTGAGTTCCTTGACAATATCCACCACGCGGTTGTCGTAGAAATAAAGTCCCGTCACGGCCCAGGGAGAGGGCGGCTTTTTCGGTTTCTCGACGATATCGACGGGACGCTCCTTTTTGTCGTAGGCGATGACGCCGTAACGTTCCGGGGCGGCGACGCGGTAACCGAAAACGGTCGCGCCTTCCTTTTTGGCGGCGGCTTTCTGGAGAAGCGCCTGCAAGCCCTGTCCGTAATACAGGTTGTCGCCAAGGATCATGGCGACGTTGTCCTTGCCGACAAAGGACCGGCCGATGACGAACGCCTCGGCCAGCCCGTTCGGGCTGGGCTGTTCGGCATAACTGAAAGTCAGCCCCCATTGCCCGCCGTCGCCCATAAGATGCTTAAACAACGGCAAATCGTGCGGCGTGCTGACGATCAGAAAATCCCGGATGCCCGACAGCATAAGCGTGCACAGCGGGTAGTAAATCATGGGCTTGTCGTAAACGGGCATAAGCTGCTTGCTGAACGCGCGCGTCGCGGGATAAAGCCGCGTGCCGTTGCCCCCGGCAAGGATGATGGCTTTTTTCGTCGTCATGCGGAGACGCTCCTGTCGGTCATCAGTAAATCCATGGCCTCCGCAAGTCCCTGACGCCAGGAAGGCTGCGGAAGGCCGAAAACGGCTTCGGTTTTCGTGCAATCGAGCGCCGAAAAGGAAGGACGCCGCGCGAAGGAAGCGAACGCGGCGCTGACGGTCGGCGAAATTTTCGGGCGGCGGCTTGTGTAGGGCGCGTAAGCCTCCATGATGGCTTCCGTCAGCGCGTAGCGCGAGCAGGGCGGCGCGCCGCAATAATGGAACGTGCCGAAACAGCCGGACTTTCCGTCCAGAAGGGTCTTCCCGATAACCACAAGCGCGCGCGCGACGTCGAGCGCAGGTGTCGGCCCGCCCGTCTGATCCGTGACCATGCGCAATTCGTCGCGCTCGTCGATCATCTTCAGCGTGTTGGGCAAAAGGTTTCGGCCGAACGCGCTGAAAACCCATGAAACGCGCAAAATGACGTGCCAGGAATGTTCGTGCCGGATGGCTTCCTCGCCCAGCATTTTGCTTTCGCCGTACACGTTGAGAGGATTCATCGCGTCGTCCGGAAGGCAGGGCCTGTCCTGCCGTCCGTCGAACACGTAATCCGTGGACAGGTGGATAAGCGGTATGTCGCGCGTCGAGCATTGCGACGCGAGAATGGCGGGCCCCTCGAAATTGGCGGCCCGCGCGCCGTCGGGATCCTTCTCGGCCTTGTCGACGGCGGTCATGGCGGCGGCGTTGATAATGAGGACGGGCTTGAAGTCCCGCACGGCGTCCCGCAAAGCCGAAGCGTTCGCGATATCGAGGCGCGCATGATCGTAAGCGCCCAGTTCCCAATCCGCAGGTAAAGGACAATGCCGGAGCGCCTGCCCCACCTGGCCCCCCGCGCCCAGAAGCATGATGCGATGCTTCGCGTTCATGCCCCGCTTCCCGCCGAAGAAGCCCGCCCCAGCCTTTCGCCCTTGTATTTGCGGGCGCGAATGGCTTCGCACCAATCGCGGTTGTCGAGATACCAGCGCACCGTCTGCCGCAACCCTTCCGCCAGAGGCGTGCGCGGCGACCATCCCGTCTCGCGCTTAAGCTTGGTAAAATCCATGGCGTACCGCTCGTCATGGCCGGGACGGTCGGCAACGAATGCGATGAGCTGATTGTGCGGCTTATGCGCCGAAGACGGCAAAAGATCGTCAAGCGCGGCGCAAAGATCGCGGATCAAATCGATGTTCCGCCGTTCGGCGTTTCCGCCGACGTTGTACTTTTCGCCGATACGGCCTTTGGCGAAAAGGATGTGCAGCGCCTCGGCATGATCATCGACGAAAAGCCAGTCGCGGACGTTCGCGCCTTGCCCGTAGATGGGCAAGGATTCGCCGTTCAACGCCTTCGTGATGCACAAGGGGATCAGTTTTTCCGGAAACTGGAATGGCCCGTAATTGTTGGAACAATTGCTGATCAGAACGGGCAGGCCGTACGTTTTATGCCACGCGCGCGCAAGATGGTCGGCGGCGGCCTTGCTGGCGGCATAGGGCGAATTGGGCGCATAGAGCGTCGTTTCCGAAAAAGCGCCCTCGGGCCCCAGCGAGCCATAAACTTCATCCGTGGACACGTGCAGAAAACGGAACGAATCCTTTTTTTCGGGCGTCCGTTCCCGGTAATGCCGGGCGCACTCCAGAAGCGTGAACGTGCCGACGATGTTGCTTTGGATGAAGGCGGCGGGCCCGTCGATCGAACGGTCCACATGCGTCTCGGCGGCGAGATGAATAATGCCGTCCGGCCGGACATCCGCCATAAGGGCGCTCATGGCGGCGCTGTCGCAAATATCCCGTTCGATGAGACGGAAAGAGGGATCGTCCTTCAAATCGTCCAGGGACTCGCGGCTCGAGGCATAGGTCATCTTGTCGACGCCGACAACGCGGGCAACGTCGCGGCTTCGCAAATAGCGGCACAAAGCCGAGCCGATAAATCCCGCCGCGCCCGTGACGATAAGCGTGGTCATGCGGCTCACCACTCCAACGGCGGCAAATCCCTGAAGGGCGATTGTTTTTCGTCCTTGCCGGAAAGGATGGCCTTGGCGGGATCGACCGGCCAGGGGATGGCCAGATCGGGATCGTTCCACAGCACGCCGCCTTCGCTGGCGGGCGCGTAGAAAGACGACATCTTGTAAAGGATAACCGTGTCGCCGGTCAGCGTGCAGAAACCGTGCGCGAAGCCCGGCGGAATGTAAAGCTGGGCGATATCGTCATCGGACAGAATGGCGCTGACGTGACGCCCGAACGAAGGGGACTTTGGCCTGAGATCGACGGCGACGTCGAAAATTTTGCCCTTAAGAACGCGGATAAGCTTTGCCTGGGCGTCGGGCGGCTTTTGAAAATGAAGCCCGCGTACCGTTCCGACGAACCGCGAAAGGGACTGGTTTTCCTGAACGAACCGGACGGGCAGCCCCAGTTCCTGCATTTCTTTTTCGTGCGCGATTTCAGTCACATAGCCGCGATCGTCCTGGTGGACTTTGGGACGGAGGAGCTTGACGTCGGGAATCTCCAGTTCTTGAACGGCGATCATTTGTCTGGCATGTGTTTGAGGGAAAGTCCGCCTGAGGAAGACAGCCCAACACTAGCAGAGGAAAGGGCCGCTTTGTCAATGACGCCGCCGCTAACATCCGTGATTATGGTCAGTTATCACACAGGCCCCGTGCTGGACCGGGCGATTGCCGCCGTTCTGGCTCAAAGCGCGCCGGTGGAACTCGTTCTCGTCAACAACGGCAACCCGCCGGACGTCGAGGATCAACTCAAGGCAAAAGCGGACGCCGGGCCGGGGATTCGCTTTTTGACGGGCCAGGGCAACGTGGGTTTCGCCAAAGGCTGCAATCTTGGCGCAAGGAACGCGCAAGGCGACTGCCTTCTCTTCCTCAACCCGGACAGTCTGTTGCCGCCGGACGCCGTCGAGCGCCTGCATGGGCATGCGGCGAAGCTGAAAAGGCCGTGCATGCTTGGCGCGCGGCTGCTGGACGAAAAAGGAAAAGATCAGCGTGGCTGCCGCCGGGCTCTGCTGACGCCGAAAACGGCTTTCGTC
This sequence comes from Alphaproteobacteria bacterium, assembly GCA_040773965.1. Classification (GTDB taxonomy): domain Bacteria; phylum Pseudomonadota; class Alphaproteobacteria; order UBA9219; family UBA9219; genus JAXGVG01. Next base: position 8,761 of record JAXGVG010000005.1, on the reverse strand, counting down.
GAAGCGCTGCATCTCCAGAAATATTTCCCCGAACACCGGCTGAATTATCACGAAGCCCCCGTGCCTGCGGACGTTACGCCCATGCCGGCCATAAGCGGCGCGTTCATGTTTCTGCACAAGGACGATTTCTGGCGCATCAAGGGATTCGACGAAGATTATTTCCTTCATGTGGAGGACATGGATTTTTGCCTGCGCTTCCGACGCGCCGAGGGCGAAATTTACTTCGTGCCCGATATTGCCGTGACCCATATCGGGGCTACCAGCAAGGTGACGTCCCTTTTTCTTGAAAAGAACAAGGCGCGCGGCTTCATCCGCTATTTTCACGAAAACTTCGGCCACGCTTATCCCCAGTTCGTCCTGTGGGCGCTCGACGCGGCCATCATGGCGCGTTTGGGGGTCATCCGGGCGCTGGCTTTCCTTGAGGCGAGAAAAAGCGCAAAATAGCGGTACTATAATACCACAAACCTTTTTTTACGGCTTTTGACGTTATTTCTGTTGACTCGTTCGCCCGCGAATTCGTAGAAAGCCCCACCTTTCGTTGAAGGCATGGGAAGGGACAGGCAAAGCTTTCCTTTCCGCGTCATCCCCGCGATCCGTCTACGCTGCTGCGCAGCTTTGCCGGACTTGGCACGAGACCCGGCGAAGTCCCTAGGACGAAGACGGGAGGCGGGGATGCATTTTCACGTGACTGCAATGAAAGATGAGGTGCCTGCTGCGCGGGCAGGACGGAAAGCATAAAGACAGGTGAAAACATGGCTGGAAAAATTCGACTGACCAGGCGGAGCGTCCAAACGAAAAGCTTCGCTCTGAAACCCGCCGCCGTCAAAAAAGGCTGGGTTCTGATCGACGCCGAAGGAGTCATTTTGGGCCGCCTCGCGGCGGTTGTCGCGCAGCGTTTGCGCGGCAAGCATTTGCCCACCTTCACGCCGTCGGTGGATTGCGGCGATCATGTCGTCGTCGTCAACGCGGAAAAGGTCCGCCTGACCGGCAACAAGGCGCGCGACAGGGCGTTTCATTACCACACGGGCTACCCCGGCGGCATCAAGAGCCGCACCCCGGCCCAAATTCTGGCCGGCCGTTTCCCGGAACGCGTGATCGAAAAAGCGGTCGAACGCATGATGCCGCGCGGGCCGCTGGGCCGCCGCCAGATGGGTCACCTGAAAGTTTTCAAGGGGCCGGAACATCCGCACGCCGCCCAAAACCCGGTGAAAATCGATTTCGCCGCCGCCAATCCCAGGAACAAAAGGGTGAAGTAACATGGCCACGCGCAAGAAACCCGAAGGTGAAAAAAAGGAAAAGACCGTCGTTGTGAAAAAAACGCCGTCGCGCAAGGCGGCGCTGTCCGGCATCAAGACGGCCGTGAAAGAAGCCGAAGCCGCCGCGCCCGCCGAAACGCCGGTTGTCGCTGCCGCTGCTGTTGTCGAAACAACGCAAGAAGCGCCGAAGCACGAGCGTAAAGTCGATGATCGCGGCCGCGCCTACGCCACGGGCCGCCGCAAGAACGCCGTCGCGCGCGTCTGGATCAAGCCGGGCAAGGGCGCGATTACGGTGAACGGGCGCGACGTGAAAGTCTATTTTGCGCGCCCTGTGCTGCAAATGATCGTCAACCAGCCGTTCGAAGTCGCCAATCGCGCCAACCAGTTCGACGTGGAATGCCTCGTGGACGGCGGCGGCCTGTCGGGTCAGGCGGGCGCCGTCAAGCACGGCATCTCGCGGGCGCTCACGTATTTCGAGCCCGAGCTGCGCAAGCCGCTTAAAACGGCGCTGTTCCTGCGACGCGACCCGCGTATCGTCGAGCGCAAGAAGTATGGCCGCGCCAAAGCCCGCCGCCGCTTCCAGTACAGCAAGCGTTAAAACAGGCGGCCGGGGTTCGGGGTTAGAGGTTCGGGGTTCAGCGCGTCATTCCCGCGGAAGCGGGAATCCAACATCGCGCGTCCGCGCGATGTATGACTCGAACCGCTCCTCCCGCCTCCCGGCGCCATCCCGTAACCCTCCGCGTTATCCGGTGATCCAGTGGCGGAAACCGCAAAAAGACCGACGTTCATTTTGAAACGCCTTCCCCGCGCAACATCCAGCATCCAGCATTCAGAAAAGAATTCTCTTTTCCCTGAAAGCTAAAACATCTCCCGATTAGATAGAATCAGCCTCCCCTCTTGTCCCCCGAAGCCTTTGAAGCGCATATAAGCTGGCTTTGTCCGCTGCCGATGTAAAATCATGGAGCGTATCGTCGAGATCGAACCAAACCCATTTCTGAGGCTGCGCCATCGTAAATAACCACGCTTATTATGGCATGGCAGTTTTTACCTTCTCATTAAGCTGCCACCATGCCGTTTTCACATCCCGAAAGCAGTTCGGAAACGCCCGCCAAGTCATATCCCGGTGTATCGGCAAATTTCCCGGTTACATTTCATGCGCGGTGACTCTTGCACCATTCGGGCAGTTCAAGCAGGAATGGTCAAGACGTTCCAACGAAGCGTTAACGGTCACGCAACGCGGATCAAAACATACGCCAGACCGGCACGCAATGTCCGCAAAATGACGTTGAACGGGCACGCAACCCGTCACGAACCGGCCCCCAAGCGGCGCCGTATGGGCACGTAAACGCGCCAAAAACACACTCAAAAGTTGCAGAAGCAATTTTAGGATCTGGCTTCAGATTGCCCGCACGCGCACGTAGCTGCCGGGCGCGTCCTCGATGGCGATGCCGTCCGCGCCGGGCTGGCGCGCCGGGACCATTTCCCCGGCGTACGTCTTCATCCATTCCATCCAGTAGGGCCACCAGGAGCCATCGTGGGGCTTGGCTTCCTTCAGCCAGTCGTCGGGATGCGGCGGGCATTTGGGGTTCGTGTAATAGCCGTATTTGCTGTTGGCCGGATGATTGACCACCCCGGCTATGTGTCCCGACTTTGCCAGAACGAAAGTGACGGGTCCCTTGTACATTTGCGTCGCGGCATAGGTGGATTTCCACGGCGCGATATGGTCTTCCTGCGCCGAGATGAGGAAGCTGGGCGTCGTAATGTCGCGCAGGTCGATGGGCGCGCCTTTCATGGAAATGCCGCCGGGCTGTATCAGCTTGTTTTCCATATACAATTTGCGCAAATAGAAACTGTGCATGGCTGCGGGGATGTTGGTCGAATCCGCGTTCCAGCTCAAGAGATCGAAGGGGAAAGGCTCCTTGCCGAGCAGGTAGTTGTTAACCACAAAAGACCAGATCAGATCGTTCGAGCGCAACAGGTTGAACGTCGTATGCATGGCCTTGGCGTCAAGATAGCCGCCGTTTTTCGCCATTTTTTTCTCGATGGCGGAGATCTGTTCTTCATCGATAAACACGCTGACATCGCCTGTATCGGCAAAATCCGTCAGCGTGACGAAATAGGTGGCGCTTGAAATCGTTGGCAAATCTTTCGGCGCCTTGTTGCCCGCCGCCTTAAGGTAAGCCAGCGCGCTGGCCAGAAGCGTGCCGCCGATGCAATAGCCGACGACGTTGACGAAGTTTTCGCCCGTGGCTCGTTTGATTTCCTTGATGGCGGCCAGAAGGCCGGAGGTCATGTAATCGTCGAAGTTGATGTGGGCGAGCCGCTCGTCCGGGTTGGCCCAGGAGATGCAGAAAACGGTGTGCCCTTGCTGGACGAGCCAGCGGATCATCGAATTTTTCTCTCTTAAATCAAGGATATAGTATTTGTTGATCCATGGCGGGAAGATAAGGAGAGGCGTCTTGTGGACCTGTTCGGTCAGGGGCGCGTACTGGATCAGTTGGAGCAATTCGTTCTGAAAGACAACTTTGCCCCTGGTGGTCGCAATGTTCTCGCCATAGTGGAACGAGCCGCGATGGGCCATGTCGATAAGAAGATCGCCCTTGCCGTGCTCAAGATCGGCCAAAAGATGTTCTAACCCCTTGATAAGGTTCTCGCCTCCGCTTTCCATGGTGGTGCGCAGGACTTCCGGGTTGGTCAGCCAGAAGTTGGTGGGGGCGATGGCGTCCACCATCTGCCGCGTGTAAAAATCGACTTTAAGGGAGGTTTTGGGGTCAAGCCCATCGGCCATTTTCACCAGATCCTGCGCCCACCGTGCCGTTAAGAGGTAGGATTGTTTAATATAATCAAAGAGCCAGAGATTCTGCCACGCCTCATCCTTGAATCGTTTGTCCCCTGCCGGGGGCTGAACGACCGGCTGGGCGGGCTGCCCGGTCATTTTCGTAAGCGTGGATTGCCACAACTGGACGTAGTCCTGCCAGAGCGACATCTGGGCGTTGATAATCTTTTGCGGGGTATTCAAAAGGTTGCCGGTAAGTTGCATAAAGGCCTGGCCGATATGGGCCGGGTCCGGGTTCAACAGGGACGACGGGCCTGCCTTGTTTTTTTCAAGAAAACTCTGGACCAGATTCTGGCTGTGCCCCGCGATTTTCAGCAAAAGCGCCGTGCATTCGGCGGGATCGGGCCAGTGAAAGGCCGGGGCCTCGGCCGGGCTGGCGGGTGCGGCCTTCGCGGCGGGGGCTGGAGGGGCGGTCTTGCCGTTTGTCCTGGGGGACGTTTTAACAGGAGGCTTGGAATCGTTCATAGCGACAATCTTTGCTTTCATTTCAGCTTTAAGGGCCGCCAACGCATCGTCCGGGTTGGCGGTTTTTTTTCGGGCTTTGGTCTTGTTATTGGTGCGGGGTGAGGCCATGATGTCGACGGGAAACACAGGAGAGAGCAGGGTTATAGCATGAATGGCCCGCGAAAAGCATCCAGAAATTTAATCTTTGTAAAGAACGTGTGCGCAATCCTGACGCCCCGGCGCGCACGTTGCATTCTCGTTTTATTTCTGCTGGTTTTAGGCGGTTGTGCCGATACGCCATGGCCGTCGTGGCTGACGGGCGAACCGGATGAAAGCGTCTTGAACGCGCCGCGCGTGGTCGAAACGCCGCCCGCAACCGGCGAAAGGGACTGGCCGAATCTGGCAAGCGTTCCCGAAAAGCCGGACAATTACTCAAGCGAAGCCCGACGCCGGAAGCTCATCAAAAAACTGACCGCGCAAAGAAGAAAAGCCGAAGAAATCAAAGAACGCGCCGACGAAACGCCCATGCCGCCGACGCTCTCGCCGCCTGCGGCCGAATCCGTCTCTTTGCCGGGGTTACCGTCAGGGAATTCCAAACCTTAGAAAAGATTGGAGCCATGTCTTCCTTGCGCATAGCCATTGCCGGATTAGGGTCCGTCGGATCGGCGGCGCGCGCGGTGGACGAGATGCCGCGCCTTGACGTAGTTTTAGGAAGGCTTTGCCGGATGAGAATGGAGAGCATTTAAATTAGGACGAGAGGAGAAAGACATGCCCAAAGAAGATGCTTATACGGATAGAAATTTAGCCTTGGAAATGGTGCGCGTGACCGAGGCGGCGGCTTTATCGGCATCCCTGCTTGTCGGGCGCGGCGACGAAAAAGAAGCCGATCAGGTGGCGGTGAACGCTATGCGGCGTGCGCTGAACGCGCTGGACATCGACGGTACCGTCGTCATCGGCGAGGGGGAGCGCGACGAAGCGCCGATGCTTTATATCGGCGAAAAGGTTGGCACGGGCAAAGGACCGAAAGTCGATATTGCGCTCGATCCTCTGGAGGGAACGACGATTACCGCGCGCGGCGACAACAACGCGCTGACGGTGATTGCGTTGGCTAAGGCGGGCGGATTCCTCTATGCGCCGGACGTCTATATGGACAAAATAGCTGTCGGCGGCGGCTTGCCGGAGGGCGTAGTCGACCTGGACGCGTCGCCCAAGGAAAATCTCAAGAATCTCGCCAAAGCCAAGAAAGCGGAGCTTTCGGAATTGCAGGTGTGTATTCTCGATCGTCCGCGTCATCAAGAGCTGATCGCCAAGGTGCGCGAAACAGGCGCGCGAATCATTCTTATCCGCGACGGCGACGTGTCGGGCGTGATCTCGACGTCACGGCCGGATACCGGCATCGACATGTATGTGGGAAGCGGCGGCGCGCCGGAGGGCGTTCTGGCGGCGGCGGCGTTGCAGTGCATCGGCGGCCAGATGCAGGGACGCCTCTTGTTCCGCAACGATGACGAAAAAGGCCGCGCCGCGCGCATCGGCATCAAGGATCTGAACAAGAAATATGGCATCGAAGAACTGGCGCACGGCGATGTGATGTTCTCGGCCACGGGCGTGACGAACGGCACCATGCTTCGCGGCGTTCGCCGGTTTGCGGGAGGCGCGATGACGCATTCCGTCGTCATGCGTTCCAAAACGGGAACCGTGCGTTTCATCGAAACACATCACGATTTCCGGCGGAAGGAAAACCCGGACGGGTGATGACAACCGCTTTTCTCGGCGTTGAGCAATCATTTACCGGCCGCCGGTGGGTGGCGCGCGCGTATGACGAGCGCATGGCGTTGGCGCTGGCGCAGCGCTACACGCTGCCGGATCTTGTCGCGCGTAGCTTGAGCGCGCGCGGCCTCGATCTCGACTCGACGCCGTCGTTCCTTGAACCGCGTCTGCGCGATCTGTTGCCCGATCCCAGCCGGTTCAAGGATATGGATAAGGCCGCCGCGCGTTTTGCCGAAGCCGTCCAAAAAGACGAAAGCATGGCTGTGTTCGCCGACTACGATGTCGATGGCGCGACGTCTTCCTCGCTGTTGATGCGTTTTGCGCGCGCGGCGGGCGCAAGCCTTCGTCTTTATATTCCCGATCGCCAACGCGAAGGCTACGGGCCGAACGTGAATGCGATGCGTAAATTGGCGGAGGAAGGCATCAAGCTGTTGGTGTGCGTCGATTGCGGCACGACGGCGCACGAACCCCTGGCCGTGGCGCGCGAAGCCGGCTTAGAGGTCATCGTTCTCGATCATCATACCGCCGAACCGGCGCTGCCTCAGGCCTGTGCCATCGTAAATCCCAACCGTCTTGATGAAGAACAGGATGGCTATGGTGCATTGGCCGCCGTGGGCGTGACATTTCTTTTTATCGTGGCCGTCAATCGCACGCTGCGGGAGGCGATGTGGTATAGCGAGGCGCGTCCTGAACCGGATTTGCTCCAATGGCTCGATCTTGTAGCGCTTGGCACGATTTGCGATGTGGTGAAGCTCACCGGCCTTAACCGCGCGTTTGTCGCGCAGGGCCTGAAGGTCATGGAACAGCGCCGCAATGTTGGAATCGACGCGCTGGCGCGCGCGGCGTCCGTGAAAGGGATCATCGATACCTACACGGCGGGTTTTATACTGGGACCGCGCCTTAATGCCGCCGGTCGCGTGGCTCAGGCCGATCTTGGCGCGCGGTTGCTGGCGACGGAAGATGCCGCTGAAGCCGTCTTGCTGGCGGAACGCCTGGACCATTTCAATACGGAGCGCCGCGCGATCGAGGATCAGGTGCGTATCGAGGCCGAAGCAATGGTTTTCGATGAAACGGCGCCGCTTATTTTCGTCGCAAGCGGCAACTGGCACGCGGGCGTGCTGGGGATTGTGGCGTCCCGGCTTAAGGATAAATTCCAACGTCCCGCCATCGTGGTCGGTTTGGAAAACGGAATTGGCAAAGGTTCCGGGCGATCCATCAACGGCGTGGATCTTGGCGCAGCCGTGATCGCCGCGCGGCAAGCGGGGCTGCTCATCAATGGCGGCGGCCACAAGATGGCGGCAGGATTGACCGTGGCGCGTGAGGCGGTGCCCGCCTTGCGGGAGTTTTTGATCGAGCGCATCGGCAGGCAACTGGAAGCCGAACCGCTGCAGCCGACGCTGACGCTCGACGGTTTGGCCGCGGGGCCGTCCCTGCAAGTGGCGTTCGTCGAGAAGCTGGCGGCGCTTGCGCCGTTCGGCGCGGGCAATGCCGAGCCGCGCTTTGCGTTGCCGGATTGCCGCATCGTTCGCGCCGATGTGGTAGGGGGAAAGCACGTCAGCCTTATCCTGATGAACGGCGCCGCGCGCGTGCGAGCCATAGCTTTCCGGGCCATGAACAACGGTTTGGGCCCCGCGCTGCTCAGCCAGGGCGGCAACACATGCCACCTGGCGGGCCATCTGCGGTGCGACGAATGGCGCGGGGAAAAACATGTGCAACTGGTTGTCGATGACGGCGCGGCGGCTTAGGGCGCAAGGCAAGGAAGGGATATTATTCCTTTCCGGGACATCCGATGTAGTTTTGCCAACTGTTTTTTGGGCAACGGTTCGATGGGGAGCGTGGGGCCGAGATTCAGGGCCTGAATTTGTTCGTCAAGCCATTTGCCGATGACGTTGTCCCGCATCTGCGAGTTTTTTACCATAAGGGCGGGAGGTCTTGATCCCGTTCGTAAAGGCGACAATCTTTCTTGAAGGGCGCTTGTATCGGCGTTTTTGAATAGGGGATGAAGTTCGGCAGCATATGACCGGCATGTTTCAATTTCCAAAAGGCTCACCGGAGCGAATGTAAAAATGCCGCCCGGCTCGTAATCTTTTCTCAACATGAAATGAACAATCCGGTTGATTTCGGCCATGTATGTGGCCGGCGTTTCGCCGATGCGCACGGCCAGCAGGAAAACGGCTTTCGTATCGAAAAAGGCTTGTCGGGATTTTTGGCGTCTTGTCACAATTCGTTCCTTTTTCATGGAAACAATCGACGAGGACAATCTACCCTGCCGTTCATGAAACTAAAAAACAAAAAAGGGCGCCCGGCAGGGGCGCCCTTCAGACTGCTGACAAACCCCGGTATTTTCATACTGGGGTTTGCTTTTGGTATCGAAGAATGAAGGATGGGAATAGAGTGAGGGTCGGCCTCACCATGCCGCCAAGGGATAGGGCGCGGCGGTTAAAGCGAGAGCCATTTT
>JAXGVG010000004.1:0-28180 GCA_040773965.1 Alphaproteobacteria bacterium | reverse complement strand
TTACCAACACCCTTACCACTATCCTTGCGAGCGGCCATGCCTTGCTCATCGGCTTGCCGTGTCTTGCCAAAACCCGTCTGGCGACAACGCTCGGCAAAGTATTGGGTCTCGATACCAAACGCATCCAATGCACGCCCGATCTTATGCCCGCCGATATTATCGGCGCGGAAGTCCTTGAAGAAGTCGATTACGGCAAACGGAATTTCCGTTTCATTCAAGGCCCTGTTTTCTGCCAGCTTCTTATGGTCGACGAAATCAACCGCGCCAGCCCCCGTACGCAGGCCGCCCTTCTTCAGGCAATGCAGGAACATAACGTAACCGTCGTCGGGCGCGAACACGCTCTCCCCACGCCCTTTCACGTACTGGCGACGCAAAACCCCATCGAACAGGAAGGCATCTATCCTCTGCCCGAAGCGCAGCTTGACCGTTTTCTTCTTCAAATTGACGTGGACTATCCCGACCTCGAAGCCGAGCGCCAGATTGTGCAAAACACATCGATGCCATTCGACGGCGTCATCCGCAACGTCATCTATGCGAACGAATTAAAGGACCTCCAGCAATTGGTGCGTCAAATGCCTCTGGACGAGAAGCTTCGGGAAGGCATTCTTGCGCTCGTGCGCAACGGGCGACCCGAAACAAGCTCCATCGACCTCGTTAAAAAATACGTCACATGGGGTCCGGGGCCTCGTGCCAGTCAGGCCTTCAGTCTGGCGGCGCGCGCGCGCGCTCTTATCAACGGCAACGCTTCGGCGACGATGAAGGACGTTCTGGCTCTTGCGAAACCGATACTGAAGCATCGCATGGCGCTCAGCTTTGCCGCGCGCGCCGATGGGATCCGCATCGATGAAGTCATACAGTCGATGGTTTATTCCGCGGCGAACCTTTAAATGAACGAAACGCCGCACCCGCCGCTGCCGCTTCAAATCGAAGCCGAGCGTCTGGCCTCCATTGTCCGGCAAAACGTCCCCAGCCACCGACGTGTCGGCTTTGGCGAGGATTACTGGCAGTATCGTTCGTATCAGGGAGGCGAACCCGCCACGATGATCGACTGGCGGCAATGCGCACGCAGTACGAAATTATACGTCCGCGATAAAGACCGCCCGCCGCCGCAAACGGTTTATTTTTGGGCCGACCGTTCGCCCCGCATGCACAAACAGCCGAATCCGTCCTCGCCCGCAAAGGCCGACCGCGCCTTTACCATCGCTTTTGCCCTGTCTCACATGCTTTTACGCGGCGGCGAAAAAGTCGTTTGGCTCGGCCCGCACCTGCTGACTGTGAATGGCATGACAGGCTTCAGGACATTAACTTCTCATTTTCTGCCCCTGCAAAAAACAGAAGAACTTCCGCCTGTCACAAAAATATCGCGCCACGCTCATATGATTATATTCAGCGATTTTTCTTTCTCTTCGGAATACTGGCAAAATTTTATCCGTTCTTATGCCTCGATTCATGTACGTGGCGCGTTTTGCCAAATTGTCAATGCCGGAGAAGCCGGAACGCCCCCTCCTTTCTCCTCCACTCTCAATAACGTCGGATGGCATTTTTTATCCCATGACGTTGCCGACTCCCCCTGCGTTGTCCTCTCCCACATCTTCCATCTTTTGACGGCCCCGCTCCGCGAAGCGCAGGTTCAGGAAAATTATGCGCTGTAGATCCTGCCTTTTTTTGGTCCAAAGGGTGTGGTAGGATCTTTTTATAGCTTTTTCGGCTCTTGAAAACCCGCCATGCCGTTTTTTCGCCTTTACCATTATCCCCTCGATCCGCCTTCGCGCCGGGTTAGGCTGGCGCTTGCCGAAAAGGGATTGCCCTTTGAAACGATCACCGAAAAGCCATGGGATCCGCAGCCCGGTTTTTTGAAAATCAGCCCAGCCGGGGATGTTCCGGTGCTCGCTATCGAGGATGAAGGCAAAAAGCTTCTGCTCGCCGAAGCCACGCCCATTTGCGAATATCTTGAGGAAACCCAGACGGGTCCAACGCTTCTCAGCAACGATCCGACGCTTCGGGCAGAAGTCCGCCGCCTCGTCCACTGGTTCGAAGTCAAGACATGGAACGAAGTGACGTGTCACCTTATTTTTGAGAAAGCCTATAAAAAACTTCAAAGCGCTGGGGAACCTGACAGCGTCCGTATCCGCACGGGTTATCAGAACATTCACGGCCATCTCGACTACATCGGCTGGTTGACCCAGCGCCGGAACTGGCTGGCGGGGGATTTCATCACCTATGCCGACTTGGCCGCCGCTGCGCAATTATCGTCCATCGATTATATCGGCGACGTGCCGTGGAACCGCCATCCCGAAGCCCGGGACTGGTATGCCCGGATCAAGTCGCGTCCATCCTTCCGCTCTCTTCTCAGCGATCATATAGCGGGGCTTCTTCCCGCGACGAACTATGCCAACCTCGACTTTTAATGGAGAACGCCATGACCGGACTTCGCTCTGCCATACTCTTTCTTGCCCTGTTCCTTTTGAGCTTTCCGCTGCCCTCATTCGCAGGCGAGCCCAAACCCGACGACCGGGTCATTTTCGACCTTTCGGCTGAAGACTGGGTAACGACGAAAACCGCCCGCGTCACCGTTTCGGTCGAAGCGGCGGTCAGCGGCAACTCGGCCGGCGCCATGAGCAAAGCCGTCGGGGATCTGGTAAAAACCGACTGGCGTCTCGTCTCATTCAACCGCGATCAGGACAACACGGGCCTTGAACGCTGGAGCGCCGAATACGAAGCGCGTGTACCGGAGGCGGAGTTAACCGGCCTTTATGAAAACGCCAAAAAACTCAGCAAAGCGGGCATGCAGCTATCCATAAGCGCCATCGATTTCACACCGACGCTGGAGGAAACACAGGCCGCCAATGCCCAATTGCGCGCAAAAATCTATAAAATGGCCAGTGAGCAACTGGCGACGCTCAATGCCTCCCTGCCGGGACGAGCCTATCGGATCGCGCTCATCAATTTCACAAGCGATAACGAGGCCGTCGCGCCCCGCCCCATGCCGCAAGTGATGCGCGGTTTCTCGGAAGCCGCCATTCCCCTGAAAAGCGGCGGCGGGACGGTCAATGCGATGGCGGCGCACCCCATGGAGCGTTCGGAGAAGATTACGCTGACGGCACGCGTCGTTCTCGCCGTAACGCCTCCGGCACACTCGACCATGCCCGTTGTGCCTTCGTCGAACCGGTAGTCATAACGAATAAACTATTTTCACTGTTGGCTCGCCAGCGCCAACACACAGGTAACATCTATGTTGAACGATCGCACCATTAAGCCACTTGCCGGCGGCAAACCGAAACAGGCCGTCATACTCATCCATGGCCTCGGCGACAGCAGCGCGGGTCTCATCGAACTGGGCCGGATTTGGCAAAGCGGTTTGCCGGATGCCGAATTTCTCGCCTGCGATGCTCCCTTTCCCTGCGATATGGCCCCCTTCGGCTTTCAATGGTTCAGCGCGCAAGATTGGTCGCCGCCCGTTATTCTCGAGGGCGTTAAAAAAGCCGCGCCGTATTTGAACGAATACGTCGATCATGTGATCGAAACGCGCCAACTTGCGCCGTGCTGTGTGGCACTGGCCGGATTTTCCCAGGGGACGATGATGGCGTTGTATGCCGCGCCGAGGCGCCAGCAGGCGCTGGCCGGCGTTTTGGGCTATTCGGGCGCTCTGGTCGGCGCCGAAACGTTACCGAAAGAACGTCAATCGGCGCCGCCCGTCATGCTTGTTCACGGCACACACGACGAAGTCATACCCTTTAAGGCCATGGCGCATGCCGAAATGGGGCTACAAAACGCGAACATTAACGTGGCGGGCCTTGCCTGTCCGGGCCTCGGCCACAGTATCGACGATACGGGCCTTGCCGAGGGATTGCGCTTTTTAAGGCGCGTTTTAGGCCTATAAAAACCGGGGCTTGCGAACTTCCGCCTGATTATCTAAACCGTTTCTATTCCCGGCACGAGTCTAAGAAGCCTATTGGCGCGCTCCTGTCGGCCAACAGGAGGGATTGAGCTTTGACGCCACCGCCTGAAAGTTGTCCGGCCCTCGTCCTCAACGCCGATTTTCGCCCGTTGAGCTACTTCCCGTTGTCGCTCTGGTGCTGGCAAGATACGGTCAAGGCTGTCTTTCTGGGGCGTGTCAACATTCTTTCCGAATATAACCGCGTCGTACGCTCGCCGACTTTTTCGATGCGTTTGCCAAGCGTCATAGCGCTAAAGGACTATATCGCGGCGTCGCGTCATCCAGCTTTCACGCGGTTTAACGTCTTTTTACGGGACCGATTCACTTGCCAATATTGCAGCAGCCAGCACCCAACGCCCGATTTGACCTTCGATCATCTTATTCCGCGTTCCAAGGGAGGACGTACGGTCTGGGATAACGTCGTGACCGCTTGCACGCATTGCAACCTACGCAAAGGCTATCGTCTGCCGGAACAATGCGGAATGTTCCCGCGACGCAAACCGTGGCGCCCCACCAGCTTCGAATTGCAGGAAAACGGCCGCGCCTTCCCGCCCAACTATCTCCACGAAAGCTGGCGCGACTATCTCTATTGGGATACGGAACTCGAACAGGCTTAATTCAGGCTTTCGGCTTAAAACGTTGGCAGATGAAGCAGGGGGCGACACCCCCCTCCTTAAAACCGCGCCGTGCGGATTCTTCCGCAAACAAGGCCATCGCCAGCGAAAAGAAAACGTTCCATATCACCATCGACACGCCAAGGAACGTCCAGCTTATCTGGTCGCAGGGGACCGTGCTTTGGGCCAGCAACTGATTGCGAAGTTCCGTCAGGTTTTCCGCCTCCAGCGGCTCAAGGGCGCAACTGGAAAGGTCCGCCCACCAGTGCTGCTCGACGCCGGTATGGAAGATCGCCTGTCCCATACTGACAAGAAACGCGATCGAGCAAAGCGCGATCAGAACGCGCGCCGCCCGCCCATAAGGCCGCCATAACAGAGCGAGCGCCGAAAAAAAGATAACCGCGACATAAGGAACCCGTTCCCAATAACACAACGAGCAAGCCTGTATGCCGAAAAGATGCTCGGCGGAAAAAGCGGCAATCAGCGCCCCGGCCCCGGCCAAAAGAAGGATAAGTCCCGCCCATGGCATGGCCAAAAGAGTATGGCAAAGAAAACAAGGCGACTTGTTCATAGATCCATTATGTCACCGGCGGACGAAGATGTCACCTTCCATGGAAAACGGAAAGCTCCGCACTCAGGCGGCCGCCTGCTCTTCCACAAGCGCCATCTCTTCGAACAGCGACAATGCCATCTCAACCCAGGCGTCTATATTCGCCCCGCTCGAGGAGTGAATCAAACCGTCGGTCACTTGGTCTTCAGCGCTGGATTCCATTTTGGCCGCCTTTAACTCATCCTGCAGGAAAATCGGCGCGGCGACGCAGCGCCCGGCACTTTTGGGAGACAGAGTCAGCAACGCAACGCCGGCACCGATGGCGGCGATAGGTTTCCCGGCTTCCAGAAAATGATTGATGATGCGCCGCGTATGCGGGTTCGTCTTCAGCTTGTCCACGCTACGTTCGCCGCCCACAAGCACCAGAGCGTCGAAATCTGACCCCAGCGCGGTGTTGATGGGCGCATCGACGGTAAAATAGTGCCCCCAAGCGTTGTCTTGCCATCCGTTGACGAGGCCTTGTTCGGGGGCGATGACTTTATGAGGAATCTTGGCTTTCGTGAAAGCCCTTTGCATAGCGGTCATGTGTTTTTCGTCAAAGCCGTTAGCGGCCAGAATAGCAATATTTTTGTCGGAAAGCGTAACGGTCATGAGGCAAGATTCTCCTGTTTTGTTACTGGCAATATCGGTGTGCGCCTGAATGCGGCGGCGAAAGGCGACGACTCAATGTCATGATGGGACCCTCTATGCCACAACACCTAAGGCTTTGGGAATGCTGATTTTACTTTCATGCTGGTGTTAAGAATCACTGTTGCCTGAATACAGCAAGCCCAAAGGGGTGGGGAATGGCTATAATTAAGCTGCTGTTAGGCCTTCTAATGGTAAACAGGACCCATGAGAACGTGGGAATTTGAAGATAGCCGGGCCGTTCCCTCAAGTCTTGTGCGCGAACAGGACCTGATCCTTCGCGTACGTCGCCTGCAAAGGCTTGGGGCGCCGAACCTGGCCGTTAATATTGTTTTGTCCGCGATCAGCGCCCGGCACGGGGACAGTGGCCCCCTTGAGGAAGCGCAGGAACGTCTCCAGAAGTTCGCCCAAAAAAACGATGCGACCTATGCCGAGATGTCGAACGGCGATGTTTTTCTTCTCTGGCCCGAAAACAACAACACGCGCAAGTTGCCGAACAAGGTCATGGACGTGGTTCTGCCGGACGGCGCGACCTCCGAAGACTCCAAACAATACATGATCGTTTTTCACATGCCTGCCGATTACGTGAAACTGCGCGAGCGCACCAATCATTACGTCGATATTTCGCGCGCCGCTGCCATGTCGAACACAAGCGCGACCCCGGCGCAAATGCTGCAAAGCGAGGCCGCGCGCGGTCCTTTGACGGCGTGGAGCGTAGACCAGATCGGCAAGCTTCTACGCGATGTCGATCTCAACCGCTATATCCGCCGCCAGCCGGTTTACGAACATCAACCGGACGGAAGCTGGAAACCGCTTTTCGAAGAATGCTTCGTAAGCTTCGACGAGCTGAGACGCACCTATTTTCCGCATCTAGACGTGTCAACGCCCGAACACCTGTTCCTCGATCTTTGCCAGACGCTCGACCGCCGCCTTTTGACTGATATTACGGAGAATTATGAGGTTTACACCGGCCAGAGCCTGAGCCTGAACCTCTCCGTCGCCTCGGTCATGGGGTCGGTATTCGCGCAATTCGCCCGCAGGGCGCCGCGCGCCGCACATGCAAATATATGCTTTGAACTGCACCGCGCCGATCTTCTGCAAGATTTTCCGCTTACGATGAACGCCATGACCGTGTTGCATCGTGAATCCTTTAAAGTTGCGATCGATAATGTCACCCTGGACATGCTGAATTACCTGAATGTCGCCATGTTCGAGACGGATTTCATCAAATTGAATGTGGCGCAAGAACGCGCCCTTCAGATCAAAACCCAAAAAACACGCCGCGCGATCGAAGCTTTGCCGCGCGAGAAACTCATCTTTTTCCATTGCGACAACGAAGAAGCCCTGCTTGAAGGGGTCAAGCTCGGCATTACAAAATTTCAGGGATGGCTTGTCGACGATTTAGCGAGGCTGGGGAGAGAATAGACCCGATGCGATAGTCGGGCGATTTTCGGGGCAAAAGGGCCGTTTAGCTGGCCGTTCGGCCCTAAAGTGTTACCTATGTCTCAGGTACATTCTGTTACCTGTGTCTCCGGAATGTACCCCTTAAAAATGGTGCCGTTGGAGGGATTTGAACCCCCGGCCTTGGCTTTACGAAAGCCCTGCTCTACCGCTGAGCTACAACGGCGCACTTCACGTACGCTATTTTACAATACAAGCCGGTTGCTCATAAAGGCTTCGGAGGTCCCCGTCAACGTTATCCAGCCAGGGACGCAAACAACGTTATGAAAATCGTCCTGCTGGAAATCTATACTTCATTAACACGACAATTTTTTGTGATATTGCGGTAAAATAAAATATAATTATTGTGCGATGCAACAATCATATCGACAATTATTTTCTGAATAAAAAAATATACCCCGTCTCATTAACCCTTTCGGTGCCAGGGTTCCTGCGATTTTACGCAAAATTGTCACGGCGCCTGTTAACCAAAAAGCCAAAAACCCTTTTTTTGCAACTGCTAAACAGCTTGTTGTTGAAAGTATTACAATTGTTGTTTGATGCGAATCAGGTTGGTATAAAGGAACTACTTGCTCAATTAATACAACTGAAAAGCGATTGGCCCATGAAACATTTAAATCCTTATCGATTTTACGAGCTCGCCGCCAAACTCCACGGTTTGTTCAACAATTTGAACCAAAACCGCGTGGCCGATATGTTTGGTCCTCTGACCGAAGCTCAAACGACGCTCGACAGCCTTATCAAGGGAGATCCGATTCCTCTCGAAACCTCCAAGTCTGCGGCAACGCGCCTCCTTAATAAGATTAGCAGCGTTTTTAATCGTTATTTTATCGATCAGTCGTCCAGGCAACTGAAAACGCCTACAGGCGAAGACCGCATCGACCCTCACGAAATCGCTTTAATACAAGCTTTGGTAGACAAATTCGAGCATGCATTAGCGGCCGAACTTAATCACGCCCCCACTTATGTCGCTGGCAAGCGTGGCATTTACTCGACCTATGACCTGATTGAGAACGCTTACGAAACGTTTCCTCCGGCCCTTTTGGAAATCATTCCCGAGACGGCGCAACGGGAATTCGGCACAGCCGGACGCGCTCTTGCTTTTGGGCTCGGCACAGCCGCCGTCACGCACCTGCTCCGCGCGATCGAAGTCGTCCTGAAACAGTATTACGAGCTGTACTCGGGCACGACCGTGGCCAAAACCGAGCGCACATACGCCATCTACCTTAAGAAACTTGCGACTTTATCCGAGGATGAAAACACGTCGTCACGTCCCGATAAACGCCTTCTGCAGATGCTCGCCCAGATCAAGGAACATTACCGCAACCCTCTGACGGCGCCGGAAAGCGCCTTTACCGTCGATCAGGCAACCTCCTTGTTCGGCCTTGGCACAGCCGCCATCACGCTCATGACGGAGCAAATACAGGCGAAGCAAAAGCCCAAAACGGGCAAGGAAGCCAAAGCGGCCAAGGGAGCCGCCTCACAAGTCGGCGACGACAACGACGACGATAGCTACAACTTCGGCCTCGCCCAGACGGGCTAATTTTACGCTGTCTCGGGGTTTAGTCTCTTAACTTCCGCGCCTCATCCGCCAGCATAACGGGAATGCCTTCGCGTATTGGAAACGCAAGTCCGGCCTTGTCGCTGATCAATTCCTGTTTCGCCGCATCGTACCGCAGCGGGCCCTTGGTTAGAGGGCAAACCAGCAATTCAAGCATTTTCGGATCGGCCCTGCGCGGCGTTGACATCGTTGTCATGCATATCCCCCTAATGCTTGGCGCTTTCTGTTTCCGGTTGGGGCAAGCATGCCATTTCTAAAAGCGTTATCAGGAGCTTGGCTCGAGCGACAAGATCCGGCGCTTCGATCAGGGCTTGCTTCTCGCTGGATTCGAGCGGACACATCATCGCGAGCGAAGTGACCAGAGTCTCGCCGTCCGCATCCTGAACCGCGCCCCAGTCCGCAGCAATGTCGTTCGCCTTAAAATAATGCCGGAGAACGCTCAACAGACGTGCGCGATCAAACATGGTTTCATCCTCGGGCCCTATATCGGCGAGATATTTTGTCCAGTCCGGCCTGACGCGGCGGTACCCGCGCTGTAACGGATATTCGTCCGCAACCGAAAACCGGCATATGCCATACAAATTGATAAGAAAACGGCCATCGTCCGTTTCGCTGAATGAATTGATACGCCCCGCGCAACCGACATTGTAAAGAGACGGCACCGGCGTCCTATCCTCCGGCGACGAGGGCTGAATGATGCCGATAAACCGGCCCTGCCCCAGCGCGTCCTCGACAAGGGAAATATAGCGCGGCTCAAAGATATTGAGCGGCAGACGCCCGCGCGGCAAAAGCATGATGCCCGGCAAGGGGAGTATAGGAAGTGTGTCCGGCAAAACCGATGGTGTTATTGGGGCGCCCTTCGGGGTTTTCGTCATGAGAAAAGGATCGAGGAAAGACGTTTGCGGGCCGAAACCGTCAGCGGGTCCGTATATCCAAAAGATTCGAAAAGCTTGATCAGTTGTTTGCGCGCGGCTTCGTCGTTCCATTTCCGGTCGCGCCGCACAATTTCCAGTAAAGAGTCCATGGCCTCTTCACGCTTGTCCGCCGCATAATACGCTAGCGCCAGATCGAAGCGTGCCTTATGGTCGCCAGGATTTTCCTTAACTTTTTCCATAAGCTCGCTCAACGATCCGTTCGCGTTTTTAGCCTGTTCGGCCAATTCGAACGCCGAGCGCAAGGAATCGAAAGCCTTGTCTTTGGCGAGATCGACAGGCAGTTGCGCAAAAAGGGCTTGCGCCTCTTCGGCCTCGCCACGCTCCATCAGGCAGCGCAACAAGCCGGCATAAGCGGCCGCGTTGCCGGGATCGCGCTCAAGTATTTCCCCGTAAATCGACTGAGCGGCATCCGCATGCCCGGCGGCGAAAAAGTCCGCAGCCTGTTTGAAAGCCGCTTCCGTTTTTACGGCATCGCCGTTCAAACCCGCCGCCTTGCCCGCCTTCAGCAAGCGTTCAATCCACTCCTTCAGACGGGATTCCGGCAAGGCGCCCATGAAACCGTCAACCGGCTGGCCATTCATGAAGGCGAACACGGCCGGTATAGACTGCACGCGCATCTGTTTCGCGATTTCAGGATCGCGATCAATGTCGATTTTTGCAAGACGGACTGACCCATTCTGCGCGCGCACCAGTTTTTCAAGCAAAGGCCCAAGCTGTTTGCACGGACCGCACCATTTGGCCCAGAAATCCACGATGACAGGCTGCGCGCGCGAAGCCTCGATCACGTCCGCCATAAACGTAGCAAGCGTGACGTCTTTGACCGGGTCGCTTGTATCCGTCGCTTCCTTGTCCTCGATGGGTGAAATCGTTAAGTCCATAAACCCCCTTTGCCCCAAAAGCCTCCCGGCCGGGCTTCTTCATGGCCCGATATTGCCCGCATAACGCCCTTATGGCAAATGGCCTTTTTCCCCCCGGAAAACAAAATCCCGGATCAATTATGGGTTCAGGCCCCTGATTTTCGTTGCCTTTTCGCAGGACTTGCAAACCGCGCCGAGGTCTGTATTATCGCCACGCTTTGGCTGTTTTCCCCTTGGGAAGGCACAGGATGCGGGTGTAGCTCAGCGGTAGAGCACGACCTTGCCAAGGTCGGGGTCGCGAGTTCGATCCTCGTCGCCCGCTCCATCCTGCTTCAAGCTCTCCTTAGAGAAATGGTAATACACACGCGCAAAGAATCAGGCCAACTCTGCACGAAGGCCTGCCTGATTATCGAGATTTAACTTTTACGCCCTCTTGGCCTTCGCCTTAAAGCGGCGCGCTCCGGCAAGGCCAAGCAGCGCAAGCCCGAACATGGGCAAAGCCGTCGGCAGCGGGATCGTCGAAACGACAGCGTACGAAACCGTAATCTTTCCCGCCAGGCCCATAAAATAGGCCGTGATCATGGACAGGAATTCAACATCGCCTTCCGAGTCATTGACAATCTTCGACCAGCCCGAAGACGCGGCGGAATCCAGATTGGCAAAAGCATGCACGAACCGGTATTCAGGAGCCTCGACGCCATCTTTGTATCCGAACTCCTGCGATGACGTTGTCGGCGGAATCGGCGGCGAAACCGAAGCCGTCGCTTTCGCATAGCCTTCATAGGTCGACTCATCGCCTCCGCCGATGTATAGATACTTGCCCTGGGCGTATTCAATGGCCGTCCAGGCGGCGGGGTCGATCAGATAAGTGAAATAGATGTAACTGTGCGCCGGGATCGTGCCGACGACAGTGCTGGTTACTGAAAAATTGTTTGTGCTCTCGACATCGAACGTGCCGTGATCGCCGGCAGATGTAGCGCCCAAATCCACGTACGATGGATCGATAGCGACGGCGCCTGCCGAGCCCGTCGAAAGAAAGAGGAATGCAAGAGCCGCAATCAAAGTTGAACGAATCGTCATGGTTTTTCTCATTATCTGGAAAGTGACGGAAGAATCATAACCTTGGATGACTAGCAAAGAAGTCCTCCCGGCACAACGGGGAAGATGTTATTTATCCAGAAAATAAGTAAACAAAACAATAAAAAAGAACGGGCAATAATATTACCTGAATGTTTTTCCTCAAATCAATTACCTCGTTCTATTTCAACCGGTTGCGAAATGAAGCTTGTGCCGATTATCATTCAAGAGAGTTGTAAAGTTCCTGGGCATCTTCCCTTCCGGGATATTGAGTCTCCCCTGCCAAAGCGTGCGTCAGCATATTCCTTGCTTCCTGCACTCGGCCTATTTTAAGCAAAAGCGCTCCATAATGATACTGAACTTGAGGCAAAGGGGGGTTCATCGCCTTAATCGCGCGTTCGAGAACCGGCAAAGCTTGCGCCGTATCGCCCAAGCGTACATAGACCCACCCAAGCGTATCCAGATAATAAGGGTTGCTTGCGTTCGTAAAACGTTCGGCGGCAACGCGCGCTTTCTGAAGCGCGGCCATATCGTTCCCGAACGTGTCGGCAATAAGCTGGGCCATGTTGTTCGCGGCAACGTCGAGTTCGGGATTGCGCGCGAGCAGAGTCTCATAAACCGCAACGGCTTCCCTGTTTTTCCCTTGCTCCTTATAAACCTCGGCAATCATAAGAGCGGCCCCATGATCCGAGGGCATGGCCGCCTGCGCCTTTTTTAACGTCTCCAAAGCCGGTTCCGTTTTTTTCTCCTTCAGATAAAGCCGTGCGCGATTGACGAAAGGCGTCTGAAACGGCGGTTTTTTGGCGATGGAACGGTCATAGGCCTCCGCCGCTTCCCCGTCTTTTCCAAGCGCCTGTAAACACTCGCCCAGAACGGAGTCGAAGACGCCCGTTACCGTTTCGATGCCCGCGATATAATCGGCCACCGACTCAAGCTGTCCCGCATCCCTGGCCGCCATAACCAAAGCCGACAACGCATGCTCGGCCAAAGGTACGGAAGGATCCGCATCGATAACCTGCTTGAACAAAGGCAAGGCATCTTCTTTATTCCCCTGCCCCGCAAGAATCTGGCCTTTAAGGAAAAGAGCCGTCATTTGCTGGCCTTCCAAAGTCTCCAGCTTTGCAACATCAAGCGCCGCCGCTTCCCACTTTTTCGCGTCGATGGCAAGGCGCGTCGAACTTTCCCAGCAAATGGCAAGGTTCGGATCGGTTTTCTTAACAAAAGAAAGCTCCTCCTGTGCGCTCTTCGCGTCGCCTTGATGGGCATAAAGCTGGGCCAAACGCACGTGCGCTTTCAAATCGGCCGGATCGATCGCTAATAGCTGCTTGAGCGTATCGACGGCCAGATCGACATGCTTCTGGTTCAACAGCGTCTCCGCCATCAGAAACAAAGGCCTCGTCGCTTTCGGTCTGTCGCGTATGATAACGCGAAGATCGGCAATGGTTTTCCGGTAGTCGCCGTCCTCATAAGAGAGACGCGCGCGAAGGAACAAGGCGTCGGCGTTTCCGGGATCCTTCTCAAGAACCATGGCGATCAGCCTTTCGGCCGTCGCCTTGTCGCCTTCCGAAAAGCGGATGCGCGCCAGCGACGTGCGGGCGTTAAGCCCCATCGTCTCGCTGACGTCTTTGGCCACGATTTCCTCAAGAAGCCCGACGGCGCGGCTGGTGTCGTTATGCTTCAGGAAAAGCTCGGCGAGCCAGAAATAAAGCTCCAGCTTGTCCGGCGCCTCTTTCATGTAATGCCGAATTTCCTCTTCGGCTTTCGCGGTATCGGGCCGGTCGCTCAGAAACGTGACGAGTTTGCGCTTCATCTCCCAGTTGCCGGGAAGAATCGTAACGCCTTTGCGAAGAACCGCTTCGGCCTCCTCCATCTTTCCGGCCTTAACATATATGCTCGCAAGGTCATAACGGTACCGGGTTTCCAACGGACGGAGATTGAAAATCTGTTCGTAGGTTTCGACGATTTTTGGCAAATTTTCCTTCTCGGCATAAAGTGTCGCCTTAAGAAGAAGAAGCGAAAGTTCTTTCGGGTTTTGCCGAATCCCTTCCTCCACGGCTTCAATCGCCCTGGTGTGATCCTTCTTTGCCGTGTGAATCCCCGCCAACGCCGAATAAGCTATAATATTCTTTGGATCCTTTTGCAGGGCGATGGCGGCCTCTTTCTCCCCAAGGTCGTAATTTTTCAGGCGCAACAGAAGGGCCGCGCGCAAGGCATGAGCGTTGGCGTCGTCCGGACGTTCCGCAAGAATAAGGTCGATGCGCTTGCGCACGTCGTCATAATGACCTGCCACAAGGTGGTATTGGGCAAGCTTGAAAACGGCGGGAAGAAAATGCGGATTCTGCCGTTCGGCCGCGACAAAACCGGCCAGCGCGTTGCCGACGCTTCCCTGGGCCTCG
This sequence comes from Alphaproteobacteria bacterium, assembly GCA_040773965.1. Taxonomy (GTDB): domain Bacteria; phylum Pseudomonadota; class Alphaproteobacteria; order UBA9219; family UBA9219; genus JAXGVG01. The sequence goes on along the minus strand of JAXGVG010000004.1, from coordinate 14,105 downwards.
TCGACGAGCGCCAGCCTGTAACGCGCTTCGGCATCGGCAGGCGAAATCCGAAGGGCGTTTCGGTACTCCAGCCGCGCCTTGAGAAGATCGCCTTTCTCGAACAAGAGGTTGCCGCGCTGAATGTATTTGTCCTTTTTTTGCTCCGCGTTGTCGCACGCCGAAAGCAAAAGGCAAAAGGCCGCAAAAACGAGACCTGTTTTTCTAAGGTTCATGATCCCTCGCAAAATATCCGGAAACGCCTAAAGGCGGTTGTTAAGCACGCACCCGATAACGTTCGCCTTACCGAGAATATCCGTACAACGTTTCAGGGAATCTTCCTTTGTGACTCCGTCCTGCACAACGAGAAGATAGGCGTCGACGTGCGGAAGGAACGTCAACGGATCGTCCTGCTCCAGCAACGGCGGCATGTCGTAAATAATCATCCTGTCGGGATAGCGAGACCTGAGCTCGTCCGCAAGCGCCCCCATTTTCGGCAGCCCCAAAAGTTCGGACGAATGGTCGAACATTTCCCCCACTGGGAGGACGCGAAGCCTTTCAAAGGGCAAGCGGACAAGGCACTCCGAAAGAGGCGCATTACACATAAGGTGTTCCGTAAGACCGCGGGTTTGCGAAAGACCGAGGTATTTATCGACGCACGGCTTGCGCAAATCGAGATCGACGAGCAGCACCGTTTGATTGACGTCCTGCGCGATGCTGACCGCAAGGTTGATCGCAATCGTCGTTTTGCCGTCGCCGTAGGAAGGGCTCGTGATCGCCAGGGTCTTGAACCCCGCTTTGTTCATCGCCTGCAAGACCTGCGCGCGCAAAAGACGGAAAAGATCGGCTTCCGGGTGACGCGCGCGATGAGCGACAATGCGGTTTTGTTCCAATTGTCTGTCGAATTCCGGCGACACCGCCTCACCCATGGTTGCAAGAGACGCCGGCGTGAATCGCGTGAACGTTTTCAGGCTCGTGCCGCCCGTTACGTCCCTTTCATAAGCCTTCTCGCTCTCGACCATCTTCCCTCTCCGAAATTCCCTTTAATACAGTCCAAGACGCCGGACAACGACTGACCAAAGAACGTCAAGCGGCATGACAAAGAAATTCACGGCGGCCAGCATCACGACAAAGGCGAAGAATGCCAAACCAATCGCGTGAATCTTCGTCCGGTCCCAACTCTTTATCTCGCTCTCGGTAGCAAGATGCGGAACGACGATAAGAGGCGCCACGCCCACAAGCGCTTCAAGATGACGCGGGCCGACAACGCGAGGCGACAAAATCTGAAGGCTGAAAGCGGCGCCAAGACCGCCGAGGACGGCCATCATGATACCGGCGAGAATGAACAAAATCCTCGGCGGCTTCGTTTTCAGGGGAAGATCGGGAGGATCGATCACGACAAGGCGTTGTCCGCTGCGGTCCTGCTCGATCGTTGCGCTCATGTCCGCGACCATTTTTCTATCCTTAAGCTCACGATAGCGGAATCGGGAGTTGTCGTAATCGCGGGTAAGCGCCGCCATTTTCTGCTCGACCTCGGGATTGATCGCTACGGCCTGCTGGTATTTTTCAACCTGTGCGCGAATCTCGTCGCGCTGCCCGATAAGGGCGCCGCGCTGTTCCTCGGCGGCCTTAATCTGGGCAACCACCTGCAAATAGGCCGGATTGTCGGCGTCTTCCTTGACCCGGCTTGGGGGAACGGGACGCCGGAGCGCCTTGTCCAGCTGCGCTTCAAGGCTCTCAAGCTGCTTTTGCATGGATACGATATCCGGATTTTCGGGTCCGCTTGTATCCTGTTGCGCCGTGAGCTTCGTGCGAAGATCGATAATCTTTGCCTGCAAGGAGCCCGTTTCGTCGGTCATGCCGCGCTGCTTTTCCAGCGACTGAATTTGCTTGATAACGTTGACGACATCCGGATGTTCAGGCCCGTATTTGCCCGAAAGCGTTGCGTATTCGGATTTCAGCGCTTTCAGTTGCAACGAAGGCGTCAGCAACACCTGCCCATCGGAGGTCACGCGCGAATATGGGTCCAGCAACGCCAATTGCCCGCGCAATGCGCCCTGCGTTCCCTCGTTCACCGTAATCTGGCTTTCGATGTTCTGCAGGCTCATGGCGGTGGAGACGGCAACCTGCTGGTTGAACGCCAACGCCTCGGGCCGGACGTCGCCGTGCTGCGAGCGGAATTCGGCGATGTTTTTTTCCTGCTCGACGAGGGATTCCTCAAGCGACTTTATTTGCGATGCGAGAAAGTTCGACGTTTCCTGCGCCTGCGCGCGCCGTTGCCTTATATCTTCATCCAGAAATCGCGAAACGATTTCGTTCGTAACTTGCTGGGCCATCGAGGGATTGTCGTAATCGAAAGAAAGCCTGAACGCGATAGCCGAAAGCTGGTTGGCTGTGGCCTTTTGCGCCGATGCCGGGTTGGCCAGAGAGGTGCTGACAAGTTCCAGCCTGACCTTCTCGCGCATTTTCTCCGCCAATTCGGCTATGGGCGTAAAGGCGCGTTTTTCCGGATAGAGATTGAACTTCGTGATAATTTCGACCAGCGATCCCGTCGCCAGAACTTTTTGCCGGATGCGGCTGATCTGAAAATCGGCAATGGCTTCCATCGACGCCGCCGGCGAATCTCGCCCTTGCGTTGTCACATTCGAGGCGACCTCCGGCAACGCGACCTCGACCGTCACTGTCGAACGGTAATTCGAGTACTGAAACGTAAAAACAAGCGAGACGAGGAAAACCAGCGTAGCAATAACCACAAAAACGTTCTTCCGGCGCTTCAGGATGGACAAGTAATCTTGCAAATTGAACGAATGCATCGCCGCAGGCTCCGGAAGTCTTGACGCACAAAACGGGTCTCAATAACAGGCCCCCGCTGTCGGGAACAGCCCTTTCAATCCAACAGATCGCCTATATCGGGACGGAAAACGACGGTCAACAACCCGACATTTTGTTGCGCGGTTCTGTCCTCGTTCGTATACGTCTCACGCCGATATTTATAACTTGCTGTAATATCTACGTTTTCCAGAACATGGTAGGACAGGCCCGTTTGCCCCGTAATCCTGTCGTTCAGGTCCGTCCCGGCTTGCGCCGGGCTTTGTGCGTATTGGTAGCTCCCCAGCACGCTCAAGGAAAACAATTCGTTCAACTCATGCGTGTCCTTGACTGAAAAACTGGTCAACAGAGATTCCGTTCCATTGGCGTATGGCTGTCGCTGGCGCGTCGCCGAAAGGGAAAGATCGTCCTGTTCGCTTTTCCACGCCATCTTTCCCGAAAAGACATAATTCCACGTCCACGGCTGGGAAGATAGATCGTCGGCTTCTTCGCGCGATGTCTGAAAACCCGCAGAGATTTGAAGCGACAATTCGGGTGAAAATTGGGCGTTCCACCCGAACGACGGGCCGATGCTGTCGATACGCGCGTTGTTCCATGCTTTCGTCTGGTACCGCTGGGCCTGAACGGAGAAAATCCCCGTGTGCAGAGGGGTCAGACTACGGGCGTAGGCCGTGTTGACGGTCGCGACCGAATAGTCCGTCAAACTTTCGCTGTCGTATCTGGAAAACGCATACGCGCCGCCGGCGCTGATCTTGTCGCGCGGCGACATCGAATACGTTATCTGGGGCGAAAAACGGTAGCCGAGATGGCGAACGATGCCGACGTCCCGCCCGAACAGCGTCAGTTCGCTCGCGCGCGCAGTGTCGTAATCGGCCGAACAGCTCAGGTCCGCCTGCCAAAGCTCATAGCGTTTCGTCAGGTCCGACTTTCCATGAAAATCGTTCGAATTGTAGGACGACTGGTCGTATTGGTTCACGTCCGCCGACGTCTCCACGTTGGCAAAAACGGTGGGCGTTTGGGCCTTCAGGATCAAAACAGGCGTCGTCGTCGAACCGTAAAGCGTCTTCTCGCCGTGCGTCAGCATGCGCGGGTTTGAATCCACGGATCCCGTTTCCGAAAGTTCCGTTTCAACCTCAAGGCCTGAAGCCCACGCCGTCCCCGGCAAAAAACAAAGAACTCCAAGACATACCAGTCCCACCCGCCCGTATCCGCGGTCTTTCAGCGAAAGAAGATCGAAAGGGACAAACATCGGCTAAAAAAGCCCTGACGTCGGCACGACAATGACATCGCCCGGCTTCAAGAGAATGTCGTTTTCAGGATGGCGGCCGCTGGCGACGCTATCATAGGCGAAGGGGATGGATTCCTTCCCTTCCGGGCCTTTCCGGATGATGGTGATGCTGTTCTCGCTGGCAAACGCCGTGAGGCCGCCCGCCTGACTCAAGGCCTGCATAACGCTCATTTCGGAAGGCATCAAGACCTCGCCGGGCTTCTGCACCTGCCCTAACACATTGACTTTGTGCCCGAGCGGAGCCTTGACGGCGACGGTCACGGCGGCATCGGGAATGGACTTTGCCAGCTTTTCCTTAATTAGCCCCTCGGCTTCGGCGGTTGTGATATTTTGGACCGTGATCGTCCCTGCCAGAGGAAAAGTGATTGAACCGTCAGGCAAAACAATGACCTCGCGATCCATGCCTTCCTCTTTCCAGACGGTAACCTGCAGAATATCGCCAGGCATAATAAAGAAATCGTCGCTCAACGCCGACAGCGGATGAGAAAGCGTGAAGAAAACAGCCAAAGCGGGAATAAGCCATGCAAAACGCTTCATTTTTTCCTCAGGAGACGAATCGGCAAGGTCAAAGGCTGGAGATTATACAGAAGATTAAAATCCTGAGAAAGAAAAATTAACGAACAACTCAAACAATCCTTCCCTTGTTTTGCAACAACTTAAACGATCACGGCCAAGCGGTATAAATATAAAGAACACCTTTTTTGACAAGAGGGCGCATGCATCTTTGCGACCGTCAGGCGTGCGCAAAAAAACTATCTATTCCAACCTTTAAATGCGGGCTTTTACCTTGCCTTCACAGGCTCAAAAGACAGCATGTTTATTTATTCCTCTTCTATGTGCGTTCCGATTTGTGTATATAGGCAGGCCGCGTTCAATAGTCGATATACATGACATACCCTATGTTGCCTGAAAAAAGTTCAATTGAAGAAGACCAACGATCGCAATCCGGCATAAGGCTTGAAAAAAATCTCGAACAGGTCATCCGCCTTGTCCGGGATACCAGGGTTCTTGGAAAAGAGCCCGACCTGTCCGTTGTGCCCGATGGCGACGTGCGCCCTGTGCCTGCCGTCGGCAAATGGCTTTTTATGAGCGACGCCTTTGCGCTGCTTGCCGCCTTCGCATGCAGTGGTGTGATCGCATGGCTGCTCAACGAATACGTCCTGCTCAATAAATTCCAGGGCCTCATGAATCAGGCCACGGCGGGCCAGTTCGCGATTTACGCCGAGCTTGGCGTCGTCGCCTTGCTGTGGCTCGATGCGAAAGGCCATTACCGCCAGCGCCTGCCGTTCTGGGAAACCATCCGCCATATCCTTATTATATCTTTCGCCGGTTTCGTGATTGGCGGATTCATTCAGTTCGCCGTTAAAAGCCTGTCCTCGCGCCTCTGGCTCGGCTTCAGCTGGGTATTCTTCGCGGTTTTTCTCTATGCGGGACGCGCGCTCGTGCGCCACATACTCCACCGACAGGGCAAGTGGCAAATTCCGGCAGTCGTTTTCGGCGGCGGCCCGACGGCAAAAGCGGCCGTGCGCGCGCTGGAGTCCGAGCCCGAAATGGGCTTTAGAATTGTCAGGGTCGTTCCGGCCGCCAAACTGCAAGAGCTTTCCAAACCAAGCGACTGGCGCCGGTTCATGCGCGCGTTCGACGCAAGTTATCTCTTTCTCGCGCTTGAAGGCGAAGAGCTTGAGCAAAACCGAAGCGCCCTGAAAGCGATGGTGCGCGAGCGCTTGCCCTATTCTATCTTGCCGCCCTGGCTCGGCCTGCCTTTGTGCGGCTTGTCGTCGCATCATTTCATGATGCACGACGTGATGCTCTTGCACGACACAAACCGGCTCCAGCTTCCCCTGTCGCGCCTGATGAAGCGCACCTTCGATCTCGTCGTAGCTAGCGCCGGTCTCATCGTCCTGTCGCCTTTGTTTCTCTTTGTCTTCCTCATGGTTCGCCGCGACGGCGGCAAAGCTTTTTACCGCCAGCCGCGCGTCGGCCTGAATGGCAAGGAGTTCGTGTGCTACAAGTTCCGATCCATGCGCGACAACGCGGGCGCGGTGCTCATCCGGTATCTGGAAAACAATTTCCATGCGGCGGCAGAGTGGAAAAAATTCCAGAAATTGAAGAATGACCCCCGCATTACGCGAACGGGCCGATTCCTGCGCCGCACAAGCATCGACGAACTTCCCCAGCTCATCAACGTCGTCAAAGGCGAAATGAGCCTCGTCGTCCCGCGCCCATTCATGCCGGGTCAGGAAATTTTTTACGGCGACGACTTCGACCTATATAAATCCGCGCGCCCCGGCATCACGGGTCCGTGGCAAGTCAGCGGACGCAACGTCCCCACCATCCAGCAGCGCGTCGCGCTTGAAGCGTGGTACGTGAGAAACTGGTCGTTCTGGATGGATATCATCATTTTGATGAAAACGATCCCCGCGCTTCTCAAAAAAGACGTCGCGTATTAATCGTTATTAATCGGAATAAATTAACGCCCCTAAAACAACAACGGATTTGGAGTCTTTTTATTTCCCTTTAAGAACGCGCTCCATCTGTTTGAGAATAATGAAGTCTTTCCACATAACCTGTTTGCGGACTTTTAAAGTAACCATCTTCACGTTGCAGACATTAACCATAAATTCAGAGAAAAAATAAAAATCTGTCAATTATCACAAAGGCATATTGACCCGAATCTCGATTGGGTGTTTACATGCAATGAAAGGTTAATGGATCGTTTATCCGTTCCATAGGTATACCTTTTTGTAAAGCAAGCTAATTCCAACGTAACTTGTCAACCTAACATGAGGAGGAAGTCATGAGGAAAATTCTCTTGAGCACGGCCATCAGCGCATTGTTGCTTCTGGGAACCAGCCCCGTTTTCGCTTTGGATGCCAACGGCAACGATATCGATGACGGATCTGGAATGATCGCAGCCGAGCTCAACACGGACATTGATGCCGATGTTGACGTTGGCAATTCGTACACGGAAACGAACACGACGGACGTGGACGTGACGAAGAACACGACGGTCGATTCCGGCAATTCGTATACGGAAACGAATACGACGGACGTGGACGTGACGAAGAACACGACGGACGTGGACGTCACGAAGAACACGACGGACGTGGACGTGACGAAGAACACGACGGTCGATTCCGGCAATTCGTATACGGAAACGAACACCGCCAATACGAGCACCAACACCGCCGATATGGACACCAACTCCTATAATAACGTCGCTTCCGGCAATACGTTGACAAATAACGAAGCCACTTCGAATGTCGACACGGATGTCACGAAGACGGCCACGATCGACTCGAACAACACCTACACCGAGACGAACACGGCCAACACGACGAATACCAATACAAACACCAACACACTCACAAAGACGGATATCGACACCACGAACACGGTTGCGTCAAACAACACATTGACCAACAACCAGGCTACGACGGATGTCGATATGACGAAGAACAGCGTGGACGACTCCTATAACACCTATACGGAGACGAACACGTATAACGAAGCCAACACGTACAATGAGACGAACTCGGCCGTCGTGACGAAGACGGACTCGACCGTTAACTCGAACAACAACGTCGCTTCGGGCAACACGGTCGCGTCGGGCAACACGGTTACCACCGTGGTGAAGAACGACAACGACACCTCGAACGTCCACAACACGTGGTTCAACATCGACAGCACGGAACTCGTGGCGGCTCAGGACCTCAAGGCCTCCGTCTCGGGCAACTACGTGAACGTCCAATCTATGGGCCTCATGGCTGGCAAGGCGAAAGTCGAGTCCGGCAACGCCAACTTCAACATGAACGGTAACGGCATTGCCGCTGGACAGAACCTGACGGGCGTAAACGCCGCAGGTGTCTCGGCCATGAACCTTGGCGTTCAGGTTAACGGCGGTTTGTAAGTAACAAGGGGGGTTAACGCCCCTATATAAGCCATGGGACGCTCGTGCCTTTAGCAATACCGGCGCGAGCGTCACCAAGGTTTTTCCTTTCAACACTTAACCTAACGGGAGGCTTCCATGCGTTATCCGGTCGTGAAAACGTTAGCCTTGCTGCTTTTGGGTTCAGCCTTGACCGTCGGCATTGCCGGTTTTGCCTTGGCCGCCGATAATGGGGACGACGTCGTTTTCTCCGAACTGGACGAAGTATCGTTGTCGTCCGGCGAGATGAAGAACAATCGCGGCGCCTTCGGCATCAGCAATCTTGAATCGGATCAGGCTCTGGCAGCCGAAACGACGGGCAATACGTTGAACGTCGGCGGCAACCTGACGAACGGAACCATAACCCTTGGCGACAATCTCAGCGCCTTCGGCAGTTATGTGATGAACACAGGCAACAATTCGACGATCAACTCGGCCGTTGCCGTCAACGTCCAGTTGGCGCCGGTTTCGCCTTAAGTGTCGTCGCAGACAGTTCTTATCTTATGTTAAAGCGCTTTGTCCTTAATGCCTTTGCTTTTTCCCTGTTTTTCTTGACCGGAACAGCGGGATTGGGCGCCGTGCGCGCGGAAGACGACGCCTCCAACCTTCCCTCCTCCGCCATTGCCGCCGTGGAATCGATGACGGTCCGTCCCGGCGAATCCTTCGAAGGAAGCGAAGACCCGGCGCGTCATTCCACCGTGTCTGTGAACAACGGCCCGGTCAAGACTCTTTCGGTCCGCGTCATAAGCTGGCGCGACATGCCCTTCCAAACCGTCAAGCGGCAGTCCTTCGACTACAGCTGCGGCTCGGCGGCCGTAGCCACGCTGCTCTCCTACGTTTATGGCATGCCTACATCGGAGGAAGAAGTCTTCAAAACGATGTTTGCGCACGGCGACCAGGGCGTCATCCGCAAGGAAGGTTTCTCGCTTCTCGACATGAGCCGCTACCTGAACAGCCGTGGTCTCAAGGCAAAGGGCTACCGTCTGAACTTCGACACGATCGAAAAGCACAAGGTTCCGTTCATCGCGTTGATCCGCCACGACGGTTATAGCCACTTCGTCGTCGTCAAAAGCCTGAAAGGTCCTTTCGTCCTCGTGGGCGACCCCAGCAAAGGCAATGTCGTTTACACGCGCCGCGATTTCGCGGAAACCTGGAACGGCATATCGCTGGTCGTCGTTAACGAAGCGCGGCAGGCCCGCATGGCCTTCTCCGACGATAAGGAATGGACCTACGCCCGAGCCACAGCGGTAGCCTCCGCGGCTAACGAAGCCATCGGCGGCGGCGTTCCCATCTCGTTCCCGAATTGGCAAATCGCGCCGACGGGTCAGGATATCCTGAACACTTACGTCATCAACAATGTCAACGATCTGGCTCTTTCGGCCGCCACAATTTTCTAAGGAGGAGACTATGATAAAACACGACCGCCTTTTGTCTCTCCTGACGCCCGTATTATTGGTTTTCGTTTTCCTGTCCGTCTGCCCGGCACCCGTTTTTGCCATCGACGATCTGGAAGATGAAATCGTCATTGCCGAAGCCGAAGCGCTCGACGCCTCGACAATGGCCAATACGCGCGGCGCATACAGGGACCCCACCGGCCATATCTACCGTTTCGCGGTGGACATTCGAACGCGCATCGACGGAGCCATTTCCTATGCCCGTTCGCTTGTGCTCCAATCGGATTCGAGAGGCGACCTGCACGCCACATCGTCGGCAAAGCTCGAAACCGTCAATCTTCCCACAGGCACCATCGCCAACATCATCAATAACGGCGGCGGCCTTGTCGTCGAGGACACAAAAGGCAACACGACCGTTCTTAACCAGACCCCTTCGGGCTCCATCGCCAGCGTTGTGGTGAACTCGGCCAACGACCGGGTGGTTTCCCAGACGGTGGATATAAACATTCTCCTGAAAAATATAACCAATCTGGTTTCGAACAGCGGAGCTTTAAGAAATCTCTCAGCTCTGTCGCAAAGCGTCCGGACCCGAATGCTTGGCATCGGCCGGTAGGTCAGGACTCGGGATTAGGATTTCGGGGCTCGAGGCTAACTCCCGCCGTCATCCCGCACGAAACGCGAGGCTTCAGCCTCGCGTGGAGATGCGGGACCTAGTATGGTTTCTTGCTTAAACAGGAAAAATTAACTTGATCCCGGCTCGCACAACGCGGCTTTGCCGCGCTGTTTGGCCGGGACGACGCCTTGGGTTTAAGCTGAATGCTAATTCCCGAACCCCTAGCCTCTAATCCCGCTTCCCCGCCTCTTTCTTATAATTTTATGACCTGAAATATGACTTTATGGTCACAGGCTCTTCCCGATATTCCCGAAAAGATCTTTCCGGTTTGACTTTGCAAATAAATTACACGACAAGTCAAAGGGTTAGACGATTCCCTGCCATTTGCCCTGTCTTTCCGAGGTTAGCCATGAATTTTTTTGTGCGTTCCATTGCCGTTATGGCGCTTTTTTCCTGCCTGTTCGCGGCCAACGCCGCCGAAGCGAAAAGCGAAACATCCTCCGTCGATCAACTTCTAAAACGGCTGGAGCCTCTTGAACAAATGCTGCAAAGCCAGCAAGCGATGCTGGACGACCAGAAACGCAAGATCGCCGAGCAGGAGCAAGAACTGAAACAATACCGCGCAAAACTGGACGCTATGGATAGCGCGCCCGCTCGAACTAAAACGGCCAAAAGCGCGGCAACGGCTGAAACGACGCCGTACCCCGGCGAAAGCGGCAACCAAAAGAAATCGGGCAAGACCGAAACAAGCGTTGCCGAATCCTCCGGCACATCAATCACAGCCCCAAAGAAAGAAAAAGAAGCGCGGCCCGAGCTGGACGTCTTGCCGAGTTACGGCGGGGTGCTGACGCCCAAGGGCACGATGATGTACGAAAACAGCATGGAATACACCAACACGACCAGCAACATCTTCACCTTTAACGGCGTGCAGGTGGCCGAAGTCGTCCTGATCGGGGAAATCGAAGCTTCCTCGGCGCGACGGCAAGTCGTGCAGGATTCGTCCCGTTTCCGCCTCGGCATCACAGACCGGCTGGAAGCCGACGTCCGCGTTCCCTACACCTACCGCAACGACGCCGAGACGCGTTCGGGTACCGGCGGCACTACGCGCACGGCCATCGAAGGCAACGGCTTTGGCGACGTCGATTTCGGCCTCGCCTATCAGTTCAACCGGGGCGCAGGCGGCTGGCCGTATTTTGTGGGCAATCTGCGCTACAAAAGCGACACGGGCGAAGGCCCCTACGACATTGAATACGACGCCGACAACATCGCCAAGACCCTTCCTACGGGCAGCGGGTTCCAGTCGGTGGAAGGCAGCGTGACGGTCATCAAGGTGACGGATCCCGCCGTGCTCTTCGGCAACCTCGGCTACGTCCACAGCCTCAGCGAAGACGTCGACAAGGACTACAACACGACGCGCATCCTGAACGTTTCGCCCGGCGACGTCATCAACGCGAGCGGCGGCCTCGGCTTCTCGATCAATCAGGAAACGTCGTTCTCACTGGGCTACAAGCACAGCTACGTGTTTCCCACATATCAAGACGCCATCAACACGACGAATGGCGACTTTATCAAAAGCCGGAGCGACACGCTGCAGGTCGGCTCTTTCATGGTGGGAACGAGCTACCGTCTCTCGCCCGTCGTAAGCCTGAACTTCACGACGGAAGTCGGCGCGACGCGCGACGCGCCCGACGTGCATGTCGGCTTGCGAATTCCGGTCCGCCTGGGCCAACTTTTTTAAGACCGCGACGCGGGCCGAATGAAGCCGTAACCGCGCTTTTCGGGGCCTGAACGGGTACGCAGTCGCGCCCGAACCGGCACGCAGCGCCTTGCCAGCACAAACATAATTCTGTTATCATTTTCGCAAATGAATAACGGATACCGGTCAGGCATGGCGACAATGCGTGAAAGAGTCCTGCAACGGATGAAAGAATTGAATCTGAACACGACCCAACTCGCCAGGAAAATGGGGCGTTATCAAAGCACGCTGCGCGGCTTTTTGACTGGAACAACAAAGACTTTCCGCGATATAGCCGGACTTTCCGAAGCTTTGGAAACCACGCCGCAATGGCTTATAACAGGCAAAGAAGGTCCTCTTTTTTGCTCCCCGCCCTATCTTGCACAGGGCGCAGCGGAGGCACTGACGGTCCCTCAACGGGATCCCCGCCTTGTCGCGGCGGCCAAATCGCTCGCCGTTGTGGTTGTCGAACGGGCCAAACGGGACGCTCAAGCCACGTTTCCGAACGAAACGGGCGCTCTACAGCGCATGACAAGTTACATTCTGGCCGATTTTGAGCGAGGAACCGAAGCGGATGTCGGTCTGCTGACCGAAATTGCGCGGCTGTTGCTGGAGGGCGGAAAATAAAATAATCATCTTTAAAACAACCGTTTACAAACATTTATTATTTGACCAATAAACATATTACTGTTAGTTTTAATCGAACGATTCGCGGGGTTTTATGTCGAAGCCTATTGCCTCTTTTGAAAAAAATCTAAGCAAACCAATGGCTTACGCTTTAAATGCCGTGAGGCGCGCGCATCTTTCCGTTGTTCCACCGACGGAAACAAAAAATCAATCTTATCAAAACGATACACAAAAACCCGTCCCTACACGCAAGGCCAACACGCGCTGATCGGTGCCTGTACGGTACGCGTTTGGTGCCTGTTCAGGCCCTCATTTCGCGGCTTTCGTGCCCGTAGCGCACGCGTTGCGGCCCTTATCAGGCAACCGAAGGCGTCATGCCGCCGAAACCGAACCCCCGGCCATAGATTTTCTTCATGTCACGGGACGGCGTTTCGCTGCGCGTTTCGACGGTTTGCGCCGCGTTCGCGGGCAATTGGCCGGGGACTATCGCCGGGCTTACTTTCGTTATTCCTTTCGGTTCAAATTTTGTTACACGTTAAACAAGATAAACGCGGTTAGGGTCTGTAGTCATAATTAGCGTGAGGTTCTGTTTGCATAGGATGAAAAATGGCAAGAAAACGAGCGAAGGCGTGGCAGAGGCCATGCGTCGAGCGAAGTTGACAAAGCCATTTTTCATCTTATGCAAACCCGGAGGGCGCGGCATAAAAACCGTCCGGCGGCCTCAAAAAGCTCGCTTGCATGTCCAATACACGCTACCCCCGGCTTTCGCCGGGGCTTCGGCTTCATAGCCGGAACGCTTTTTCGCTCGCGCAGAACCCGCGTCAATTATGAGTACAGACCCTAACGGGGGGCGAACAGCCGCCAATACTCCTAAAACTCTATCTGCCCCGTCCTGACTCTGTTTGCTTGCGGTACTTTGGGATTCCGTATCGCGCGAAAAGAATTGGTTGTTTCCATGATTGTCTCGGCACAAAATCTATCGAAGAGAAACTGTCCTGGGAAAAACCCTGTACTGATATTCCGGCAACAGAAAGAATATATTCACGTTTTGTTCTCATTTTTTCTTGATTTTTCCGAGACATATGTCAGCCTGTCAAAAACAGACCTAGCGTCCCGCCTCTTTCTTCGGGTCCCCCATGAAACACCCCAAGCCAACCGATTTTGCATTGTTGCGCGAGAAGACCGGCTTGACGGTGGAGGAAGTCGCGGATCGGTTCGGGATAAATAAAAGAACCGTATACCGCTGGGAAAATGGAGACACAAAGCCTGTCAAGACTATGCTCTTGATGTTGCGGAAACTTGTCGGAAAATCAGGCGTTGTGATCCCATTCAAGCGCGCCCCCTTCACTTTCATTGATCTGTTTGCCGGTATCGGCGGCATGCGGAGGGCTTTCGAGACCATTGGAAGTGAATGTATTTTTACAAGCGAATGGGATTTGTCCTGTCGCAAAACCTATTTGGCGAACTTCTCCTGCACAAATCACTCAGTCGCCGGAGACATTACAGAAATCCATGCACAGGATATTCCTGCACATGACGTTCTTCTTGCCGGGTTCCCCTGCCAGCCTTTCTCTGTCGCCGGGAAGCGAGGCGGCACGTCAGACGACCGCTACTTATGGCCGGAGATGCTTAGAGTCATATCTGAGATTATGCCGACATGGGTACTCGCTGAGAACGTTGGTGGTCTCGTGTCTCTCGACAACGGACTGGTATTC
>JAXGVG010000003.1:0-28483 GCA_040773965.1 Alphaproteobacteria bacterium | reverse complement strand
CACTATGTTCGTCAATCCTACAAAATCCATCGAAGCCTCCCTGCGAATCAGTTGGCTCCTTTAGAATCTTAAATGCTTTTCAATACGTTAATGCGTCGTCAGGTGTAGGGTAGTGTGGAAAAAAAGTCAATTTATAAGAGGAAAAACAAATGGATAAGGGCGTTATTAAAATAGCTTATGAAAAAATTGAAACAGGTTCCTATGAGCGGGCTCCAACCGGGTTTTTCTGGCTGTCTTCAGGGCTCGGCAAAGGTAAAAAGATAACGTCATATGAGCACGATCATTTTCTGAGCGCGTTAAGCGCGCTTACGGCAGGCGAAGCCGATCTGTCCATGGTGTTTCTTGAAAGGTGCGTGCTTCATCCCAACCGGGAAATGGTTTTATCGATCGAACAGCTTTACCGGAAAGCGCAGCCGCTGGTGGTCTATCAATATTTGTACGAAGAGAAAAAAAGAGTGCGAGTCGTCGGCGAACATTTTCAACACTTGTCCTTCTTGCCCCCAAAGACCGTGCAAAAAAAAGAGAGTTATGAAAAAGCTCCCTATGCGCATTATCTGGTTGTCGCCTGGAGGGAAGAAATTTCAGGTTATTCTCGAGAATTTCGAGAGGGACAGAAATGGATGACGCTTCTTGGCATTGAATGCCCCTCTTTTGAAGACATAGCCGGTGTCGCTAATGCATTTAAGAAATATGAATGCAAGCTAACGGTGTTGACGAGCACAGGCAATGATGCTTGTTGTTCTTCGCAAAATCTCATATTTGCGTGCGCTAGAGGACACGTTACAGGCTCATCCGTAAAATCTGTAGCGGGAGATCTGCGAAGGAAGGGTTTTACGGTGTCTTCGCTTGGCACGTTTCCTGAACATCCTTCGCGGGAAGGCGAAAGCTGCTGCGACTATGCCTTCCGTTTGATCGCCATGCCGTGCTATGAAGAGGCGGGGCACGACCGGGTTTCGAGCAATGACAGCACCCTTCATTTTTCCGCTTCCGGATTTGGAGGCAACGGCGGCACTGGCGGCGCGACTCGCGCCCATTTTGCGTGCGCGCGACATCATAACGCTGCAAGGCTATCTCGGCGCCGGGAAGACCGCGTTCGCGCGCGCTCTGTTGAAGGCTCTGGGAATTCCGGACGAGGTGCCTAGCCCTACGTTTACTCTTGTGCAAACATATGAAACGTCCTCGTTTCCAGTTCATCATTTCGACTTGTATCGCCTGAAGAAACCGGAAGAACTTGAAGAGCTTGGATGGGACGATGCGTGCGCTGACGGGCTGGTGCTTGTCGAATGGCCTGAACGCGCCATAACCTGCATGCCGCGCGACCGTCTGACGCTTGTTTTCGCTGCGGATGCTCAAGGCCAAAGAACCTTGAGGTTGGAACCGCAAGGTTCGTGGACACAAAGGCTCGAGGATTTTTTGCCATGAAAATTATGGAGGAAACCGCCGCCTTTCTCCACGCCGAAGGATGGATCGTGGCCAAAACTTTTCCCCTGAAAGCCGATTTTTCCACGCGACAGTTTATGCGGTTGGAGCTTGCCGGGGGCGATCCCCGCCGCGCCATTTTGATGAAAGCGGACAAAGATCAAAAGACGCCGCAATTTGTGGCTCTTTCGGAAGCGTTGCGCCGGTGCGGGTTGTCGGCCCCGGCTGTTTACGCAGCGCGGCCAGACCAAGGCCTGGTTCTGATGGAAGATTTTGGCGATGTCACGTTGGGCCGGTTGCTGGATGAAGGAAAGGATGCCGCGTTTCTCTACCGCCGCGCGGCAGATGTTCTCGTTCATTTGCATAAGGCTTTCAAGTCTGCGTTCGTTGAAAGAATGAACCTGCCTGTCTTTAATGCTGCGCTTTTCACAGAGCAGACAGCCTTATTTCTCGATTATTATTTTCCTCATGTGCGGGCGCGCGCGCCAAGCAATGAAGAGCGCGCGGCATTTCATAATATCTGGATGGTTGTTCTCAAACCGCTCGAGGCATTGCCCCAAACGCTCATGCTGCGCGATTTTACGCCGGATAACCTGATGGATTTACCCGGGAGGCAAGGCGTGGCGAGCGTCGGGGTAATCGATTTTCAGGACGGCGGTTTGGGGCCGCTGCCTTATGACATTTCCTCGCTTTGTGAAAAGGTGCGGCGCGATAGCGCCCTCGCGCTTCTTGATGAAATAAGCCTCTATTATCACCGGGAACATCCCGTTATGCCCCTGGAAGACCTGCGCCGGGCCTGCCGGATTCTCGCGGCCCAGAGACACACCCGTATCCTGGGAATTATCGTCAGATTGGCTGAAAACCGGGCCCAAAACGGCAAACTCGCGCACAAGCCGCGAATCAGGAAATATCTGGAAGAATTGTTGCAGGACGAGGCTCTGAGCCCCGTCAAAGCATGGTTTGACCGGTATGTATCGCCCTATGAACGGATGTGACACCTTCAAGAACATCTCGGACACCGCCATGGTGTTGGCGGCGGGCTTGGGAACGCGCATGCGTCCACTGACGCTTTCGAAGCCCAAGCCTTTATTCGAGGTTGGCGGAAGAACGATGCTCGATCATGCAATCGACAAGCTGAAGGCTATCGGTGTCCGGCGTGTTGTGGTCAATACCTGTTATTTGGCGGAACAGATTGAATGCCATTTGGCCAAGCGCAGGGATATTTCGATTATCATTTCGCGCGAAACCGAACGGCTCGACACAGGCGGCGGGATCAAAAACGCGCTTGGCCACTTCGAAGAAAAGGCTTTTTTTGCGTTGAATGCCGACCTGCCGTGGTTCGACGGATCGGCGCCCTCCTTGCGCAAGATGGTTGACGCCTGGGACCCGGCACGCATGGACGCGCTATTGCTTCTTATGCCCACAAAACAGGCAAGGGGATTTCCGCCGAAGGGCGATTTTGTCATGGAGGCCGATGGGCGGGTCTGGCGGAGAGAAGCGCCGACGCCACGCCCTTATGTGTGGATTTCGGCACAGATATTAAAACCTCAGCCTTTTTCTGAAGTAACCGAAAAAGCATTTTCCAACAACAGGATATTCGATGCTGTTGAAGCTCGCTCCAAGCTCTTCGGAACGCTTCACGAGGGCGCCTGTTACCATGTGGGCACCCCCGAGGATTTGGCTGAGGCGAACCGTTTGCTGGCAGACGGAAAAGGCTGGGCCGTGACGCCATGATGAACGTCTTCACCATTCCGCCCGATGTGCCGTTTGTCGACGCGCTGGCGGCCGGGCTGTGGGAACAGACGGGCCGCGATCCGTTGCTTCTTGCCGAAATGCGGGTTTATCTGCCGACACGCCGCGCCTGCCGCTATCTGCGCGAAGCCTTTGTGCGGGTCGTGGAAGGACGGGCGGCGCTCTTGCCGCGCATGCAGCCGCTTGGCGATGCGGACGAAACGGAGGATGAACTCGTCTTTACCGGTGGAGCCGAAGCTCTTGACATGCCCCCGGCCATATCGCCTTTGCGGCGGCAGATGTTGCTAACGCAACTGATTGTGAAAAAAGACAAGTCGTTGCCTTTGGATCAGGCGGCCGAAATGGCTGCCGCGCTTGGCAGGTTGCTGGATCAAGTTCAGCGCGAACGAGGCGATTTTGCCAATTTGGAAAAACTTGTGCCGGATAACTATGCCGAACATTGGAAGCAAACGCTGATGTTTCTCGAAATCGTCACTTCTGCATGGCCTGACGTGCTCAAGGCGGAAAAGGCTGTCGATCCCGCCGAGCGGCTAAATCGCGCGCTTGAAGCGCAGGCAAAGGTTTGGCGCCTGTCGCCGCCGTCTTATCCTGTCATTGCCGCCGGTTCGACAGCCTCGGTTCCGGTTGTGGCCGAATGGCTTGCCGTTGTTGCCGGGATGCCGAAAGGCAGGGTCGTTCTTCCGGGACTCGATCTGGGTCTGGACGAAGCAGCCTGGCAGGCTATCGGCGAAAGCCATCCGCAATATGGCATGAAGAACTGGCTGGAAAAAGCCGCATGGAAGCGGAGGGACGTGAAGATTTGGCCTACAGGAAAGACACTACGGGTTGAACGTGTGCGCCTGCTTCAGGAGGCCATGCGCCCCGCCGAAGAAACCGTGGCGTGGCGCACTCTTGATCCTGCCGTTATTTCGAAGAAAGCGTTTACCGGGCTGACACGTGTCGAAGCGGACCAACAGCAGGAGGAAGCGGACGTTATCGCGTTGCGTTTGCGCGCGGTTCTGGAAGAACCGGGAAAAACCGCCGTTCTGGCAACGCCGGATCGCGCTCTGGCGGAACGCGTTGCGGCTGGATTGAGGCGGTGGGGCATTGCAGCCAACGATTCGGCAGGCGCATCGTTGGCAGCGTTGCCGTTGGGAAGTTTTCTGCGCGGCGTTCTTCAGGCCGCTTCGCCCGAGGCTTCGGCCATCGATTATCTTTCGCTGCTAAAACATCCTTTGACGGCCTGCGGTCTTGAGCCATCCGAATGCCGCCGCCGTGCGCGCCGCATTGAGGTTGCCATTTGGCGCGGCGTATGTTGGACGGACGGCTGGCGCGGCGCGGCAAGGGCTTTAAGGCATGACAAGGAAACCCGCTCTCTCGGTTTGTGGATTGAGAATCTGGCTCAAGCCTTCAAACCGGTTCTGTCGGCGTGGAAAAAAAAGCTGTCACTGGAGGAACGCCTTCGCCAGCATATCGATTTGGCCGAGCGTCTTGCGGCAACGCACGAATTCCTGGGTAGCTTCCGGCTCTGGCAGGGCGAGGCGGGCGAAACGGCGGTGGCCTGGCTCGACGATTGGCGCCAGTCCGCCGGGAACTTCCCGCCTTTGAAAGGCAACGAGTACATGCGCCTCTTTGCGCCGTTGATGCGCGGCGTGCCCGTACGTCCGGCTTTTGGGCAACATCCGCGTCTTAGCATTCTCGGTCTGCTCGAGGCGCGGTTGCAACATGCGGATCTGGTTATCCTCGGCGGTTTGAACGAAGGCACGTGGCCGCCGGAGGCGGAGGTTGACCCGTGGATGTCGCGGCCGATGAAAAAAGAATTTGGCTTGCCGCTGCCCGAGCGGCGCATCGGCCTGTCGGCGCATGATTTTGTCCAGCTTGCCAGCGCGTCCGAGGTCATGTTGACGCGCGCGCGCCGTGTCGAAGGTTCTCCTACCGTGCCTTCGCGTTTTCTGATGCAGTTGGAGGCGGTCCTGCAGGCGCTGGGCTATCATAGCAAGGAAAACGATGCGTTGGCGCCACAGGAGCCATGGCTTGACTGGGCGCGGCGTTTGGACGAGCCGCAAGAAACAAAACCTTGCGCCCCGCCGCGTCCATGTCCTCCTTTGGAAGTCCGTCCGCGCCAGTTGAGCGTGACGGAAATCGGCACATGGCTGCGAAATCCCTATGCCATTTATGCGCGGCATATTTTGGGACTGAAGCGCCTTGAACCGATTGACGCCGATGTGACCGTGGCCGAACGCGGCATCATTATTCATAAAGCGCTCGAGAAGTTCCTGAACCGGTTCAGGAACACATGGCCTTCCGCCCCGCTTGAAGCTCTTCTTGCCGCCGGTCGCGAAGTATTCGCGCCTTATGAGGATCAGCCTCAAATCCGGGCGTTCTGGTGGCCGCGGTTTGAACGCATAGCTGCCTGGTTCGTCGCAACGGAAGAAAAACGTCGGCAAACGGGCATGCTTCCCATCGGCGTCGAGGCCGAAGGCGAGATGTTTTTTGCCAATGGCTCCTTTAAACTGAAAGGCCGCGCTGACCGGATTGATAAACTTCCCGACGGTTCTGTAACGATCATCGATTACAAGACGGGTACATTGCCGTCGAATAAGGAAATCAATCTGGGTTATGAACCCCAGTTGCTTTTGCTGGCACTGATAATGGAGGCGGGAGGCTTTAAGGATTTCGGCCCCTTGCGCGTAAGCGATTTGAGTTATTGGGGTCTTAAAGGGGGGCGCGCGGACGAGACCGTTAAACCCATTGAAGGTGACATTGCCGCGCGCATGAGGCGCGCAAGGGAGACTCTCGAAGATTTGGTGAAAGGTTTTACGGATTCTTCCGCGCCTTACGAGGTTGTGCCCAAACCACAGTTTGCGCCGAAGTACGACGATTATGCCCATCTGGCCCGTTTGGCCGAATGGGGCCGGACAGGGGACGAGCCATGACTCCTGTCGCAAAAAAAAGACAACAAGCGCCGCAAAACAACGTAAAGAACCTTCAACCTGACAGAGCGCAGCAGAGGGCTTCGGCCCCGGACGAATCCGTTTGGGTCGGAGCCTCGGCGGGCTCGGGTAAGACAAAAGTGCTGACGGACCGCGTTGTGCGTTTGCTTCTCTCGGGCGTTTTGCCCCAGCGCATACTGTGCCTGACATTTACGCGCGCGGCGGCGGCGGAAATGGCCATTCGGGTTACGGAGCAGTTAAGGCGCTGGGCCGTGTGCGGCGACGATGAGCTTCGAAGCGACCTCGACAAGCTGCAAGGCAAACCGCCGGAGACCGGCCAAATAGACGAAGCGAGACGTTTGTTTGCAAAGGCGCTAAGCTGTCCGGGCGGGATGCGCATTCACACTCTTCATGCGTTCGGACAGGAGGTATTGAGGCGTTTTCCGCTTGAGGCCGGACTGCCCCCGCATTTCGCCGTTATCGAAGAGGCTGAAGAAAGGCAGTTGAGGCGCGAAGCGGAGAACAATCTGCTGCAAGCCGCGTCGCCGATCCCTGAAAGCCCGGAGGGCCTGGCGCTGATGACGCTGGTGCGGGACCTTGGCGAAGAGAGGTTTGCCGATACTCTGCGCAAAGTTACGGACGATGCGCCTCGCCTTAAAAAAGCGTTGACGAAAGCGGGTGGCGTTGAGGGCCTTGTCTGCCGGATGCGAAGCCTCCTGTCGCTTGAGCCCGGCGACACGGAAGAGTCAATTTGTCGCGAGGCTTCCGCGGAAAACGCCTTTGCGCGCGAGAAAATCTTGCGGGCTTCGCGGCTGATTCATGAGAAAGGAACGAAAACCTATAAAGCGAGGGCGCAAAAGATTCTCGATTGGCTAACGCTGCCCCACGAGGCCCGCGCGGGAAATTTTGAATCGTATTTAAGCGCCTATGTGAAAAAGGACGGGGAAGCTTACAAGGAAGTGGCCAGCGCCAATGTGCTTGCCGAACATCCTGAAATAGAGGCGGTTCTTGACCGGGAGGCCACAAGGCTCACAACGGTTTTTGAAAGGCTCGATACGGTGCGAGTCGCCGAACAAACGGCGGCCGTTTTGACCTTGGCCATATCCCTGATGGACCGCTATGCCGAACGCAAGGCGGCGCAGGCGGTTCTCGACTTCAACGACTTAATCGATCGCACGACCGAACTGTTGACCCGTCGCGGCATTGCCGAGTGGGTGCTTTTCAAGCTGGACGGCGGACTGGACCATATCCTTGTGGACGAGGCTCAAGACACCAATCCCGATCAATGGCGCATCATCAAGGCGTTGACGGACGAGTTTCTTTCGGGCTCGGGATCGCGGCCGGATACGGCGCGGACGTTGTTTGTCGTCGGCGACGAAAAGCAGTCCATCTTCAGTTTTCTGAAAGCCGATCCGGAGGAATTCGCGCGTATGAACGCTTATTTTACGGAACGGTTCGCCCAGTCCGGAAAGGAACTGCGCAAGGAACCGCTAAATATATCCTTTCGCTCGGCACCGGCGGTTTTAAGGGCGGTAGATGCCGTCTTTGCCGCCGAAGCGGCGTGCGAAGGCGTGTCGTGCGAAGAGATAAAACATTTCCCCTATCACCGCGAAGCGCCGGGACGGGTTGAGGTTTGGCCCTTGATTCAAGCGCCGGAGAATAAGAAAGAGACCGCAACTTTATGGAATCCGTCCATGAGACCTGAAACGGAATTCGATCCCATTCTGGAAATGGCGGAACAAATCGCCGCGCAAATAAAGGCGTGGATCGATGAAAGAACGCCGATTTACGACCGAAAGGCCAAACAAAACAGGCCACTGACATACGGCGATATAATGATTTTACTTCGCCGCCGCGGCAAGATCGCCGATCCGCTTGTGCGCGCCCTCAAGGCTAAAGGAATTCCGGTTACGGGCGTCGATCGTATGGAATTGACGAAACAGCTTGCCGTCATGGACCTGATGGCCCTGCTGCAATTCGTCCTGTTGCCAGAAGACGACTTGACGCTGGCCACGGTATTGCGTGGGCCGCTTCTTGGATGTTCGGAAGATCGGCTCATGGCATTGGCCATTCAACGCAAAGGAACGTTGTGGCAGAGCCTTCAGGAAAAGGCCGGAAAAGATCCGTCGTTTGCGGCCATGCGCGACTATTTGCAACAGGCGTTGGCGGCGGCGGACAACGTCACGCCTTTCGCCATGCTTGCGCGCCTTTTAAGCGAGCCATGTCCCGCCGATGCCCAAAGCGGACGGCGCGCCCTGGCCGCGCGTTTGGGCCCGGATGCCGAAGACCCTGTCGATGAACTGCTGAACGCGGCACAGACCTTCGGTCACCGGCACGCGCCGTCGTTACAGGCGTTTCTTCACTGGCTGATAGCCGCCGAAACCGAGATCAAGCGCGAGATGGATCAAGGCGCAGGCCGGGTGCGGATTGCGACGGTTCACGGTGCGAAAGGTCTTGAGGCGCCTGTCGTCATTTTGCCCGACACCGCCACCAAGCCCCGGCCGCAGGAGCTTCCGAAATTTCTGTGGGATACCGGGAATCTGGCGGCTTTTTACGTTCCCCGCGAACCGGCTCATGGTTATTTGCGAGGTCTCCGGGAACAGGCCCGCCGAAAACAGATGGAGGAATACCGCCGACTTCTGTACGTCGCGCTAACGCGCGCGTCGGACCGGCTCTACATTGTCGGTTGGGGAAAAAGCGAAGAAGGTTCATGGTACAGCTTAATAAAGGAAGCGCTAAAGCCGCTCGACGATCCGCTGGCGGTTAAGAAAACAGGGAAAGCCCGGCCCATTATCGTCTTCGCCGATCCAGATTTATACCCCATTGCGCCTGAGACCCGTAAAAAAGCAAATAAAGATATTTCCCAAGGAAAAGCCGCCAAAAGATTGCCGGATTGGGCTTGCCGCGTTCCTCCGGACGAACCCAGGCCGCCGCGCCCGCTTGTCCCTTCGCGCCCTGCCGAGGAAGAACCGCCGCTCGTTTCGCCGCAAGACAACCGTTTTGCCCGGGGAAAGATCATTCACCGGCTGCTGCAAAGCCTGCCGGAGGTCGATCCGGCGCGGCACGAAGAAGCGCTGTCCCGTTTCCTGGCAAATCCCCAGCATGGACTGAGCCGTGACGATCAAAACGAAATCGGTCGGCAGGCGCTAGGCTTGCTGCGCAATCCCGCTTTTTCGCCGCTGTTCGGTCCGGGCAGCCGTGCCGAAGTCCCGATTGTGGGGCATATCGGCGATCGCTATATTGTGGGACAGGTGGACCGGCTGTGCGTGAGAGACGGCGAGGTCTGGATCGTCGATTACAAAACCAACCGTTTGCCTCCCGCCGCGGTGGACGAGGTGCCGTCCGTCTATCGCCGCCAGCTTGCGGCCTATAGCGCTGTTCTCAAGGAGGTTTATCCCGAAAAGAAGATTCATACCTGCCTGTTATGGACGGAAGGGCCGTCCTTGATGCTTGTTTCGGAAGATTTTTTACCTGCGGCTTGATTTGTAGTCCGGCTGTTCCTAAATAAAAAAGGTACCCCTTAGGCACAGGAGAATGCCATGAGCAAGGCTAAACAAGTCACCGACGCTACCTTTGAAACCGAAGTCCTGAAAGCCGCCGGACTTGTTTTGGTGGATTTTTGGGCCGAGTGGTGCGGCCCTTGCCGCATGATGGGGCCCGTTCTGGACGAACTGGCCGCCGACATGCAGGGCAAGGTGGCCGTCGTCAAGCTTAACGTCGACGAAAGCGCCGCCACAGCCGGGCAATACGGCATCCGCAGCATCCCCACGCTAATGCTTTTCAAGGATGGAAAACAGGTTTCCTCAAAGGTCGGTGCCGTGCCAAAGCAAGCCTTGCAAGCGTGGCTGCAGGAAAACGTAGGCTGAGACCCGCCTGAAGCTAACTTGTCCTGTTCAGCCTCTGAAGATTTCTGCTACATTCTTCGGGTATGAGAAAAACAAGCGATTCACCCTATCATCCTGAACGCCGCCAGCATAAAGGGCGGCGAGCTCATGAACATGCGTTGCCCGATTTCCGCGACATGATCGACAACGCGGTGCAAGGCATCCTGATCCACAGTCATTTCAAGCCGCTCTATGCCAACAAGGCGTTTGCGCGTTTGTTCGGTTACGACACGCCGGAGGAAATTCTGGCCATGCACCAGATCTGGCCGCTTATGCCGCCTGAAATATGGACGCAGGCCGAAGAGAACTATGCCGCGTTGCTGCGTAGCGAGGCGAAAAAAACGGCGTTTTCGCGTATCCGCGGCCTGCGGCGCAGCGGCAACGAAATCTGGCTTTCGCTGACCGAGCGGGTGATCGACTGGTATGGCAAACCGGCGGTCCAGATCAACGTTTTCGATATCAGCGAGCAAATGGCGATCGAACAATTGATGCTCAACAACGAGCAGCTTTTGCGCGCCATGCTTGAGATTTTGCCGGTTCCCATTTACATCGCCCGGCGCAGTGACGGGCGGATGCTGTTCGTCAACCGCAAGTCGTGCCTTCTGCTCCAGCAAAGCGCGGGCCCGCTTTTGCGCAGCAAGTCGGTCGACTATTTCGTCAACGTGCAAGACCGCGAAAACCTGCGCCATATGGTGGAGGAGGTTGGCGATATTCGCGAGGTCGAGGTCAAAATGCGCACGGCGCAAGGACGGGAATTTACGGCCGAGTTGGCGGCTATCGTCATCGATTACGGCGGCGAACCGGCGGTGCTTGTGGCGCTCAACGACATTTCCCAGCGCAAGAAGCTGGAGGCCGAACTATTTGAGCAGGCGAGCACGGACGCGCTTACCGGCATCAGCAACCGGCGTTATTTTTTGCTGCAGGCGGAGCAGGAAATGCGCCGTGCCAAACGATTCGCGCGCGATATGTCGGTGATGATGATCGATCTCGATCACTTCAAACCGATCAACGACCGGCTCGGTCAAGCGGCGGGCGACGCGGTCCTTGCGGGCGTGGTAAAGGCCAGTCTGGAAAGCCTTCGCCAGTC
The DNA here is from genome assembly GCA_040773965.1 of Alphaproteobacteria bacterium. Taxonomy (GTDB): domain Bacteria; phylum Pseudomonadota; class Alphaproteobacteria; order UBA9219; family UBA9219; genus JAXGVG01. The sequence continues at coordinate 17,429 of JAXGVG010000003.1, read as the reverse complement.
GGACACCATGGGTCGGCTGGGCGGCGAGGAATTCGCGGTCATCTTGCCCGAAACCGGCCTTTCGGCGGCGATGGACGTGGCCAACCGCCTGCGCGCGCACATTGCCGAGCGGCCCATCTGCGCCGTGAACACGGCCGTCACGTGCACCGTTAGCATAGGCGTGGCGCAGATGAATCCGAACGATAACTCCATTGACGACTTGCTTCACCGCGCGGACGACGCCATGTACCGCGCCAAGGAACACGGGCGCGACAGGGTGGAAACGGCGGACTGATGATACAAAAAAATTATATGTGTGCGGCTCTTTATATGCTTGGCGCCTATACGTTGTGGGTCGGCAACGATGTTTTCAGCAAACTGAGCGGCGAAACACTCTCGGTTCCGCAAAGAGCGTTTATCAACCAGTTTGTGGCTACGCTAATTCTTGTCTTTTTGTTCTCAAGAAAACAGGGATGGCAGGCTTTCAAGACGAGAAAACCGTGGTTTCATGTGGGCCGGGGAATTTTGTGCTGCATAAATTTGATGGCCATTTATTGTGCCGTAACATATATGACGCTCGCCAATTTCTATACAATTGCGTTTACGTTGCCGTTCTTGATCGCCATCATAAGCGCGATTGTTCTGAAGGAACATCCGTCCGTTGGCGTATGGGCGGCCATTGTCATAGGCTTTTTCGGCGTCATCGTTGCGGTAAGGCCAACAAGCTACGATCCCGTGTCTTGGCCGCTCCTTGGTATAGTGAGCATGTTCGCCGCAAATCTTTCTTTTGCGTTTTATGTCTTGACGATCAAATGGGGGGGCAAAAACGAAACGGTTGCCGCGCTAACCGTCTATCCTGTCGCCATAAGCGCGTTAATTAGTCTTGCCGATATCGCTATTTTGGGGAATTGGGTGTGGAATCCGGCCGCTATTATTTATATGTCGCTTACGGGTCTGTTTTTTGCCGCGGCCATTATCCTTGTCACCAGGGCTTACCAGCTTGCTTCCAACGCTTTTGTCGCGTCGTTTCATTATTCACAGATCATTACAGGCGGGCTCGCGGGCTTCTTCATATGGCACGACATTCCGGCGCGGAACGTTGTCTTGGGCGCTGCGATTATTATAGCCGCCGGACTCTTGATCATACGGAACGGCGATAAAGCGAAAGAACAGGCATTCGAAGCGGCATCATGACCAAACATATCTCCCATTTTCGGGCCATGGCTTATGCTTTGGCCGGGCATACCATCTGGGTTTTGGGCGATACATGCACGAAACTCGCGGGGCAAATGCGTATGCCGCCCGTGCAAATCATCGTTCTTTGCAGCCTTTTCGCCATACTGACCATCGGCGTCGTCACCGTCGCGCGCGGGCGCGCGCGTTTTTTGAAGCCGGCTAGAGTCAAACTGGAATTCGGGCGCGGGCTTATGTGGTCCGTGCAATCGTTCACCAACGTAATTTCGTTCACGGTTTTTCCTTTGGCTACCGTTTATACGTTGTTGTTCACGGTTCCCTTGCTGAGTTCTCTGGGCGCGGCGTTCAGCTTGCGCGAACGTCTTTCCTTGCGGAACGGTCTGGCCATTTTGGCGGGTTTCGGCGGCGTTCTTTTGGCTGTCGGGCCTGAAAAATTCGACCTTGGCGATCATAGCTGGACGCATTGCGCCGTTTTGTTTGCCTTTCCCTTGTTGGCCGCGGTCAACACGGTCTGGATCCGTTTTATGAGCCGGACGGAGTCCAGCGAAAGCATGGCCTTGTTTCCCATGCTTGTCCGCACCGTCGTTCTTTTGCCGTTTTGCCTGTGGTATTTTGAGCCGTTAACGGAGAAAGGGCTTCTTGCCGTTATGGGCCTGGGCTTTTTCGGCGGCGTTGGCTTTCTGTTTGTCATGGCCGCCTACAAGCATGCTCCCGTTGCTCTTATCGTTCCTTTCCAGTATACGCAGCTTATTACCGGCGCGATTGTCGGCTATCTCATATGGAGCGATGTCCCCTCGTGGAATCTTTTGGGGGGGGCCGCGGTGATTACCGCCTCGGGTCTTTATATTGTCCACCGGGCGCGTCAGACGGCCGTTAAGACCGTTGCCGTATCCTATGAGCCCTGAAGGCAAAAAGTGCCCAGTTTTACAGTCTCTTGGCGAATCGCTGCTTTCTAACGCCTTGAAAAAGAAGAACTAAATCTGGCACGGGTCTTGCTCTCAAAGGAGCGGGGGAACCATGAGCCGATACATCAATCCATTGTTGATCGATAACACCGCGTATGCGGTTTCGATGGTGGGCAATTACACGAGCCATCGGCCAAGCGCCGCCGAAACGTCATTGGCCTCCACTTTTGCCGAGCAGCTTCAGGTGGTTCAATCCCTCGACAAATCCCAAGCCGTTGCCAAAACTGGTTCTGAAACGCAAACCGCCGATGCCTCTTCGACTCAATCGACGTGGCGCGTCGATCGAGGCGCGGCGGAAAACGTCGGTGAAGTTCAGGATTTTACCTTTGACGATTTCATCGACATTATCAATCCGCTTCAACATATACCTATCCTTAGCACCGTTTATCGCGAGATGACCGGCGACGAGATCAAGCCTGCGGCGCGCATCGCGGGCGACGTCGCGTTTGGCGCGCTTACAGGAAGTCTGGTGGTTAGCACGGTTATATCCGTTGCCAGCGCTGCGTTTGAGGCAAGCGAAGGCGAGGAACCCCTTGTCAAAATTGCCGACGCGCTCTTCGGCATGGACGATCTGCCTGAGACGAACGATCCGAATGATAACATCATGTTGGCTTCTGCCGAAAAAGTCGAAGAACCGGCGGCCAAAAGCGAAACGGCGGAAACGCAAGATGACGGCAACATTCAACTCGCTTCCGCCGAGGCAGCGAATAAAAGCGCGGCTCTTCCGGCTTCCTTGAGCCCGGATGAAAACGAGATGGCGCCCGTCGACGTTTCGTCTGTGACGATGGCCGAAGCTTTCGCCAAAGGTAAGCAGCCCTTTGGCGGCGTGATGGATCCGGCGCTTTTAGGGCAATCGAAACAGGTGGCTTCGGCCGGAACGGCTGCGACTGCGCCGGTGATGGCACCGGCAAAAAAACAGGTCCCCACTGTCCGTTTGGGCCATACGATTTATACATCGCCCCTCATGAACCGCGAAGCGCGTCTTAACGCAACGCAGGCAGCCAAGCTTGCCGCTGCGCAAAATGCGGCGGCGAAAGCGGAAGTGGAGAACAAGACGGATATGGCCCCAAGCGGCGAAACGCCGTCGTTGGCGGAATCGCTCATGCAATCGCAAAGCCTGCCTCCAAGCGCTTCGCTTACGTCTCCGGCGCTTATGTCCGTTCCCGGCACGGAAGCGAACGAAGACCGGAAGCTTGGCCGTCTTATGCATCAATCCGCCACAACGGCGTCCTCCGGCAATACGTTGCCGCCGGAACTTGTGCATGACATGATGCTCATGGCGCTCGACAAATACAAAACGGCCGAGGGTCTTGCGCCGAGCGAAATGACGCTGGGCGCGTTGAACTGATATAAAGCACATGGGAAACGTTCACAGAACAGCGCCAATATGCTGATTCCCAAGCCTTATTTTTTATTTTGCCATGCAAAAGCATGGAAGGAATATTTCCTGAACGTTCCGGTTGGGCTGGCAATTCCGGGAGCCACGGGGTAGTAAGACATCGCAAAACGATAACGGGGGCTTATATCATGCGTCCTTCCCAACGCGCGCCCGACCAATTGCGCGACATTGCTTTCTTCCCGAACGCGGCGAAGTTCGCCGAAGGATCCTGTCTCATAAAATTTGGCGATACCCATGTGCTGTGCACGGCCAGCGTGGATGAAAAAGTGCCGCCGTTTCTGCGGAACACGGGTTTGGGGTGGGTGACGGCCGAATACGGCATGTTGCCGCGCGCCACGCAGGAACGCACCGAGCGCGAAGCCGCGCGTGGCAAACAAACAGGGCGAACGCAGGAGATCCAGCGTCTTGTCGGCCGTTCGCTTCGCGCCATTACGGACCGCAAGGCGCTGGGCGAAATCCAGATCAAGATCGATTGCGACGTCTTGCAGGCCGACGGCGGCACGCGCACGGCGGCCATTTCGGGCAGCTATGTCGCGCTGGCGCTTGCGTGCCGCTACCTTGTGAAAATCGGAAAAATCCCGGCCATGCCACTTACGGATTCCGTCGCTGCCGTTTCCTGCGGCCTATACGATGGCGCGCCCGTTCTCGATCTTGATTACGCCGAAGACTCGAACGCCGAAGCCGACGCCAACTTCGTTTTGACAGGGAGGGGCGGCATCGTGGAAATTCAGTGCACGGCCGAGCAGAAGCCGTTTGAAGAAACGCAGTTTCAGGAATTGCTGGCGCTGGCGCGGCAAGGCATTGGGCAACTGACGGTCCTGCAACAAAAAGCGCTGGATCAAGCCTGATGCGCCGTTTTGCCGACGACATTCTTGTCATCGCCACGCACAATCAGGGCAAGTTCCGCGAGTTTCAGGAACTGCTGGAGCCCTGTGTCAAGGAAATAGTTTCATCGGAACTGGCGGGGCTTCCCGATACGGAAGAGACAGGCGAAACGTTTGCCGATAACGCCATCCTGAAAGCGAAAGCCGCCGCGCGGCAAGCGGGCCGCGCCGCTCTTGCGGACGATAGCGGCCTTTGCGTGACGGCGCTCGACGGCAAGCCGGGCCTGCATTCCGCGCGATGGGCCGGTCCCGGCCGGGACTATAGGCAAGCCATGAAAAGCGTTCATGAAGCCATGGGCGCGGCGCACGACCGCTCGGCTTGTTTTATCTGCGTGTTGGCGCTGGCGTGGCCGGATGGCCATACGGAACTTGTCGAAGGCCGCTGCGACGGCATGATCGTGTGGCCGCCGCGCGGCGAGCAAGGCCACGGCTACGATCCGTTTTTTGCGCCGCTTGGCCACGAGCGCACGTTCGCGGAAATGAGCGCGATCGAAAAGCAGGCGCTCAGTCATCGCGGTGTCGCGTTACGTGAATTGGTGGCAAGGCACTTCAAACCGTGATGATTCCTCTCGCTCTCTATATCCATTGGCCGTATTGCGTGTCGAAATGCCCCTATTGCGATTTCAACTCGCAACAAATGGGCGCTGTCGATCATCGAGCGTGGGCGGAGGCCTATAAACGCGAGCTTGCTTATTACGCCCAGCTTTTGCCGAACCATCGCGTGACGTCGGTCTATTTTGGCGGCGGGACGCCATCGCTCATGGCGGTCTCGACGGTCGAGGCCGTTCTTCAACGCGCAGCCATGCATTGGCCGGTAGACGAAGCCGCCGAAATAACGCTGGAAGCCAATCCGGCGGGGGCCGAAACGGAAAAGTTCAGGGACTTTCGCGCGGCAGGGATCAACCGCCTTTCCCTCGGCGTCCAGTCCTTGCGCGACGAAACATTGAAATTTTTGGGCCGCGCGCATGACGCCGCGCAAGCTCGCCGCGCGATCGACGCCGCTCTGCACACGTTTCCACGCGCGTCCTTCGACTTTATTTACACGCGTCACAGCCAAACGCCGGAGGCGTGGGCAGCGGAACTGAACGAAATGCTGGCGTACAAGCCAAGGCATTTGTCGCTTTATCAACTTACAGTCGAGCCCGGCACACCGTTTTATGAGCGGGCAAGAAAGGGCATTCCTCTAACGGCCTATGAAGATATAGCCGCCCTGCTGTTTGAGCAAACGAACGCGGCGATGACGCGCGCGGGCCTACCCGCCTATGAGGTATCGAATTACGCCGTGCCGGGCGAAGAAAGCCGCCATAATCTGGCGTACTGGCATTACGACGACTACATCGGGATCGGCCCCGGCGCGCACGGCAGGTTTGTGAACGGAGAGACGCGGTATGCCACGGAAAACCGGCGCGATCCGGAAGAATGGCTTCGACAGGTTTCCGCGCGCGGGCACGGCTTGGTGCTGAACGAAAAGGTGGATTTCCCGGCGGCGCAACGCGAAGCGCTCATGATGGGCTTGCGTCTTGTCAAAGGCATCGACGGCGCGGCATGGGCGAAAAAATTCGGCGCGCCGCTTTCAACCTTTCTACCGCAGGAAAAAGTCGACCGCCTTCGGGCCGAAGGCCTCCTTATAAACGAAGAAACAAACCTTCGCGCAACGCCTGAAGGACGGCAACGGCTTAACGCGGTGCTGGATTATTTGGCATGAGGGAAGACGAAAGCAGACCCTAATTCTCCAGATCGAGGTATTTGAGTTTAGGGCCTGAAAAGTGCGTTATGTTGGTAGGTCGCGGAGGGGGCGGCACAATCCAGGGGAATATCGTTTCAGCAGCGGAAGACAGAGCTTTTATTGCGCCGGAAAACTTTGAAACCGAAGAGCCGGCTCCTTTGGCCCCCGGGACTGCCGGGCCTGTTTTGGGAGTAACAAGTGCGCGCTGTTTTGGCGTCGTAGGGACGCCGGCCAAAGCGCGGGGTTTTGGCAAATGAATTTTGTATTTAACAAACGCCGCTCCCTGTTGTTGACGGTCATACCTGCGCCGTTTCCACCATGGCAGGTAACCGCCAACGCCTTCCCACAACAATTCCAGTGCCTCGGCCTCTGAAAGCGAGGGCATGATTTGTTTCAACACCTGAAGGTGCGTGTCATGAAGAGAGTCATAAAACTGCAAAGGCCGCGAGGAACCTCCCGTGAAAAAGAATTTCGTCGCTTCCGTTTCCCATGGCGATCCTTTGCCTGATGCGCCGGTTTTTACGGCCCGGGGAGGAAGGAAGCCAATGCCCTGCACGATTGGCCCGTAATAATTCTGCGGTCTGTGAAGAGACGCGCCGTAATTCACTAAACCCAATCCTTCCTGAAGGTCCAAAAAGGCGAGCGCCATACAATGCGCAACCTTACCACAAATGGGCGGAAAAGATAGAGGGCTCTATGGTTAATTCGTCAATCCGAAGCCATAAGCGCCTTCACATGCGCTCCGGCGCTGGCCGCAAGGGCCGCGATGTTGTACCCGCCTTCAAGCGTGCTGATGACGCGCCCCAAGCAATGTTTCCGGGCCAGAACACAAAGCTCATGCGTGATCCGGAAATAGTTGTCCTCAACAAGGTTTATGTCAGCTAAAGGATCGTCGCGATGCGCGTCGAAACCGGCGGAGACCAAAATCAATTCGGGCTTGAAGGCGTCGATGGCCGCCAGTCCGCGTTCGCGCCAGGTTTTCAGAAATTCAGCGCCGTCCGTGCCGGGCCGCAAAGGCATGTTCACGATGTTGTTTAGCGGACCGGATTCGTCGACGCCTCCCGACCCCGGGTACAGCGGCATTTGATGCGACGAACAGAACAACACGGCTGAATTTCCCCGCGCCCATGCTTGCGTGCCGTCGCCATGATGAACGTCGAAATCGGCAATCGCGATACGTTTGAAGTTGTGCGTGTCCAGCGCATGCATCGCGCCGATGGCAATGTTGTTGAAAAGGCAAAAACCCGCCGCATGGGCGCGGCCTGCGTGATGGCCGGGCGGGCGCACGGCGCAAAAAGCGTTCGTTATTTTCCCCGACAAAACGTCATCGATAGCCGCAATCGCCGCGCCCGCCGCGCGTAACGCCGCTTCGCCGGAACCGGCGGACAGAGCGGTTTCTTCATAAGCGACCTTGTCTTCCTCCGCGCCTTCTTCAAGCAGGTAATAACCTTTAGCGGGGACGGAGGACAGAATGTGCTCGACGTAAGACAGATCGTGAACGCGCGCGACCTGTTCTTTGGAAGCCAAAGGCGCGTCATGACGAACAAGGCCGGCATAATCCGGTGTGCCAAGCTTTCGTAAAATGGCCGAAAGCCTTCCAGGCGTTTCGGGATTGCCGTAACCGTTGTCGTGCGCAAGACACGCCGCATGCGTAAACAGGGCTGTCGTCATGACCCGTTCTCCTTAAACGGCCGCGCGGTCGCCGGTAAAGCGAATGGCCGGATTATCCCGCTTTGCCCTGATAGATCTTGACGATGTCGTCCAGTAGCTTGAGCGCGTCTTCGCGCGGACGCTGGAAGCTGTTGCGTCCGATGATCGAGCCGTTGCCGCCGCCCGCGTAAATCGCGCGCGCGTCGTCATAAACGCTGTCGGCTCCTTTCGCCGCGCCGCCCGAAAACACCACAAGACGTTTGCCGTTGAAGGCCGACTGCATGATGTGACGGACGCGCTCGGCCGGCGTCGCGATCGGTATCTTCTTTTCCTCGTAAACTTTTTTCGCGTCCTTGTTCTCCAGATGAGCCGAAGGCAGCTTTACCTTGATGATGTTCGCGCCCAGCAACGCCGCCATGTGCGCCGCGTAGGCGATGATGTCGACGGCAAGCTCGCCTTCCTTCGGCAGGCCGCCGCCGCGCGGATAGGACCAGACCACAACCGCAAGCCCCCTCGCTTTCGCTTCGCGGATTATGTCGCGCACTTCCTCGTACTGGTCGTACATCGAATCCGAAGCGGGATAGATCGTAAAGCCGACGGCGGCGCAGCCGAGACGCAGCGCGTCGTCGACGCTGGCGGTGACGGCCTGATCGGCGGCTTCCTTGTTGCGCGACAAACTGTTCGCGTTGTTCATCTTCAAAATAGTCGGGATGGCGCCCGCAAAGGTGTCGGCGCCTGCGGCCAGCGAACCCAGCGGCGCGGCATAAGCGTTCAGCCCGGCATCGATGGCCAACTGGTAATGGTAATGCGGATCGTAGCCCGGCGGATTGACGGCGAAGCTGCGCGCCGGGCCGTGCTCAAAACCCTGATCCACGGGCAAAATGACCATCCGGCCTGTGCCGCCGAGTCGTCCGGCCATCAAAATACGGGCAAGGTTGGCTTTCGTTCCGGGCGTTTCGCCTTCGTAACCATCCAGTATTTCGCGGACGCGGCGGGTAATCTTCATGGCCAATCTCCTCAGGGCGTTGCAGTCAAAGCACGGTTGAAAGTTTTGACATAACCAAACTTGACTGTTTTGTCCAATACGGCTTTCGGGAATCAGCAAGTTTCGCTAGGGTCAGGAACGGCGGATTCCTTTTACCAGACAGGATGGCACCATGAAACGCGGCTATTTTTGCCCCAGCTTCCTTCTATTGGCCTCACTTTTAATGACGCTGCCGGGGTCTGCCCGGGGGCAGGGCCTTGACAGCGTGTTCGACACATCGGCGCGGGAAAGCCGGATGCGTTCCGTAACATGGGATTACCAACCCGGTCAGGCCGCGCGGCGTCTCGCGGCGGGACAGGCGAGGACCGATGTACCCTACCAGCCGCAGTATCAGGCGCTGGTTAATCCCCCCATACCGGTCCAGACAATTAAGCCCATTCCCGGCACGACCCATACCTATGTTCCCGTGCCTGATCCGCCGCCCGAGCCCCGGTCGGGACCGGCGGATCCTACATCGGGACTCCGTAACGTGACGGGCATCGAACTTGGCGGCCAGCTTTCGCGTTACAATTATCAGGAACCCGATCTGGAAGTGAAAAATTATGGCTATAAATTCGGCGTCAACGCGCTTCTCACGGGCGGCCTTTACGACGGCTGGTTCGTGCGCGGCGATTTGCGATTTGCGGCGGGCGACGTCGATTACGAAGGTTCGGGCGAACAGGGGGATCAACCCGATTATCTGTTCGAGCTTCGCGCTCTGGGCGGAAAGGATTTTCTGTTCGGCCGTTTTGCCGTCGCGCCGTTCACCGGCATCGGCTACCGGTATCTTAAGAACGACGCGCGGGGGTATTCAAGCATTGGAAGCAGCGGCTACCGCCGCGAAAGCCAATATCTCTACGTTCCCTTGGGCTTCCAGCCTCGGATGAGGCTTAACAACGGCGCGCATCTGGCGTTAAGCGTCGAATACGACTTTTTCGTTAAGGGATGGCAGTACTCGAAGTTGACGGATGTTTATGATGGTTATCCCAACATGCTCAACCAGCAGGATAACGGCTACGGCATTCGTGGCGAACTTATGTACATGATGTCGCGCTGGTCGTTCGGACCGTTCTTCAATTACTGGAACGTAGGCACGTCGAATTATAAGTGCGGTTTCGGTTCGGAATATGTCATTTGCGGCGTTGAGCCTATGAACCAGACGGTCGAATGGGGCGCACAGTTCCGTTACAAGCTGTACTGATTGTCGTTCGCGCGGGTTTAACCGGGGCCAGACCCTATTTTGACGAGGCGTTAATGCGGCGTTTCTCTTCCGAGGCCGGCATTGCCATCGGCCCTATCCTTTTTGTGATTGCGATTCTGGGCGTACTGGCGGCGCTCATGTCCTCGAGCGGCGGTGGTTTCGGCGTGGCCAGCGTGGCCGACCGCGTTTCGGCGGATATTGTGACCCAGACCAATTTGATCCGAAGCAAGATCAACGAATGCAACCTGCTTTACGGCACAAACAACAACGGCGACGGCTGGCCTTCGTCGAATGCCGCCGGAACGCTTGTTTCGGCGCTGGAGTGCGAAGGCGACCAGGCGACGGACAAGAACATCTGGACGGGCGTGCGCGCCCTTCTGCTGCCGCCGCCGACGGCCGGATTCGAGGCGTGGTATTATGTGAACGCCGACGACGAGGGAGGCCGGTGCATCTGGACGTCGCCGACAGGCGGCAAAACCATCGGCGTCAAAACGGGTCTGACGCAGGCGGCGTCGAAATTCTCAAGCCAGGAAGTCAGTTACGACGAAAACAGCGACAGCCAGAAATTCGTCGTTTTCATCACCCGTCCGACAGGAACGGTAGATTCGCATTGCACGGTGCCGTAATAACCGTTTGGGCCTTATGACGAACGTTCCGTCCGGCTCGACCAGCTTTGCGCAACGCCAAGGCCCAAAAGCGCGGCATAGGTGGCGGCTATGGCGGGCATCTGCAGGCTGAAATCGACAAGGGAATGAAGGGCGACGGTTGCGGTTGCGCTTACCGCAAGGGCGGGAAAAATTTCCTGCCGCCGCCGCCGCCAAACGCCGGTGACGCAGCAACTGACAAGCAAGGCAATAGCCGTAAACAACATAAGCGCGGCGGGAATGCCGAGTTCAAGCGCCGCTTCGAGATAGTCGTTGTGCGCGTGCTGGAACCAGAGCGGCAGCGTAGGATCGCGATACAGCCGGAACGCGTTTTCGAAAGCTCCCAAACCGAACCCCAGCCATGGGTTGCCGGCAATGGCGCGCAAGGCGATGCGGTAGCCCGCCAGCCGATCGGGCAAATCGGTTTTCAACTGATCCCGGTCGAGCCGGTCTAGAAAACCCGCATCGCCAAACAAATTAAGCCCCAGAAGAAGAACCGTTCCGCCCAAAACAACCGGCAGCCATCGTTTCCATGACCAGCGCCGGTTGGCGGCGAGGGCGAAAAGAAGGACACAACAGCCCACAAGACTGAAAGAGATCCCTGCACGCGAACCCGTGAAGAGAAGAGCGCCCAACACAATAACGACAGGAAGGAAGTAAAAAACATCGCGCGTCGCGATCCTTTCAAGGATAGCGGCCTGCCGGGATTGACGGGACAAATCGAGAGGCTTCTGCCGTTTAAGATGCTGCCAAAGCAAAACGAGACAGGTCTGCAGCCCCAATCCCGCGTACGTGGCGTAGGAATTTTTATTCACGAAAGTAGACGTGACGCAATCGGCATAAGCCCATTTGGGGAACCATAAAATCATGCGCAACCCGGTTGATTGCATCAGCAAGCCGTAAAGGGCGTAAACGACGGAAGCAGCGGCCAGCACCTTTAAAAGCCTTAACGCGTTGTCGCCGTCGCGGCCTCCCCAAAAAGCCAGAAGAAAGCAAAACGCGTATGACATCAATCTTACGAAAGATTCGCCGAACAGATCCGGGTCGATGGAAATCGAACCCGCAAAGGCTTCCGGCATGTTCTGAACCTCTTTCCAGAGTGGATGGTGCGAACCCTCCGGCATCCAGCTTTGCGTTTGAAGAAAGGCCCAAACGCCAACGGCGAGAAGAAGAAAAGCGCTGGCTGTCAGCCGTTTCACGGGAGCTCCGGCGGGCCAGAAGGTCTTTGCGCGGTAAAGCTCCAGGCAAAGGCCGAGCGTAAGAAGGGACGTCAGGACGCCCATAAGATCGCTGGCCCACGGGCGATTGGCGCCAAAGGGAAGGGGAAGAAGAGCGAGAAGGACAATGAAACCGGAAAACCAGTGAAAAGTGAGGCGGTCCTTCAGTATTTGTGCGTAACCTCTCATGCGAAACTCATGTTGTAAGAAAACGGCGGGAGGCATTTTCCAGAACAAGGCACGTCAACCGGCCTGTCGCGTAAGCGCCCGTGTCGATGCCTATGCGGTTGGGCTGGACGTCGGGTTCCGGCAATATCGAATGGCCGTGAACGATCACTTTGCCGTGGTCGGCTTTTGAAAACATAAAATCGTACCTGATCCACAGCCTGTCTTCGTCCGTCTGCCGGTCGAGGGGAACGCCCGGCCGGATGCCTGCATGGACGAAATAGTAATCGCCGCGCGTGCAATCCATCTCCGTCGCGGCAAGGAAATCGCGGTGGGCGGCGGGAATCTTTTCCAGCATGGCTTTGTGCAAGGCTAAGGAATCCTCCATAACGTCGGCGCGAAAAGGGTTAAGGCCATAGCTCACGAGCGTGGCGCCGCCGCCCAACAGCATCCAGTCCGTGGCTTGCTCGAGATCGCCGCCCAGAAAGCGGAGCATGGCCTCGTCATGATTGCCGCGCAGGAAAACGGCTTTCTTGTCCTTGGGCAGCGATTGGATCAGGTAGTCGAGAACGCCTTTGGAATCGACGCCCCTGTCCACGTAATCGCCGAGGAAAACAAGTTCTTTCGTCGGGCCGGGAGACTGCGCGGCGTCGACGGTTATCTCCTCCATAAGACGGGAGAGCAAATCGAGACGCCCGTGAATGTCGCCGATAACGTAAAGCCGGTGGTTTTCGGGCAGGACTGTGGGCGGCGGCGTTTTGACCATGGCGGCAGAATGGGCAAAATCGGGCCTTCTGGCAAGGGCCGACCCTACGCCGCCAAAAGCCCGTAGGCATACCATCGGGAAATGGACTTGCCCACGACGTCCTGGATAATGTTACGCGCCAGTTCGGGCGTCGGTTCGACAACGTCCATGACCTGGGCCGCCAGCGCGGGATCGTGAACGATGCGCTGAAGCTCCATAAGAAGAGCCGAAACCGAAAGATCAAGCCCGACCCGGCTTATCGCCTGAATGACAAAGGCGTCGCGGGCCGAAAGGGACACAACGCCGCCGACGATCGGCGACGCCAAAAGAACCCTCGAGCTGGTGATGGACATTGCCTCAAGATAGCGGTTGAACGAAACGGACCACCTGGGGCGGGAGAGTTGCGTTTCGACGAGCCCCGGATACCGGCTGCGCATCGGGCGCGCCACGCCCGTCGCAACGAGGATATGAATGGCGGCAACGGCGTCCGCCGGATTCACGCCCTGACCGTTGGGATGGTTCAGAAAATCGCCTATGCCCATCGGCAAGGTCGTCATAAGATCGATAAGCTTGTCGAAAGGCGGCATGGAAAGATCGATGCGTTTGCCGTGAGCGGTAATTTCCGCCGGCACCTGTTCGCGCAACGCGGTGATGCCATAGGTAAAACCGCCGTACAATTCGACGGCGTCTGCCGATTGTTCGACCGGCAACCGGCACCAAATGTCGTTTCGTTCGAGCCGCTGGATCGCAAAATCCTTGATGGGTTCATACAGCAAGTGATCGCGGCACGCGGTCAACACGTCGTGCGCGGTTGCCGGGGTTACAAGCTCCATGTAATTCGCGCCCACATCGGCATCGCCCACGAAGGTAAACCCGCGCGTGAGAAGAGCCTCCATGTTGTTGAAGGTCCCGGATACGGGTTTTTCACCGGTTGAAACGGAGGAGAAGAACTCGTCCGGCAATCCTTGCGCGATGGCGCGCTCCAGAGACGCCAGCGCGAGGGGATGATCGGCGAAATACAGGGGGCCAAGATCCTTGATCTCCTGCAAAAACTCCTTTGCCTGATCCACGTCCATTTCGGGGGCAAATTCGCCGACAAGAAAGTTGAGGACGTCTCCGGCGGCAGGCGCGATGCGGTAACGAATGGATAAAAGGCCGTTCGGCGCCAGTTTTTTCGCGGCGAGATCGTAAAAGGCTTCTTTGCCGGCCTCGGCGAACGAAGTCCCCACCTGATCGCAGACGAGGTAATTCAGCAGGGGCAACGCTATCAGGGCATTGCTGAAATTCGCAAAGTCTTCCGCCAGAAAAGTAACGTTCGAAACCTGCCAAAGCTCGGCATAACGCGCCGCCTTTAACGCGGCTTCCTTGTCCGGCATAAGGCCGTAGAAAGAACCTTCGGGATTGCTGGCGGCCAGGCAGATAAAACTTTGCATGTCGCGGGAGACGACTTGCGCATAGGTAAAGGGAGACCGGGGCGCGCGGGGCTTGATGCCGCGCAGGGCGGCGACATAGCTCAAGCGGACGGGGCTGACATCGGCGGCAGGTGCGTTGTTGGGCGAATACATTTCTGGCCTCTGGACTGAAAAAGAGGGGCGCCGGAAGAAGGCGGGGGAAGAACAAGCGCCCGTCACGAAAAAACTATCGGAAAAAGCGCAATTTCACAACAACCAATTCGAACGTGCCGCCGATGGCCTTAGGGGGCTTTGCCTATAAATAATGAAGAATGCTGAGATTCACCATTTGCGCGGTCGCGGCATAGGCGGACTGCAGCGTCGCCTGATAGGTCGAGATCTTGATGGCCACTTCGTTCACGTCGACGCTTTGGATATCGTCGATCTGGCTTTTCAGGCTGCTGATATAGGATTCGTGCTGGGCTTCGGTCCGGCCGAGGGCCGAAGCGGCACCGGCGACGCCGGCGTGGAGGGCGCGGACGTTCTGCAGCCCTTCCGTGATATACGTGTTCGCCGTTTGCATATAGGCCGCATAGTTGGCCTGATCCTGCGTAGCCGCATAGGCATAGCGCAGGCCCAGAATGATTTTCTGAAAGCCGGCGTGTGTGCTCGTTACGCCGTATTGCAGGTCCTGTTCGGTGTCGATGGGGACGGTATCCTGGTGATAGGCCGAAGCGATAAGGTCGGCGTCGACGGTGCCGTAATCGGAATCGTAAAGGGGAAGCTCATCGGTTCCGGTGATATAGGACAAGGTCGGATCCTCGCTCAGAAGGGCCGACATGTCGCCGACAGGCAACGTCGAGTACCGTGAGCCCGCGTAAATATAGCGGCCATTCACTTTCTGGTTCAGGTAATATTCCATCTGATCCAGAAAGTTGGCGAATTGCGTCGCAAGCGTTTCGGTTTTCGAGGAATCGTAGGTTGTGGCCGTGATGATGGTCGTAATGGCTTCGGAAGAAATATCTTCGATGGACGTCAGGGAAGAATCGTAAACCTCGACGCGCGTCATGATCGCGGCGATGTTCAACAAATAGCTTTCCTTTTCCGCGGCGGTGTTGGAAAGGTTTATCATTTTTTTGACTTCGCTGGACGTATACTGCGCCAGCGTGCTGTATTTTTGCCCGCTGGAAAGCTGTTCGCTCAATGCGCTCAGGCGAGTCTGCCCTTTGGTAAGGTTGTTGATGTTGACGTATTGAAGGCCAAGCGTGCTGATGCCGGTCGTCATGTTTCGTCTCCTTACACAAGGCCTTCAAGGATGTCGAACATCTTCTGGATGGCCGCCATCACATGGGCCGAAGCCGCGTAGGAATTTTGCAGTATCGTAAGCTTTACCATTTCCGCGTCGACGTTGACGCCCGTTTTGTTCGCGTAGCTTTCCTGGAGAAAATCCTTTTGATCCGACGCCGTTTCGCTCAACGACCTGATGTTGCTATAGGCCTGCTGGAAACAGGAAAGGATGTTTGTGACGAGCGATTCATAACTGGCGTTGCTGACGTTCAGGCCGTCGGCGGTAAACGCCCGCGTCGATACGTCGAAGGTTTCGCAAACGGCCGTCGCGCTGGCGGTTTTGATCGTTTCACTCCCGTCGATAAGCGCCGCGTTGACCTCGAACGTGAAACGGTCGGCGCCGGAGAAAATATAGGTGGCTTCGCCCGCCGTGCCGGTCGCGTTCGCGTAGGCATAGGCAAAGGTCTCGGGAGGGCCCGCCGAAGACGTCGTGAACGCTTCGACGATCAAATCGAGCTGATCGCGCAATTTCCGGATGACTTCGCCGGTCCCGGACGTGCTCGCCGCGGCAGGCGATCCGTCGGCGCGGAAATCCACCATCGCCTCGAGGCTTCCGCCGGTCAAAACGTCGTTGAGCGAGAGTGCCGTGTTCGTCGTCGTCGTGACGTCCGTGCCGTTATAGGTAAAGCTTCGCGCCGTCGTGCCCTCGACGAGCATATAGCCCCCGGGCGTGTAAAGGGCGATCTGGCCGTTGGCGCGCTCCATAACCGTGACGTTCATGACGGCCGCCACTTCCTGTATCAGCGTGTCGCGCTGGTCCTCAAGGTCGCTGGAAGATTGGCCGGACATAAGGGCTTGCGAAATTTTCGCGTTAAGATCGGCGATGTTCACAAGATTGGAATTCAACTCGGTTATGGTCGTGTTGATGTCGTCCGTGATTTGCCGGTCAAGGGCTTCGATTTTGGACGACGCGTTGCTGATTTGCGCGACAAGGTTCGACGCCGCGTCGATGACCTGTTGCTGAAGAATGCTGTCTTCCGGCTGGGCGGAAAGCTCTTTCCACGCGGAAGCGAACTCCGACATGGCCGAGGTCAGCGCCGGATCGGACGTGTTGGTGCAGTCCAGAATCGTTTCGACCTGTTGAAGGTAATCTTCCTGCGCGCTGCGGTAACTGGCGTCGGACGTGGCGTCGGTCAGCGCGTTGAACAGCGCCGTGTCGGTCGCGCGTCGGTAGCCGGTGATTCTGACGCCGCCCCCTTCGTTGCCCAGCGTGACCGAAGCCGTGGCGGCGGTTTTGGTGGTATAGCCTTCCGTCGTCGCGTTCGAAATATTGTTCGCCACGAGCGAAATTTGCGTCGTCGCCGCCTGCAGGCCCGAAAGCGCGACCGAAAGGGACGAGAACAAAGACATGAAACCGTTATCTCCCTGATAGAATCAAACCGGGCCTAGCGGACGATATTGATGACTTCCTGCAGCATGCTGTCGGCCGTGGTGATGGTCCGCGCGTTGGCCGAGTAAACGCGCTGGGCCTGAATGAGTTTCGTAAACTCGGTGGCGATATCGACGTTGGACGCCTCGAGCGCGTTGGAAACGATCGTTCCCGCGCCGTTCGACCCGGCGACGCTGTAGCGCGGCGTGCCCGAAGCCAGCGTCTGGGCGTAAACGCCGCCCGTGAGACGCTGCAGCCGGTCTTCCGCGAAGAACTGAACGACGGGAATCTGGGCGATGATGCGGTTCCGGCCGTTGTCGTAGTTGAGCGAGACATATCCGTTTTCGTCGATCGAAAGGCTTTGGAACGAACCGCGCGGAATGCCGTCTTGCTGGAACTCGCTGACGGACACGGCGGCGTCCGCGAACTGCGTGACGCCGTTCGATTCGTCGTAGGTGCCGAACGAGGCCGTGATGCTCTGCGTGCCCGTTCCGGCGAACGTCAGGTTGAAGGTGATTTGCGCGAGGTT
>JAXGVG010000002.1:0-28789 GCA_040773965.1 Alphaproteobacteria bacterium | reverse complement strand
GCGTCTTCGCCGCATTCACCAGGGCCTGCATGTTGCTGCCGCGGCCCGAAATAAGAATACCGAGTTTCAGCATAAACACCTCCCCTTCGTTAACACGGCCAGGTCGAACTCATGCCCTGCAAGGTGACGCGATGCGCCGAGCGCGTTTTTTCCACCTCGCCGATGCGGAACACCTTTTCGCCTTCGGCTGTTAAAAGCTTGATCGTCGCGTCGGCGTCTTCGCGCGCCGTAACGAGAACGAGACCAATGCCGCAATTGAACGTCCGCGCCATTTCCTGCCCATCGATCCGCGACGCTTTGGCCAGCCACTTGAACACCGGCGGAACCTGCCATGTGCCGACGCTGAGCCATGCGCCCATGTCTTCGGGCAAAACGCGCGGAATGTTTTCCAGCAATCCGCCGCCCGTGATATGCGCCATGGCCTTAATTTTCCCGGTCCGCGCAGCCTGCAGGACGGGCTTCACGTAAATGCGCGTCGGCTCCAGAAGCGCCTCGCCCAGCATCCGCGTTTCGTCGAACGGCGCAATGGCGTCATAGCTTAAATTTTCCTGCTTCACGATCTTGCGCACCAGCGAAAAGCCGTTGCTGTGCAGGCCGTTCGACGCAAGGCCGAGCACGGTATCGCCTTCCCTGGTATCCGCGCGAGGCAGGATGTTTTCACGCTCGACCGCGCCCACGGCAAAACCGGCGAGATCGTAATCCTTGCCTTCATACATGCCGGGCATTTCGGCGGTTTCGCCCCCGGCCAGCGCGCATCCGGCCTGCTTGCAGCCCTCGGCGATACCGGCAATTACGCGCCTCGCCGTTTCGATTTCCAGTTTGCCCGAAGCGAAGTAATCGAGGAAAAAAAGCGGTTCCGCGCCCTGAACGATCAGGTCGTTCACGCACATGGCGACAAGATCGACCCCAACCGTTTCGTGCCGCCCGGTTTCGATTGCGATGCGCAGCTTGGTGCCGACCCCGTCTGTCGTGCTAACGAGAATCGGATCCACATATCCGGCGGCCTTCAAATCGAACAAAGCGCCGAATCCCCCAAGTCCGCCCCCGGCGCCGGGACGCGCGGTAGCCCTGGCGGAAGGCTTGATGGCCTCCACAAGCGCGTTTCCGGCGTCGATATCGACACCGGCTTCGGCGTAGGCGCTGCGCGCCCTGGAAAGGTCGGAATTACTGGTTATGGTGTCCTCCTTCCCTAAATGCTAAGAATGCCGGGTACGGATCCCTGAATGCTCATAACACGCAGAACGAAGATGCGACAAGTACTGCTGGTATTGCTGGTCTTTGCCCTGTTTACGGCCCCGGTCCGGTCCGAGGACGGCGGCGACGCCATGGTCTACCAGATGACGGACGTTCCCGCCGACGTGACGGCAGACAACGCCGCGCAAGCCCGCGACCAGGCCATCCAGCAGGCCCAGCGGACGGCCTTTGAGCAGCTTCTGGCGCGGCTGGGAGCCGACGCATCGCTGGCGGCGAATCCGGACGACGACGTTATCGCCGAGCTGGTGCAGGCTTTCGAAGTCCAGCAGGAGCGCGCCTCAGCCGTGCGCTACGTCGGCACGTTCACGGTCCAGTTCAAACCAAACGCCGTTCGGAACCTTCTCAACAGACGCGGGAGCGCGTTCAGCGAAGCCCGAAGCCGCCCGGTGGTGATTCTGCCGGTGACGGTCAACGGCGGACGGGCGGTTTTGTGGGAAGACCAGACGCCGTGGCGTCTGGCATGGGAAGGCGTGGTGCGCGGTTCGGGCCTTGTCCCTATCATAGTGCCCTCCGGCGATTTGGACGACATCTCGCTCATCGGCACGGACGAAGCCGTCAACGGCAAACCGGAATCCCTGCAAAACATCATCCGGAAATACCAGGCGGGAAGCGCGATCGTGGCGGTGCTTGAAGCGGATCTCGACAACCCCGATCCCCAAAAAGAAATGCGTGTGGACGCCCGCCGTTACGATTCGACGGGCAAAACGGTTGCGCCCATCCACCTGTCCCTGCCTCCGGCGGCGGACGCGAAAGCCGCCATGGCGGCCATGGCCGAAGGCATCAGGCAATTGAGAAACGACCTTGAGTCCGGGTGGAAACAGTCGTCCAAAATTCCCAAAGGCCCCGTCGGCCACCTGTCGGTGGCGGTGCCGATCGACTCTCTGGCCGGCTGGAACGCGGTCAAGGCCCGGCTAGGAACGGTGCCGAACGTGGCGCGGACCAACGTCATCACGATGACGCGGAACGCGGCGAACGTCGATCTGGAATTCCGGGGCGAGATACCGCAGCTTCAGGCGGCGCTGGGCGAACAGGGTCTTTCCCTGGAACAATCCGGCTCGGGCGTCTGGATGCTGACGGAAGGAAACGCGACGGCTTCACCTTAACAGGAAAGGAATCCGGCCTTGTCGAATCTCAACTTTCATTCCCGCTTCTGGCTCATCGCGCTGGCCGCGCTTGCCCTGTCGCTGTGGGCGCTCAAGCCGATTCTGCTGCCGTTCGTGGCGGGCCTGGCCATCGCCTATTTTCTCGATCCCGCCGTGGAAAGGCTCACGCGCTGGCGTCTTCCGCGCTGGCTTGGCGCGTTGATCGTGCTGGTCGCTTTCGCGCTTTTCGCCGTCCTGCTGATTCTTCTTCTCGTGCCCCTCTTGCAAAGCCAGATCGGCGCGCTGATCGAAGCCCTGCCGGGATATATCGCCTCGCTGAAGGAACAAATCATGCCGTGGGCCGAAAGCTGGATCGCGCGGCTGTCGCCGGAGGATGTTGCGAAGTTACGTGAAGCGGCGGGGCAATATGCAGGAAACGCGGTGGGTTGGGCCGGGGACTTGCTGAAGAAGATTATCAGTGAAGGCTTCGCCCTTTTCGACATTTTGACCCTGATTGTCATCACGCCGGTTGTGGCTTTTTACCTGCTCCGCGACTGGCGCAAGCTGAAGGAAAAGACCGATTCCCTCCTCCCGCGCAAGAACCGGGACACGATTCGCGGCGCCCTTCACGAAATCAACCGCACGCTGTCGGGCTTCATCCGGGGACAGGCGCTTGTGTGCCTTTGCCTTGGCCTGATCTACAGCATCGGTCTGTCGCTCGTGGGCCTCAAATACGGGGCCGCCATCGGCATCGTCGCGGGGGCGCTATCCTTCATCCCCTACGTCGGCTCAATCTTCTGCGGCGTGACAAGCCTCGCCCTCGCCATCGTCCAGTTTGGCGACTGGCTGCACATCCTTCTTGTTCTTCTGGTCTTTCTCATCGGCCAAAGCCTTGAAGGTTACGTGTTGACTCCCAAGCTCGTCGGCGACCGCGTCGGGCTTCATCCTGTCTGGATTCTCTTCGCGCTTTTCGCGGGAGGCAGCCTGCTGGGCTTCGTCGGCGTTCTGATTGCCGTGCCCGTGGCCGCCGTCGCGGGCGTACTTATCCGTTTGGCCATCCGCCGATACAAAGCCAGCTCTCTCTACCACGGGACCAAATCCTCGTCTTCATGACCCAGCAATACCACCTTCCCTTGCCGCAGCGCGACGCGATGACGGCGGACGATTTTCTGGTCACGGCCAGCAACCGGGAGGCGGCCGGGTGGATCATGGCGCGCGACGCATCGACGTGGCCCGCGCATTGCCTGATCCTTTACGGCACAGAGGGATCGGGCAAAACGCATCTTTTGTCGATCTGGCAGGAAAAATATAACGCCCGCCCGCTTCGGGCCGGCGAAGACATCATGGACGAGATTCAGGGCGGCTGCGCGTTGTACAAAGGCCTCGCGTTCGACGACGCGGATCGAATCGCAGGCAATGCCGCGCACGAAGAATGGATGCAGCACGTCTACAACGCGACGCAAGCCGCGCGCCTGCCGCTGCTGCTCACGGCGGAAAAGGCCCCTGCCGAATGGGGATTGAAGCTGAAAGACATCGAATCCCGCCTGAAAAGCTGCCCGGCGATCGAGCTGAAACAGCCCGACGACGAGCTTATGCGCGGCATGCTGCTGAAACTGTTCAGCGACCGCCAGCTTCTTGTCGAGGAAGACGTGATCGAATACCTGTCCCGGCACCTGGAACGCTCCGGCCGCACCCTGCTAGAAGCCGTGGATTTGCTGGATAAAAAAGCGCTGGAGAAAAAACGGAAAATCACCGTTCCGTTCGTGCAGGAAGCTCTTTCGCAAGTTCTTTAGTTACCCCGGCACCAGCCAAAACCCGAACTTTGAGTCCCTCTCCCCTTGCGGGAGAGGAAGCAAAAACCCGGGCTTACAACTTGTCCGCCGAAGCTCGAAGAGCGAAGGCGGAAGTAAGCCCCTGGTTTTTGCAGGTGAGGGGTCGTTCTTTCGGCCCAATCTAAAAAACCGTTCTCCTGAGCTGTCCTACCCCAACACCAGCCAAAACCCGAAAACAATCGCCGCCAAAAGCCCCATCGTCACCCATGTGAGGTATTTCTCCACGAACTCCTTGATGGGCGCGCCGAAACGCTTCACAAGCCACGCCACAAGGTAAAACCGCATCGCGCGCGTCCCTATGCACGCCAGAACGAACGGCACAAGGCCGAGTTTGGCCACGCCGCTTGCGATCGTCACCAGCTTGAACGGAATGGGCGTCAGGCCCTTCGCGAGAATGATCCACACGCCCCATTCGTTGAACTCGTCGTGGAAACGCTTAAAACCTTCCTGCAGATGGTACGTGTCGATGATCCATTGCCCGACGCTCTCATACAAAAACGCGCCGATGGCGTAGCCAAGCAATCCGCCCAGCACGGAACCCAACGTGCAGATAAAAGCGTAATGATAGGCCTTCTCGCGATTCGCAATCGCCATGGGCAAAAGCATGACGTCGGGCGGAATGGGAAAAAACGAGCTCTCCGCGAAAGCGATAATAAACAACACACGCCGCGCGATCGGCCCTTCGGCCTGCCGGAGCGTCCAGTCGTACATGGAACGGATAGGGGACATGGAAATCAGGGGTCAGAGGCCAGTTATCAGTGATCAAGAATCATTAATCAAAATTTTCAGAAGCAAATTTAACGCTTTTCTGATCACTGATTACTGATCCCTGACCTCTGCTTAGAAGCCTTTGCCCCCAAGCGCAAGTGTGCTTAGATAGCCCGTATCCACCAGCAAACGGTTGCCAAATATGAAAAACGTCGTGGTTATCGGCGCCCAGTGGGGCGACGAGGGCAAGGGGAAGATTGTGGACTGGCTGTCGTACCGCGCGGACGTCGTGGTGCGTTTTTCGGGCGGCCACAACGCGGGCCATACGCTCGTCATCGGCGGCAAGACCTACAAGCTGAAATTGCTTCCGTCGGGAATCGTGCGCCCGGGCAAGCTGTCCATCATAGGCAACGGCGCGGTGCTCGATCCGTGGGCTTTTCTCGAAGAGGTCGAACAGATCCGCGATCAGGGCGTGACCGTCTCGCCCGAAAACCTCCTCATCGCCGAAAACTGCGCGCTTATTTTGCCCATGCACGGGCTTCTTGACCGCGCGCGCGAAGCGGCCAGCGGCGCGGCCAAAATCGGCACGACCGGGCGCGGCATCGGCCCGGCCTACGAAGACAAGGTGGCCCGGCGCGCTATACGCCTGTGCGACCTCACGGACCCCGAATTGCTGAAAAGCAAGATCGAGCGTTCGCTCGCGCATCACAACGTTTTGCTGCGCAGCCTCGGCGCGGAAGAGATCGACGCCGCTATTCTTCACCGCGATTTGCTCGGCCTCGCGCCGCGCCTCCTGCCGCATGCCGCCGTGGTCTGGAAGCGCCTTGAGGACATCCGCCGCGAAGGCAAGCTCGTTCTGTTCGAAGGCGCGCAGGGCACGATGCTCGACATCGACCACGGCACGTATCCTTTCGTGACGTCCAGCAACACCGTCGGCGCGCAGGCCGCCATCGGCGCCGGCACGAGCCTGAAAAACATCGGGCGCGTTCTGGGCATCTGCAAGGCGTACACCACGCGCGTCGGGGCGGGCCCCTTCCCCACCGAGGATGAAGGCGAAGCGGGCGAGCATCTGGGCACGCGCGGCAAGGAATTCGGCACGGTCACGGGGCGCAAGCGCCGCTGCGGCTGGTTCGACGCCGTGCTCGTGCGCCAGGCCGTCAAGGTCGGCGGCATCGACGGCATCGCGCTCACCAAGCTCGACGTTCTGGACGATCTGAAGGAACTCAAGATCGCGCGCGCGTACAGGCTCGACGGCAAGGAAATCGACTGCCTGCCCTCCAACCCCAACGCGCAAGCGGCCGTGGAGCCCGTCTACGACACGTGCGAAGGCTGGACCGAAAGCACGCGCGGCGCGCGCTCATGGGCGGACTTGCCGTCCCGCGCGATCAAGTATATCCGGCGTCTGGAAGAAATGATCGAGTGCCCCGTGACGCTGCTCTCCACAAGCCCCGAACGCGACGACACCATCCTCATGCGCGACCCGTTCGCGGATTAGGCGCGCCGGATTCTTCGAAAGCGGCCGAACGGGCACGCAACCCCCGCAAACGGGTGCCGGACGGGTCCGTATCCCGTGTTTATGAAGCACACGATGCGTGCCGAACGGGCACGCTGCCGTGTCCCGCGATGAGCCTTTCATAAAGTCCGATCATCCGGCCCGTCACGGCCTCGCGGGTGTATTTTTGGCTATAGGCCGCATAACCTTCCGCAATAAGATTTTCACGTAATTTATTGTTATACAACGCCTTTTTAATGGCCTCCGCCAGCCTCTCATCGTCATCTATCGGGACCAGAAGACCGTCCACCCCATCCCTCACATGGGCCGTCGGCCCTGCGCTCCGGCACGCCACAAACGGCGTTTTTGCCGCCCAAGCCTCTAATATTACTGTACCAAATGGCTCATAACGCGACGGCAAAACGCACACATCCGCCGCTCTTAAAAGCGCGCCGCGATCCGTCCGCCATCCCAGAAACCGCACCCTGTCGCTGACCCCTAAATCCTTCGCCAGCCTCTCTAATTGGCTCCTGAGCGGCCCTTCCCCCGCCAGCCAGAAAACGGCCCCCGGAAGCCGCTGAGCGGCCCTCAGAAGCGTGTCCAGCCCCTTCTTGGAATGCAGGCGCGACAGCGCCAGAACCACTTTAGCCCCCTCCGGCGTGGCGAGAGATGCCCTGTTAACGGGGGGTTCGTCCTTCACGTCGGGAAAGGTCGGCACGTAATGCGCCTGATCGGGCGGTACGCCGTTCTTGACCATATGGTCCACGATATCCTTCGTCACGCCGACGAATTGCCCGCACCGCTGGAAACGGCGCGGGTCGTAATAGCCGCCGAACCACCCGATGACGGGGCACGGCTCCCAACGCGGCATGATCGAGGCCGCGCGGCGCATCCAGCAGTGCACAAGATCGGGCTTTTCGAGCCCCAAAAGGCGCCGCAACAGGCTCCTTTGAAGAGGCCTGAATGGAAACGATAGAACGTGCTGGGCGGTCCGTATGCCGGCCGCCGCCATCTCGCCGTAACGCGGCGCATTGGCGGCCACGACGGCGCATTGATCGACGCCAGCCGCATGCAGGCTTAACATAAGATCGGTCGCGTACGTTTCGGCGCCGCCAAGCCCGCGCCCGGCCATGATATGGAGAACTCGCATTCAGGAATTGGCCATCAGCTTTCGAAGGTTCGTATAGTGCAATAAACTCTTGATAAAGGCTACAGGGACAAAATGATCATTCAGCGTCTTCCGCCTGCTTGCCGCTGCCAAGGCCGCGATTGAGTTTTCCGGCTAGGTTCTCAAGAAGCGTTTTGACGTTATCGGGCAGCTTCGTGCTCATGACGTCGATTTCTTCCGTTTCCCCGCCCGGACGCGTAACGACGCTTATGTCCAGATCCGAAGGCACGTAACCGCCCTTTCTCGTTCCGACCGCTTGCGCTCCGGACTTAACCGAAGGCTCAAGCTCCATAAAGGCAAATTCGTCGCCTTCCTGCGTTAACGGTTGTCCTGTGCGCTGCTGAAAGGAGACGGCCGGGGTTGGCGCAATATCGACCGCCGGTATTTCGGCCATTATTTCCGCCGTTGCCGTAACGCGCGGCCCGGGGGCCGCTTTGCCTGGCGCAGCGGGAATCTGGATGTCCCCCGCCGGTTTGGGCGGAAGCGCCACTTTAGCCAGTCCGGCTACCGCAACCGCGCCGGCCTCCAGGGCTTTATGCCCGGCCTTCACAGCGGCTTCCCAATTCCCGGCCAACGCCGTTATTTCCGGCGCTTTTCTTGCCTCGGGCGCGGCGGAAGCGGCCGTCCATTCCGGATCCCTGAGCCGCGAAGCCAGTTCGTTCAGGGCCCTTTCGCGCGCGGCCGTGGCTGTGGTGCTGACGGGACCCGGAAGAAGTGTGTGAACGCGCAGCGCTCTCACTCTCTCGGGCACCGCATGAAACATCCGGGACTTGTACGCCCAATCGCCGAAAAGAATGTGAGCTTCGCCTTCGCGCTGGCCGCGCAAGTGATCGTAAGCCACGCGCTTGCGCATGACGAGGCCCGACGACTTGCGGTCGTCGTAGAACGGCGACGTAAAAAAGAGGCTCGCCACGGTGTTGGTCGGCGCGGACAGGCCCGTACTTTCGTTGACCCACACGTCGCCGCCGTGTTTTTCAAGGAAGTCCTTGGTTTCCGTCGGGTCTTCGAGTTTACCGAAGATTTTCAGGTTGCAGTTGCCGAGAATGGATTGCGCTTCCTGCTTCACGCGCTTTTCCATCGACGGAATATCCTGCGCCGCGAAAACCAGCGAGAAGCCAAGCGAGCGCGCCTGCGCCGCCATGACGGCCATGCCCTGCGCGGTATAATATCCGACTTCGTCGAAAACAGTCATAAAGGACGAACTTGATCGCGTCTGCTTGCTACCGATGGCTTCTTCCCACGAGCCCTCGACCGTATTGCCGAGCGTGGCGCCCATCATGCCTTTCAGGCTGGCCGCGATAATTTTACCGAGGTTCGCCGCCTCGTCGCCGGACTTTTCCAGAGCGGGAATAAGAGCGACAAGAATGCGGCGGTTCAACACGACGTCGAGAACGTCGATGTCGGCCAGCTGAACCTTGAAAATGTAACCGTATTCGTCCGCGAGCGACTGTAAGGAGCGCGTAAACTGCATGGACAGGTAGCCGTGCTGCTGACGCGCGACCTGAAGATCGTACATTGGCTGATCGGGCGACGGCGGGCGCTCGTTGCCTTCATCGTCGAAAGCGGCGTCCACATACCCCGGAAGCGTGTTGAGATACCCCTGAAGACCGCGCAAAATGCGTTCCGGCAAATTGGGATCGCGCGACAGGCGGATGATCGCGGGCAATTCGATGTATTCGCGCAAGACGCCGACGTCGAGCAACAGGCCCTGTTTTTCGCGCTTCCACGTCAAGGCGGGCATGAGCGCGAACATAAGAGCGACCGCGCGTTCTTTCCACATCGCGTTGTCGCCGCCCGCGTCCGGCATCAGGCTGATGATCATGTTTGAAAGATAGGAAGCCGAGCCGTTCGAGAAAGGGTTCATCGTGTTGGACGTGGCGCCTTCGTCCGAGTTCGCCGTCATGTAATTCAGCACGAGCAAATCGTCGTCGCGACCGAAGCGCCGGGCCAGCGAATACAGCGACACCCACAAATCGGTGTCCGCCTTGCCGTCGACGTACACAAAACCGGACCCCCACGCGAGGGCGTTCGTCACCATCGACTTGAGCCCTTCGGTTTTACCCGCGCCCGTGGTTCCGAGATAGAGGATGTGCGTGCGCGCATCCGTATTGGTCAGCCACATTTCCTGATTGAGCGCAGGCTCGTCCGGGTCCGCGACGTTGCCGATAAAAAGGATCCCTTCCGCCTTGCCGGGGGCGCTTTTCCCGGGAGGCGGGTTGTTGGGATCCGGCATGTCCTTCGCGTACTTGGGCATTTTGAAGGGAAGGCTAAAGGGTCGATGAAGGGCCCACCTCGCGTACATCAAAACAAGAAAAGCGCCCAAATCGGCATAGACCGCCACCTGTGGCGACAAGGCAAACAAAACAGCCGCGCCAAAGGCTACGCCGCCAACAACATCCAGCTGGCCGAAATAGCTATACAAACGCACAGAAGCCGGCCGCGTGTCCCGGAACATGGAACGCTGCGCCACCTGGTGTTTTGGCATAATAATAGGCATAACGAGACCTATCCTTGCTCAAGGTTCAGGGCAAATAATAGCCGGTCTGTAGCCAAAAGTCTTCGGCTTCTTCGTTATGTTTTGGTTAATATCCGGCTTTTTACCAATATTAGTTCGGCGGCGGCGCTTTCAGGACTTCATCCGCCGGAAGCGGGATCCCGCTTGTTATTTCGCCGCGCTTGGGCGTTTCCGATTTATCGCTCTCCGGCAAATCCATAACGCTTGCGCCAGAGCTTTCCCTGCCCGGCCCGGTTTTGAGAATCCACATTCCCGCCAGAAGAAAGCCAAAAACGAGCCCCGCAAGAACGAGGATGAATCTCCCCCAACCTCCTATCCGATGAATTCCTTGCCGCATAAGGACCTTGTGAACCGCCTCAAAGGCTTCCTCGGCTTCGCCCCGGGTAATGAAATGGGCAGCCGGCGAAAAGACGCCTTCCGGCGACGTGACGCCCAGATTCCATTCCTGCTCTTCATTCCTTAGGGCCATCGTAAAATTCGGGTTTTTTTCCAAATCGAATTGCCAGACCGCCTGCGGCTGGCTTGTACGAAAAGAAACGACCAGACAGGCGCCGTTTTGTGTACGCACCAACCGTGTCTGCACGCTTTTTTGCCCCTCAAAAATAGACAACATGTTCGTCCTTCCCGATTTTCTGCAACCTTATACAAGAAAAGATGAAGCTCTTAAACCCTGGAAGCCCGGCCATCGATGGTTCCTGGCTCTTCTCGCGGAGGAATCTTTACGGGATTGGCCGCCAGGTATTGATTGATGGTAACGATGGCGGTGTCAATGCGCGGAATGGGCAAAGGCTTTTTGGCCGCTTGTTCGGCCATGAAGTGGGCCATAGCCCCGGACCCTTCCGTATGGAAAGCGCGGCGGCCAAGATTGTTCAGGGGATACCACAACGAACGGTCTTCGCCGCGAAGCCACAAAAACTGGGCCGGCGCCAAAACGCCCCCCATAAACCGGGCCCATTTCAAGAGGCCCAGCATTGCCGTCGTGCGATATGCGTGCTGGTTGGCTATCGCCAGCGCCTTGCCTCCCAACGCCGGATCGCGAACGATTTTCTTGACTTCTTCCGCCAATTTAGGGTCCATCTTGAAGCCTTTTTCAGGCGACCAGCTTAACGCCAACCGTCCCAGTAAATCGTCGGATTCTTCCCTTTTCTGTGCGCCTTTCAAGGCAAGGGCCGCGAAAAGAGCGGAAACATGCGGCGGTAAATCGTTTACGCCATTCCAGCGGGGCCCGAGCTGCTGGAGAAAAGCGCGCCGGACCATCTCGCGGTCCGGAATGCCGTTCCTGACCGGAATACGGTGAAAGGAAATCCATTCTTCGGGCGACAAAGCTTCGGCAAACAACGGCAAACGATCGGGAACCGTCGTTCCGGGCGCCCGCGCGCTGTGTTTCGTCGGGCTGAAGTTGACGATCGGCGAAATAACAGGCCAAACTTTTGCCTGGGTTTTAATGAAACTTTCCAGATCGTAACGCGTTTTAAATTTATTTCGCGGCGAAACATAGAGGGCATAATAACCGATACCTGCGCAAAGAAGCGCGGCCGGCCAGCGAAGATACTTCACGACCAGCGACGACAACCTGCCCATGCTTGCGGGCGTAATATTATAGTAGTTCAAAGCTTCCGCCGTGGGCATTTGACGCAAGTTAGCCGTGCCGAAACATTCCGATGCCGCCTTGAACACTTCGGCGGTTGGAATATTCTGCCCCGCCGGCGCAACTTTCAACCATTCGACGCAAGGTTGCACCTTTCCGTCGAACAAACTGACGACCCAAAATTCCGCCAGCCGTATATAGCGAAGCGTTTCAAGAAGTTCGACCCGGAAGAAATGCCAGATGGCCCAGCCAATCCCGCCAATAATCAGGACAAACAGCAACAAATGCCATGTTGGGTCTTCGTGCGACGTCGAGCTCATGATTTGACTTGTCCCTTTGCGCTTTTAATATTTGTTAACAAAATATGGCGGAATTATTGCCCAAGAGCCCCTAATCTCGCAACCATTTCCTGACTATTTTTTATCGGAAGGCTGAATTTTGTTGTTGTGGGCGTAGGTTACAAGCTCCTCTACCAATTCGTTAATAACGACGCTGGTCGCGCCGGATTCAATTTCGCCCCGCTCCGTGCGCAAAACGACCCGGCGCCGAATTTCCTGCCTTGCCGATCCCCCCGGAAAGAACTGGGAAAGGATCTGCCGGGCCAAGGGGGCCCCCAGCGTTGTGTACAGGCGGCTTCTAACCTGAACGTCCTCCGCCGATGTCGACAGCGCCCACAGTTCAACCGGGCCAAGAGTATTGATCAGGTGCTGCTCATAACGGCCTTCGTTGGTGCTCAACAACAGAAGCACCGGCGCGCCGCTAGGCCTCGGGCCCGTCAGGCGGTAGCGCATGACCCACCGCGCCGTATCCGACAACCCAAACCGGTCCGCCGTATCGTTGATCGCGCGCTCGGAGACAGCCGTGCCGCAAATCCATACGCCCGTCGCCAGGTCCACCATGTCGGCGCTGAAGTCGTCCAGCAATTGCGAGGCCAACACAATCTGCACACCCCATTTACGGCCTTCACGAACGTCGCGCACGACCTGGGATCGCACGGCTGCCGTTTTGCTGGTGCGGTGAAACTCGTCGAAACAGATTCGCTTGGGGCTTTCGCGAATGTCGCGAAGCCGTATCTCGTGATACGGCCGGTATTTTTCGGGCATCGAACGAAGCGAATCCGGCCCGAGCCACCACGCCCGCACCAGCGCATGGCGCGCCAGCATGTACATGATGGCGGTTTGCCGGTCCGCGATATCGTCGCCTTGCGGCGCGACGTCCTGAAGATCGACGGCGGCTACGCGCGCGCTGCCGATATCGAACCTTGTAATGGAGGCCAGAATCGGAAACTCGCGCACAGACGAAGCGATCATCCGCTCAAAAGCGTGAATGACCGTTTCGGCGGACGTGCCGATGGACGTTTCTTCAAGCAGAGCGCGGATCTGGGGACGGCGCGCGGCCGTGACGGCGTCGACAAGCGTGGGAACCGCATGCCGTTGAGCCATCATCGCTTCATGATAGGCCCCCTGATCGAAGAGCGCGTCGACAACGTCCCACCAGTAGGGATCGGCGGGAAGGTGGATATTGAATGTCCGGAGAGCCTCGTCGACTTCCGATTCAATATTGGCAAGATAGGGCCTCGGCTCGGTATTCGCGCCACTGTCGTCGCGCCAGCGGTACATTTCGTCGACACAAAGGCCGACCAGCTGGGTCATGCCGTCATAAGGCATTTTTTGGCCCGGCGACGTGCAAAGAAGCGTAAGCAGCTCCGTCAGATAGGAGCGTTCTTCGGGCAGCGGGTGCCGGCATCCCAACTGCGTGTCGAAAGGATTGACGGCGTATTCCGGCGTCATGCGCAGCTTGAAATGCATGGCTTCGTAGCGCCGTTCAAGAGGAAGCGCGTCGCGTATAAGTGAAATCAGGCCGGCGGAAGACGGGCCTATGTCCAGAATGGCTATGTAAGGCAATCGCGCGTTGCCTGCCGATAAAATTGTGCCGAGGTTCAGTGCGTTCATAAGCACCGATTTGCCCGCGCCGGGTTGGGCAAATATGAGGTCGAACCATGTCGTCGTCAGGCTGCTGCCCATCTGGTAGGGCCAAATGCGTCCGTCCGCCGTCCGGAACATGACAGACCCTTCCTCGAAGGGGGAAGAAGCGCGTTGCCAGGGCATAAGCTTGACGACTTCCCGAAACGGCGCGATAGCCGCCGGGGCCGTGGAAGCGCAGGCAATGCCAAGAGCCGACGAAAGCACGGTTTCCAGAGGATCGCCCCCCGCCGAAGAGGCCTGACAGTAACCCCAGGCCTCAAGCGCTTGAGTCAGCGCCGCGAGGCGCGTGTCGATGAGTTTCCGGTCTCCAACAGGCGCATAGGTCGCAAGGGAAACCCGAAGTTTGACGACCGGCTCGCTTTGGGCCAGCTGTTGCAGAGCCTTAAGAGACTCTCTGATCTGGCGATTGACTTCGTTGCTGAAAGCAAGAACGGCGGCGGCGAAGGTCCGGAAAGAGGAGCCTTGCGTGCCTCCCCCTTCGATAAGAAACGAAATACGGAATGGCACATCGTTATCGATCAAACGCGCAAGCAGTTGCGGAAACGGCGCCGGATCGGCGGGCCCCAGCGTCATATCCACGCCCGCCCAAAGAAGTTCGCCGATACGAACGACGGTTGGCGAGACGATAGCCGCATCGCCGCAACACAGTTGCCGCCGGATGGGCGGCCACAGGATTTCGGACAAATCGGCTTGATGAGATGGGGCGCGCGGCAAAACCGGATCGCCGGGCAGGTTGGCCCGCCACTCATCGTTGGCCAACAATGGATAAAGACATGTGCGCACGGCCGTCAAGGCATCGTGGACCGGCAACACGCGGGTTTTCATTGCTATTTCGTCCAGCGCGGCCGTGACAGCCGATACATAGCTTTTGTGCCGGATGCGCAAGGGCTCGATCGCCGCCATGGGATACTGCGAATCGCCGGCCACAACCCATTTTTGTTGCGCGCGCCTTTTCAAGGCCTGTCCCAACTCGGTTTTGCTTATGGCCGCCGGCCGCGTCCACAGAACGAGAATAATGTCTTCGTGAGCCAGAAAGCGCGTCAGGTGGCGGCGGCGTTCGTTAAGCAGGTCTTCAAGGCCAAGATCCAGCGCCTGTGCCGCGTTGCGATTCCCCCGCATCCCCTTATCGACGTCGCGGCCGACAAGCGACGGATCGCGCACGAAATAAACCTGCATGGCCTGGCCCGGGCGATCGAAACGGGCGCCCAGTTTCATCGTCGCCTGATCGACGATCCAGCGGTATTCGGCGTCGCCTATAATCTGGCGCGCCCCCAGCATCCGGACAAAGGTAATGAGAGATCCATCCGTCGAAACCAGCGTCGTCGGATCGTCGGCCGTCTCCAGTTGAATGAAGGACTCGACCGGCTGCCGCACCGTCAACAACAAAGAGGCCAGAATATCGTCCAGAAAGCTGTTCATTGCGCAGTCACGTTAGGCACTCTCGCCCCCGGGATCAAGGACGGCAAGCTATACCGGCATTTTTATGAACAATCGACTAAAAAGGGGGGGGCGCTTTATTCAATGTGTTTTGCCAACTCGATCAACGACCGAATCAAATAAAGCCCCCCACGTTTCGGGCAAAAGCCTGCCAAAAGGCCCCTCGGGCGAGCGCAAGTATTTGAGCATTTGCGGGAACTGATTGACGTCCCCGCGAGGGCCGCGCATCAGCCAGCGTTCAAGCGGCATTAAACGAATGCCTTCCAGTTTTTCCTTTCGGGCGGCGTATTCTTTTTTATTCAAGGATTCCTGAAAAACCGTGGCCAGCAAAAGAGGATCGTCGCTGCCCAAACGCTTTTTCGCCTCCATGCGGCGCGCAATAAGCGCATCGTATGCGCGCGATGCCGCGTCGGCCAGCGGATGATCGGCGCCGCGCACGACATAAATGGCGCGCATAATATGGTGAAGATCGACCTGCGCTATTTCCGGAAGCCAGACAAGAACGCCTGCGCCCGTCAAACCGGCGTGGTCCAGAGAAAAACACAGTTCGCAAAAGGCGCACACCGTTATAAAAGGGCTGCCCGCGTCAAGCTCCGGATCGGCGGGAATGGCACGCTGATATTTTTGGGACTGGAATCCGCAACACCGGCACGTGAAATCGTCGCGCCGAAGCGTCTTTTCCATCTGTTCTTTCAGGCGGGAACGGCTTTTGGAAGCCGCCTCCCGGGGTTCAGATTTTCCTCTGACCCCGAGAATAAGCGGAAGGTATGGCAAGACCGGTTTCTATGGAACGGGAAGCGCGGTATACCCTTGGGAAGCACCAAGGTGCGCCGTTTCCGTAAGAGTACCCAACAAGCTTGGCAAGGCAGCAAGAGCGCCACCCGCAAGCAAAGCCGCCACACCCGGCGCAAGTTTTTCCTGTGCCGGATTTTCAGCATGCTTCTTCAGTTTCAATGCGCCGCTCACACCAAGAAAAGCGCCGACCGTGTATGATGCAACGCTTATAAGAGGCACTATGGTTTTAGCGTCGTCGTCAGTAAAAGTTTCGATCGATTCGCCCGCGCTGGCCAAGGCTAGATCCGGCAACGCCAACGTTATGACGGCGGCCAATACGCCCCAGTACAGAATATTTGTCATTCTTTGACTTTTCATTGCCGTATCTCCTGTGTTTGACGTGCTTCCACTAATATTTACAAGCATTAGTTAATAGTCAATGCGTCATACGTCGTGTCAGTTCCCAAGTGCGCCGTTTCCGTAAGCGTACCCAACAGGCTCGGCAAGGCCGCAAGAGCGCCACCCGCAAGCAAAGCCGCCACACCCGGCGCCAGTTTTTCCTGTGCCGGATTTTCAGCATGCTTCTTCAGTTTCAATGCGCCGCTCACACCGAGAAAAGCGCCGATCGTATACGACGCGACGCTGATAAGCGGGACGATTTTATTCGCATCCGTTGTAGTAAATGTATCTATCGATGTACCTGCGCTGGCAAAAGCCAAGTCCGGCAATGCCAAAGTCACTACAGCGGAAAGTACGCCCCATTTGAAAATATCATTTAACAGTTTATCCTTTGTCATTTTCTCCCCCTTCGGTTTCGTTAAGGCAATTTTGCTCCGGCCTTTTTCCCATAACCTTGACTGATAGAGCCTCGGAAAATTATCACGGTTTTGAGTCTTCCAGCAAGATTTGCTTCAATTCAAGAATAATTTTCCTTGTATTTTATTCTTATCCAAACGCTTTAATTTTCAGTTAATTCCGGCCCCGCTCAAGCGTCCCGGCAATACTCTTTCCCCTCTCTAAGTAACGAACCCGGCTGAAAAAAACATCCCCTCTTCTTTTACACTTATTGTTAACCAAACTACGTTTCCCGCAAATCCTTCACACGAGATTAAAACCAGTAAATTTTATATTTTTCAGGGGAGATAACAGTAAATACGCCAATAATTTGAAGAAAGAGGCGGTGGAAGAAGTAGTAATATAAAGAATTACGTGACAAAAATTTAACGATTAGTTTGCCAATTTTGGTATCAGCTCCAGAAAACAGACTTTTTCTTTCAAAGGAAAACAAATAGTTAACGCATGCCGCCGTCCCGGCAATGACAATCAGCGATTCTGCCAAATTGAACCCGTAAAAGTAGATCTGAAAGGCCACAAAAACAGTAAATGTGCCCGCCACAAAGGCCGTGTATGAAAGGTCCCGGGGCCCCGTCCGGCACAAATAGCCCATGATGGCAAACAGGATAGCCAACGTTCCGTACTCATAAAGCCAATACGTGGGCAGCAGAAAAAGAAGGCAGGCCGTGAAAATGTCCAATAGATATTTGCGCGCAAAGGCATCGTGCCGCTCGAACAGGGAGATGGCAAAACGGCAAACCATGACCGACACAAGCGCGTTTAAAGGGAAAACGGGAACGGCCGTTAAGGCATTGGCAATTAACATGAAAACGGCAAAAAGGATCAAAGGAGCCGGGAAAGCTCTTGCCGGGGAATAACCCACAAGGAAAAACCACGCCGGGGACATCCACCGTCCGACCGCGCGCAGCCAAAGCTGGTCCGGCATCAGAAAAAAGCCGATGTGATCGACCGTCATGATAAGGATCGCCAGAAACTTGATCCAGTCATGACTGTTAACGTCCAAACCATACCGGTCTGTTTTATTGACAAAGAGAGAACGTACGAGCGCGGGGGTCACAAAAGGTCCTGCCTGCCGGGAAAGGTTGGCTAAAGGTTTGGTTCCGCCATTTTCATCAACAATTGCCGATTACCAGACAGGTCCCGAACGTTCTGTCGAAAACGGTCAGCATGGCGCCAATGTTTATGGCCATCGTGCCGCCAATCACGTGCGTGAGGCCTTGAGGAACCGTAACTTGCGCCGTGCCTTCGACGGCGTTCTTGATCATAAGCCAGCCCCGCAGGAAGGCAATGGCGCCGATAACCTGAACGAACGTCAGGACGGCCGTGACGGTATCGTCGATAGCCTCGGTATTCGCGTTTTCGGCCGTAACGTTCGTCCAGTTGATGCCGGAGAAACTGCTTATGGACGAATCGCCGAAAACGGTTTGCAGCATCGTCGAAAGAATGGTGCCGAGCGACACCAGCACCGCGCCGACAAGAAGATTGGCCATGATGGCATGCGTCGCGCCCGCGCGCGGGTCCGAACCGACCTTGGTTCCCTTGAGCAATCCCCGGAAAATAAGATACAAGCCCATAACGACGCTAAGCGTCGATACAAGAGCCATCATCGGGTTTTTGATGTTGTTCACGAAATTCTGGATGATCGTGTCGAGCCCGCCCGTGGCCAGGGCAGGAGCCGCAATTTCCCCGCACGCTAAAGACCCGCCGGCGCCGGCGCCTACATGCAGGGTCTGCTGCAACATTCCGACGGTCGCCGGCATGGCCGCGAGCAAACCCGCGACGAGCACATGGGCCGTTGCCTTGACAAACTGGTTATCGTTGGGGTTTTCCGTATGTTTTTTGTACAGAAGGACGCCCTTGACCGCCGCAAAAGCGGCCACCGTGTAGGCAAACACGCTGATGAGGGGAGCAAACGCGGGCAAACTGTTCCTGACGTTGCAAACGATGTTGCCCAAAGTGATGGCCGTCTCGGCAGCTTCTTGCGCCCACACGTTCGTTGGCAAAAAGACTATAGCCAGCAAAACGAACGGCCAAACGGCCAACTTATCGAAAGAAGGAACATTAGAAGGATTCGTCAAAAAATTTTTTCTTGAAGACATGGCCTTCCTCATAAAAGGCTAACAGCAATTTTTCTAAACTTTTAGACATATCTTATTATGATCCAAACCCTTAAAAAGGGGTTTAATATTTAACAAATATTCACGTTCCGCCCCAAACGACCAGTAAAGTTAATGGCGAATTAACGATAGCCGTCCGGGAAAAAAGCCCGCCATTAACCTTGTCCGTACTGCCCCATTCCAACAGATCGTTTAGAACCTAGTGAATGGAACCCTTGCTGCCGACGATCGTCCAGCTGTCGCCCACCTGATGGATAGAACGTACTTTTCCAATGCCGGACAATGTGTCCCCAACCCTAACCTCCTGCAATTCAACGGATTCCTTGCTTTTTGCGACCCATGCGGCTTCGGGCGTCGCCGCGCGCAAAACCCAGCCGCCCGATTTGACGGTTTTGGTTCCGGCGCGGCTTGCAACGGACCGGGGTTTTGCCGTTTTACGTTTGGCCGCCTTTGTCGATGCTGGCGGTTTCGAAGAGGCTTCTTGTTTATCCGAAGCCGGAGGAGAAACCGCCTCCATTTCCCCGGATGGTTCATAAACGCCCACATCTTGTAGAGGCTTCGTTTTAGAAGCCCCGGCCTGTCCGCCAACAAGCGATGCAAGCTGCTGCTCAATTTTATCCAGACGCGCTTCCAGACCCGCGCCGCCTTTCGCCGCCGTTGCGGCTGGCCCACCTTGAGCGGTTTCATCAAGACGGGCGGCCAGTTGCTCCGCTTGCCGGGACGTCTGTTCCAGAACTTTCTTAAGGTCTTCGACCTGTCCCGACAAAGTCTTTAGACGGTCTTCGAAATCCGCTTGCGCGACCGGAACGGCTTGGTTCTGTAACGCAGGCGCAACATTAACGCCGGTTTTCGATGTATCGGGGACAGCGGCTCCCGCCGGAGCTTTCGCCGCCTGTTTGACCATAATGTCGTCAGGCCGCACAAGCGCCGGCGTCGCCGGTTCGCCGGTCTCCTGATCGATCGTCGGGCCGCTGGGAAGAGCCGCCGCGCTTCCTGCCGACGTTGCCGCCTTATTCACGGCCGCTTCATAGAGAGCCTTCATATCGGTCTCTCCTGTCGTCGGCGTAACGAAAGGTTCGGCTTTTTTTGCCGATTCGGTCGCGTCCCTGGCGGGCGTCTTCGTTTCCGGATCTCCCGGCAAACGATCCGCTTTTTCGACGGCGCCCGGTTGGGGCGGCGGCGATCCCTTGTCGCCGCTCATTTGATTGAAAAGAAAGACGCCGATCGCAATGCCGCAAACGACGAACAAGCTTGCCAGAATAACGCCCTTGCTTCTCTTTGTTTCCTTTCCTGCCTCAAACGGGCTTGCCGACGGCGGCGGTTCTTCCGTCTCGACGGCCGTGGCTTCTTCCGTCTGATACGGATCCTGAAAGTCGTCAGGCGGCAGTTCCTGCGGCTCCTGCCATGTCTCGGATTGAAGATTGGGCTCTTCCTGCACGATCGAATCGGATTCAGGCCCAAGCTGCTCGTCATTCATCGTAAAGCTCCTCGACGTATGAAACTATGCGACTGTCTATCCCATGTCTGCCGATAAGGACACACACGAACAGCCGTTCGGTTCTGGATTTGCCCGCTCAAGAACTGACGCCCGCCCCCGGAAAGAGAGAGTCATGCGCCACATGTAAACTAGCGGCCATAATAGCTCGTGCCAAGCCCCGTTTGACCGGGCCTGTAGACGGACACGGAAGTCCCTGGAATTTTTTGGAAACTCGAAGAATAGCCGCTCGTTTCGTAAGGATTATAGCCGGACGTGCCATAGGCGGACGTATCGCCATACGCTCCCGTGCCCGGAACGCCTGTCGGCGATCCATAACCGTAAGGATAGTTCGTCTGGCCATATCCCGGAACGACCGAAAACCCGCCCGCCGCCGAACCCCCGGGAATCCCCATAGCCTGCACGCCTTGAAGCCCCCACAACGTTTCGGCGGTTGCCTGACTCGCCCCTTCCTTCACCGAAGCCAGAAAGAAGAAACCCATAGGCGTTCCAACGGCCACGCGAACAAGCGGTTTAATCTTGTTGGCCTCGTTCTGGAGAAAACGGCTTACCGTATTGCCCGCTTGGCCTAAACCTTCATACAAGGCATCTTTATAGCTCTTTTCGGCTTGAACGACGAACGTCGCGTTGTCCGTAATAACGACTCCGGAATCTCCCTGTCCAAGCGTCGATCCGAACGACGACGCGAACGAAGCGGCGGCAGGCAACAGAATCCGGTCAAAGTACCTATGATCGACTTCGGTGGCCATCCCGCCAAGCGTCGTGTCGGGATCCAGCGCCAGAATATTGACCGGATATTCCTTTCCTTTAAGCGTCACAAGATGGAACGTCAGGACAAGATAGTCGTTCATAACCTGAAAGCGCCCGACGGCCCGTCCTCCCGCAAGCGGTCCCGACAGAATCTGAGCCAGGATGGGACCCGGGACATCGGAATTGGCTTCCGTCAGCAACTGCGCGTAATTGACGGTGCCCGCCTGAACGAGCAGTTTTTGCCTGGCCGCCATCGTTGCCGCCGCCTGATTGACGGAAGCGGCTTCCACAGCGGCGTTTTCCTTTTTGTTTTCGCTTGACGCGGGCTTTTCCTTCGGTTCAGTCCCCGCCACGACGTTCATCTTGCGCGGCGACCAGCCTTCCATAAGCTGCTGCATTTGTTTTTGCATGGCCTTCGCCAGCGTATCGTCCTCGCGCTCGACGCGCATGGGCTGTTGGTTCTGTTTTTGTATGACCTGAATCTGCTGGGCGTTTTGTTGTTGTTCCTTTTTTATTTCCTCTCTCAGACGTTCCGCCTCGGCGCGAAACGCCACCAGAGGATCTTCCCTTTTGTCGTCATGCAATCCCGTTAAATCCCCGGTGGCACCGATCGGCGTCGGAAAAGCGCTTCCGCCTCTTTTCAAGGCTTCCTCGGCGCGGCGTTTGTTCTCCATTTCATTCTGATCGATAAAAGCCTGGGACGCTTTTCCTCCCGGCACTTCGCTTATTTCGGGCGTGCGAGGCATGCGCGAGACGCCTGGCTTTGACGAGCTTGAGAATACGCCCAAGGCCCCGGCAATCGCGACGCCGACGACAACCATAATAACCATCAGTTTGAACAAAGGCTGCGAACGCCAGGCTTCGGCAATGTTACGCCGCGCGCCGCCGCTGGCGCGGCTTTCGTTCATTTCGGCCGCGCCGAAGTCCTCTTCATGATCAAATTCGTCCATATTATTTGTCATGATCTTCATCCCGCGTAAGCCGCGCCCGCATCAGAGCGCCATTGTCCGACATTAATAACACCGGCGCATCGCCAATCTCATAGACCGTCGTTCCATCGGGCGAAGAGGCGCTCGCGTTCCAGGCCGGTGACAATAAAGTTAGGGGAGTCCTCACAAAAACTTTATCGTCGAGCTGCCAGGCCATTGTGCGCGCATCCAGACCCGCAATTTTAAGCCGCTTGGCGGCTTTTGGCGGCGCATTTTCAAGAATCATCGCAATGGTTTGGTCTCCCGCCACGGGGCCTATCCGGCCGCGCTCGATCAGCGGCGTCTTGGCGTTGGGGCCAAGCTTGGGAACTCTTGCGTCGTAGCGCATATGGAAGGTCTCCCCTCCTGCAGCCAAACGGAAAATGACCGGAGTCGACAGGTCTTTTAACAGGATCGACAGATTTCCCATCCCGACTCTCGTCAACGGAACGACCCGTACGACGTGCGAGCCAGCCTGGGTTGGCGTGACTTCGAAATTGCCCCCCACGCCGACGTCAAGAATGGGCCAAGGAGCGCCCGTTGCATCGACTATGTCGATAGTCGTCACATAACCGGCCGCCAGATTGATTTGCGGGGGCTCCCCCCCGGGGTCCAGCGACAAAGCCATAACCTTGACTTCGCCTTTCGGCGGCCCGGCAAAGGGAGCCTGGGATGCTTCCTGCGTACTTTCGAGACGTCGCAGAAAATCCCGAATTTGATCGGGAGAAAGAGGCAGAAGGCCTCCGGCCGCTCGGTTAAACGATTTTTGCCTGTACTCTTCTTCGCGCTTGACTTCGGCCGCCTTGGCCGCAACTTCCTCAGCCTGCAATTGCAATTGCAAAGCCTCCTGTTCGGGCGTCAAGGCAGGGGGCGGCACGGGCAAATCGATGCCCGACGATGTCTTTTCCATGGAAGCCATAGTGTCCGGCACAATGGCCGTCGCACCGGCCCCGGTGGCCGTAACCACGGCAGGCACAGAGGATTCCACGACAACCGGCGTTGTCGTGGATTGCGCAGCGATTTCCTGGGAAAAGGCCGGGGAAAAAGAGAATGCAAGTGCCCCTGCTCCAATTACAGCGCCAACGAAAGAGGGAAGAAAAGAATGTGGCTTGATTTTGCGCAACAAATTACATCCCCGAATCAGTTTGTAAAAATCGGACACGCTTTGCTTTTTCAGCAGAGCTAAGTTAACATAAAGTTTATAATTTATAAGAAAACTTGCCTTTGCAACAGGTTTTTCCGGGAAAACCGCCTTTTTCCACACATGCCCGTTTCATCGCCAACTTTGTCCCCCCTTTCTCCAAAACATGCCCGTGTCTTTACCTTATATCCCAGGATTTAATGGCTATTCCGTTGATATTTTTGCTGCCGGGCACCCGCGTAATGGTTAACTTAACCGTGCCTTTCTGCTTCCTCGTCACATCGTTGTTTGTGATGTAATTCATGACAACAGGGATTTGGATCATCCAGATATAATCCCCGTCCACCCCCAGGCCCTGGCCTGTCAGGACAGGCGCGTCCGAGGGAACGGTGGTCAATATCAACTGGCGCTCCTTGAAAACCTTCCATACTTCTTGTCTTCGGATGGCTTCGAGAAAACTTTCCCAGCCCCTGGTCGTGAAACGGTGCCTCTGCGATGTGATCTGCCTGTCAATATCGCCAAAGCCGAAGGTCATAATCTCGGTCACGCTGCTTGCCGCCCATGAAAGTACGGACTGGTTCGTAAGATTGGGAACCGTAAGCGGCGCCAAAAACATCTTCTTCCCTTCGGGCGTCACCGCCCGGTATCTTATCACGGGCCGCAAAGCGGGAATGGCCACCAGAAGAACCAAAGACAAAACGCCTATAGCGACAGCCTGCCAACGGACCAACGAAATCAGCCGATGGCGACGTTCTAAAATGTCCTGTTCATCGACGACGAGGTCATCCGCCGTTATCTCTTCCCCGAAAATCGGTTTGAAAAGAGCCTTTTTTTTTGCTGCCCATTTGTCCTTCAGCGCATGAAGGGCCCCGGCCTTCGGTTCTTTTTTGACCTCCGGCGGCAGCTTTTCCGAAGAAACCTCCGGTGCGTTCGTGGAAAGCGTTTCCGTCATGCCGTTTCAAGCTCTTTCAGGACTTACCGGGTTTGTTTTTCCGCGCGGCGACACTATTCCGTTAGTTGGCCACCCACTGTTCAATGCTTATGCCGTCGGGATTCTGCAAAGTCGATACCCTTACGATGCGCAAGATAAGCTTGGCGCGTATAGACGATGGCGGATCGGCTCCGTCGAATTTGATGGTTATCGGGGTTAAAAGATCCCACGTGTAAACGCCATCGCGCAAAAACTGCCTCCTCACTTCGGGCGCAGCTTCGATATCCAATGTAACCGTCAGTTTTCGCGCCTCAACGGCCTCAAGAATACGGGCTTCCTTCAGCGCTTTTGTGAAACTTTCCCAGCCCCCCGGCGTAAAATTATTGGCCGACTCCTGCAGCCTTTGCCGGTAATCGCTAAACCCGAAACGCATGACTTCCTGGGCTTTTTTCGCCGCCCATGTCACGACTTCCGCGCGCGAACGATAGGGTTCGTTCAGAGGAACGATGTTGATGATGCGCCCGTCCGTCGTCGTGGCGAAATAAATGTAGCGCGCCTCCATCGTCAAGAGCATGGCGATGATCGCCCCAGACAGAAGAACGATGATAAGTCCCTGAATGACGCTGATCCGCAGCAGCAGGCGATAGCCGTCACGGTAAAAAGCGTTGCGGCCCAAAACGGTCGCTACGGCATCCTTTAGCGCCATATCCGGCTCCTCTCTTTCGAAAACAGTGAAGGAAACACCGGCTTTGTGTCAATGGCGGCGATGAGCCCGTCCCGTTTTGCCCCGAAAAACCGTCGAACGCAGAATGACCTCGCTTTCATGATTCAACCTTAAAATCAAAATCGGGAACGCTGCTCCCTGAGGAATATTCGGCCGAAGCCTTGCACGAAGGGCAAATACGGTTGTGACGGCCCTGCGAGGGAAACTTATTCAGGCACATCAGGCAAATTCGGGGAACGACCTGCATTTGTCCCTCCAGGCCTTGCGGCGATGCATTCTTGACGAGTCCTGCCGTCGTCGCCATCCGCGTTGTCCGCGACTCTTCCGTACGGCGGTAGCCCGGCTTGCGGCCCGGCGCCGAGCGGCGCGGCAAGCCCAGGCGCGCTGCCCGTGTCATGATGGCCGCGACGGAACGACCAAGCTGTTCGGCACTATTCGCCGGAGACAAGTTGCGAAGCCACATGTCGCGCAACTGATCGTCTTGATCCAGCCAATTCGAAGTCCCTGAGATTGCTGAGGTTTTTTCGCTTGGCGGCGCGGAAGACGATGATTCCAGTGAGGTCACATTTGGCTCCGAAGCGGCATAGATGAAAGAAATTGGATTTCCGCCAACTCCTTTCACAACCTATGAAAGTAATTCGTCATTATGATACGAATCATCAAATTTTCCTTAACGCCGCGTAATTCGCGGTTCTGTAGAGCGCGCTTTTGGGACCTGTTCGGATAGGGTTATGTGCCTGTTCGGGACCCTTTTTCGACCTTTGCGGTCCTATTCCAAAGCCCCTTTCAGGCGGGCCAGAACCTCGTCCCGGCCAAGCAAGGCGGCCACGCTGAAGATCGGGGGCGAGACCGCCCGCCCGGTGAGCGCCGCCCGCAGGGGCTGGGCCGCCGCGCCAAGTTTCAGGCCTTTCTCCCCGGCATAGTCCCGGAAGAGCGATTCAAGGGCCGGTGCGGAAAAATCGGGCAGCGTCGGCAGGCGTCCGGCCAATTCCTTCAGATGAGTTTTCGCCTCCGGCGTTAACAGTTTTTTCGCTTTGTCGTCGGGGGGCAGCCGCCGGAAATAGAACAGAGCCGTATCGGCTATTTCCCGCAGCGTTTGCACGCGCGGCTTGATATCCGCCAGCGCTTTTTCAAGAAGAGACGATTCGGCTTCCGTCAAATCGCGTTCCAGTTTTTCCCTGAAAAAAGGTTTCGCCAGATCCACAAGACGCCGGTTGTCCGCCAGGCCGATGTAATGCGCGTTCACATGATTGAGCTTGGCGAAGTCGAAACGCGCGGGGGATTTTCCGATCCCGCCGAAATCGAACCATGCGACGGCCTGTTCCGTGGAGATAATTTCGTCGTCGCCGTGCGCCCAGCACAAACGCAACAGATAGTTCCGTATCGCTTCGGGCAAGTAGCCAAGATCGCGGTAGTCGCTTACCGCGGGCGCGCCGTGACGCTTCGAAAACTTCGTGCCGTCGGGACCGTGGATCAGCGGCAGATGCGCGTACACCGGCACGTCCCAGCCCATGGCCTTGTAGATTTGAACCTGCCGGAAGGTGTTGGTGAGATGATCGTCGCCGCGAATGACGTGCGTGACGCCCATGTCGTGATCGTCCACCACCACGGCCA
The DNA here is from genome assembly GCA_040773965.1 of Alphaproteobacteria bacterium. Classification (GTDB taxonomy): domain Bacteria; phylum Pseudomonadota; class Alphaproteobacteria; order UBA9219; family UBA9219; genus JAXGVG01. Next base: position 2,359 of record JAXGVG010000002.1, on the reverse strand, counting down.
GCATGTAGGTCGGCGTGCCGTCCGCGCGCAGAAGAACCATGTCGTCGAGCTGGCCGTTTTGCACGGTGACGCGGCCCATGACCTTGTCGTCGACGACCGTTTCGCCCGTTTGGGGCGCTTTCAGACGGATGACGGGCTTGACGCCGGGCGGCGCTTCGCTTACCGGGCGGTCACGCCAACGGCCATCGTATTTTTGCGGCAAGCCCCTGGCTTTTTGTTCGGCGCGCATGGCTTCCAGTTCTTCAGGCGACGCGTAGCAGCAATACGCCGCGCCCTTCGCAAGCATTTGACGCGCCACGTCGGCATGCCGTTCGCGGTGTTCGAATTGCGAGTAATAACTTTTGCCGTTGTTCAATGTGGGGTCGTTGTTGTCCCAGTCGAAGCCGAGCCACGTCATGCCGTCCAGAATGGCCTGCACGGACTCGGGCGTGGAGCGTTCGCGGTCCGTATCTTCGATGCGGAGTAAAAATTTTCCCTTATGATGCTTGGCGTAGAGCCAGTTGAAAAGGGCTGTGCGCGCCCCCCCAATGTGCAGCATCCCTGTGGGTGAAGGCGGAAAACGGACGACGACGGACATGGCAAAAATTCGCGGGTTAAAAGTTGAAAGGCCAACAAGTAGCGCCTTTTCCCTTTTCTGTCTTCTGCTTAATACCGCCTGACCAAACCGACAAGGATTCCCTGAACTTTGACGCGGTCCGGGGCGAGGACGCGCGTTTCATGGTTCTTGTTGGCGGGAATGAGAGCGACGCCTTGCGCGCGCCGTTCGATGTATTTCAGCGTGGCTTCGTTATCGTCGACCAGAGCGACGACGATGGCGCCGTTGTCGGCCGTATCCGCTTTGCGGATGATGACGCGGTCGCCGTCCACAATTCCGGCTTCGATCATGGAATCGCCGGAAATCTCAAGCGCGTAATGATCCTCCGGCGCGCGGTCGCCTTTGAGGCCCGCGATCATTCCCGCCGGAACGTCGATTTGCATGTGCGGATCGCGCAAGGCTTCGATCGGCGTGCCCGCCGCGATGCGCCCGTAAAGGGGAAGGCTTATGCTGCTGGCGACCGCGATCGCCGCCATGTCCGGCATGGCCGCCGGCAAGGGTATTTTCGCCCGGCGCGCCGGGCGCGTTTTGCCTTCCGTTCCTTCCGCCAACCGCAGAATTTCAAGCGCCCGCGCCCGGTGAGGCAGCCGCCGGATAAAACCGCGTTCTTCCAGACCGGAAATCAGGCGATGGATGCCCGACTTCGACCGCAGGCCAAGAGCGTCCTTCATTTCATCGAACGACGGAGGAACGCCATCGGCCGCCAGACGGTCCCGGATAAGAAGCAGCAACTCTTTTTGTTTGCGCGTAAGCATGGCCCCCTCGTCTGGCAGGCGTTGAAAAAGAACAAAGCATGAATAAGAGTTCTACTTTGGTTCTCACCCTTTGTCAAGGACGCGCCTCATTTTAAAAGGAATTTGAAACGGCAATATATCCCCGAATCCGGGGAAAAAATTGCCGTAACCGCTTTATGATTTTTTTTAGATCATAAAATATGTGTTTAATATCAAAAGGTTGTAGCTTGGCACCGAACTTGCTCGAGAATGGATGATTTCGTGTGCCGGGGGAGTCCTTCCGGCGTTTTGTCCAACGAAGAAAGCCGTCCCCGTCGTTCTTCATCGGAACGCCTGTGAAGGCGAAGCGGAGGTCATCCATGTCACTCTTTTCAGCCCTCACCGTGGCCGTCGGCGGCCTCGACGCCCAATCGAGCGCCATCGGCAACATCTCGGATAACCTTGCCAACACGCAAACGACGGGTTTCAAGGGCATCGACACAACCTTCGAGTCGCTCGTGACACAGTCCTCCGCGTCCTATAACGATCCGGGCGGCGTCCGCGCCACGCCGAAGTATACCAACTCGGTTCAGGGCAGCTTGACGTCGTCGGATTCGGAAACGGCTCTGGCCATTTCCGGTTCCGGTTACTTCGTCGTGAAGGCCGCCACCGTGGCCGCCACCGGCGCGAAAACGTTCGCAACCGGTTCGTTCTATACGCGCGCGGGAGATTTCTCGCTCGACTCGACGGGTTACCTGGTCAACACGGCGGGCTATTATCTCGCCGGTTACACGGTGAGCTCGACCGGCGTCGTCGATACGTCTTCATGCGAACCCATTCAGCTGTCGGACCTTTTGGACAATCCCGTCGGCACGAGCCACGTCGATTACGCGGCCAACCTGCCCTCGACGTACGACATCGGCCAAAGCTCGGCCTCCTCGACCATCCAGGTCTACGACGCGCTGGGCGGCGAGCACGACATGACCTATTCCTGGACGAAGACGGACACCAACGAGTGGCTTTTGACGTTAACGGTCGACGACGGCCTTGG
>JAXGVG010000001.1:0-36257 GCA_040773965.1 Alphaproteobacteria bacterium | reverse complement strand
TTTCCTTCGGGAATTCCTTCCGCAATATCGACAAGAACGATATCCCCCATCTCGCGCGTGGAGGCCAACAAGGCCAGCGTGCCGCCAATCTGGCCGGCGCCTACCAAAGCAATTTTTCGCCGCGCCATTTCCTCTCCTGAATTTTATTTTTTTGTTTATTCTGCTTAACGTCAAACGACGGAACAGGCAAGAAAACCTTCCGGCCATAAATATTTTTCTGCGCAATTATTGTGCGGCGCAAAAGGAAACGTCGTTATTCTTTTTGCGTCTGCTGCTTCTTGAGAACGTAACGAAGCTTGGCGAGGGCAACGCGCTGAAGCTCGACGGAGGTGAGGGATGCCGGCCCCTGAATGACGACTTCCGTGCCGGTTTCGGTATCGACGGCCGTGACCCGCATAAGGGAACCCACACGCGCCATCTCAAAGAGAACTTCGCCGGGCTCTCCTTTATTCAATCTTCCTTTGCCATAGGTAGGCAATTTCGTCATGACGTGCGAACCTGCAGGGAAGCGATTCCCTTGTAAAATAGCTTTTGAAGGGGTCTAATCGCAATGTCTGATTCGAATTTTCAAAAGCCGCGGGCAAAAGGAAACGAACATGGCCGACAAGGATCTTTTATCTGAACGGCGCGGACAGTCATTAATTTTGACGTTCAATCGCCCGGAAAAAGGCAATGCCATGACATTCGACATGGCTAATCAGCTGTTCACGACGCTCAAGAACACGACAACCGACCGGGGCACGCGCGCCGTGCTTTTGTGCGGCGCGGGAAGCAACTTCATGGACGGCATCGACATGTCGTTTTTAAGCGGCGACGTCGCAGCCGCGCAGGAAAACATCATCCAGCTCTTGCTACCCTACCATTCGGCCATCCGGGAAATCCAGGCTATGGAAAAACCGGTCATCGCGGCGGTGGAGGGAAAAGTATCGGCGGCCGGGCTCAGCCTCATGCTGTCCTGCGATTTCGTTATCGCGGCCAAAAACGCCGTCTTTAACTGCAAATACACGCACAGCGGCACAACGCCCGACGGCGGCTGTTCCTATTTCCTGCCGCGCAAAATCGGCATTCAAAAAGCCGTTGAATTCATGATGCTGTGCGAAGATTTCGACGTTGCCGAAGCCGAGCGGCTCCGTCTCGTCAACCGCGTGGTCGATACGGATCAGCTCCAGACCGAAGCCTTGAAATGGCTCGACAAGCTGGCGGAAGGTCCTACGCGCGCCTATGGCGCGATCAAACGGCTGGCCATGAAGGCTTTTGAGCAGGATATGAACACGCACCTCGGCCTTGAACACACATTCTTCGGCCATTCCATGCGCAGTTTCGATTTCCGCGACGCCATGAAGGCTCGCGCATCTGGCAAACCCGTAAGGTTTTCAGGAACTTAGGGCCCCTTGAAGGTCTTGTCAGAGTGGGTTAAGACCACCCCTCTGCGTTATCTCCAATCAAGCCAGAAAAAATGAACGAAAACAAAACCCAAAACACCATTCTGACGGATGTCATTATTGTCGGCGCAGGTCCCATCGGCCTTTTCGCCGTTTTTGAACTAGGCCTTTACGACATGAAGTGCCATCTGGTTGATATCCTCGACAGGGCAGGGGGGCAGTGCGCCGAGCTTTACCCCGAAAAGCCGATTTATGACATTCCCGGAATCCCGATGTGCACGGGAGCGGAACTTATTGAACGCCTTATGGAACAGATCAAACCCTTCAACCCTGTCTTTCATCTTAACCAAATGGCCGAAACGCTTGAAAAAACGCCCGAGGGCAAGTGGCGGCTCAAAACGGACGTCGGCACGGTCCTTGAGGCGCCGGTTGTGGTCATAGCGGCAGGAGGGGGCAGTTTCGTGCCAAAAAAGCCGCCTATAAAGGGCATTGAGGCCTATGAAGGCCAATCGGTCTTTTACACCGTGCGCCAAAAGGAAACGTTCAGGGGCAAAAACCTCGTGATCGCCGGAGGCGGGGATTCCGCGCTCGATTGGGCCTTGAACCTTCAGCCTATCGTTAAAAATATGACCGTCGTGCATCGCCGTAGCGAGTTTCGCGCCGCGCCGGATTCCGTTAATAAATTGAAGGCCTTGATCGCCGAGGGCAAAATCGATCTTAAGATAGCCAATATCACAGGCCTTAACGGCGCCGATGGCCGTCTCGATAGCCTCATGCTTCAGGAGGAGGGCAAGGACGCTTATCCGCTGCCCTGCGACACCCTTTTGGCTTTCTACGGCCTGACGATGAAATTGGGGCCTGTGGCGGGCTTCGGTATACCCTTCGAGAACGAACTGATCCCCGTGGACACCGCTACCTTCGAGACGCCCGTACCCACAATTTTCGCGATCGGGGACATCAACACCTATCCCGGCAAAATGAAGCTGATTTTATCGGGTTTCCACGAAGCCGCGCTTATGGCGAAAAAGGCGTTTACCTACGTTTTCCCGGACCGCCGCTATCGTTTCCAGTACACGACGTCCTCCAGCAACCTGCAGACGAGGCTTGGCGTGTCGGACAAAGATAAGGCATAATTCGGCCTGAATCACCTTAAGGGGGGTTAAAAACAACATGCATATCATCTGCACCGATTTGGATGGCAAGGAACACAAACTTGAAGCGACAGACGAATGGACGCTCATGGAAATCATCCGCGAAGGCGGAATTCCCATTTTAGGTCAATGCGGTGGGTCGTGCGCGTGCGCGACGTGCCACATTTATGTGGACCCGGCATGGAAGAGCAAAATCCCGGAACCTTCGGAGGAAGAGATAGGAATGCTGGACGGGGCGTTCGAAGTTAATGAAAATTCGCGCCTGGCCTGCCAAATATTTTTTAACAAGGACCTGGACGGCATGCGGATCGCGCTGGCGCCCGGTTCGATATAGTTAACGGCCGCCGCCCCAAATCCGCCACGAAAGTATATTAGCCATAAATCGGCATTTACGTGGCTCGTTCGCGCCCGTTATGGTGCCTGATGAGCCCGCGTTGCGGTCCTGTAGAGAGCCCGTTAGGAGGCTTTGCGGCTCCCTTCGCAAAAGAGGAAAAGACATGTTGCACGACCTGAAAGACCTTCCCCTCGATTACGGCGACCTTGAGGACCATTACGGCAAGGAAAACGCCGAGGCCATTTTGCGGCTTCTGGAGCAGTTCGAGGGCATTCCGGAAGCGAGGGTCCGCAACATGCCGCAGGCCAGACGGCTTGAGAACGTCCTGAAGGCCATGTCCGAGAACCTGTTGTACCAGACGAGGCATTGACCCGTGATTTACGAAGAGCTTCATGAACGGTATGGCGCCTTGACCGCCGAGCGCGTGCGGCAGGCCCTGACGCTCGCCGAGATGAGGGAACTTGAGATCGAAGAACTCGGCAGCTATTTCGAACACAGGGCCGAAAAAATTTATCGGGAGTACCGCGCGCGCCTCGAAAGCCCGTTGCGAGGAAACATCGCCAGCGTCAAACCCGAAGACTATTTGAACGTCCTGCGCCGCCGCTGGCAGGAAGCGGAGGAGCTGGCATACCTCGTGCTGAAAGCGGACATGCTGGCGCGCCGCGACGAAGGCCGCGCGCTAAGGGCGTGATTTCCGGAATCCTTCTATTTCCCTTTTCGCACGCGCTTCCAGACCGTTCGCGCGTGGCGAAGGTAGAACTTCAGGTCGAAACAGGCCGCAAGCTCCCCGGGCGGCAATTTTTTGCGGATCGTTTTATCCTTCGAGAGACGCTCCTGAAAATTCGCCGCCTTGCCTTCCTGTATGTCCTCCCATACGGCCATCGCGTTCGACTGCACGATTTTATAGGCGGCCTCGCGGCTTAAGCCTTTTTGGATTAGAGCCAAAAGAACGCGCTGGGAGAAATACAGCCCGCCCAACGCCTCCAGATTGGCCATCATGCGTCCGGGATACACCGTCATGCCCTTGATAAGCCCCGCAAGACGCGCCAACGCGAAGTCGAGCGCGATCGTCGCGTCCGGCGCGATCACGCGCTCCACAGCCGAATGGGATATATCCCGCTCATGCCACAGCGCGACGTTTTCGAGGGCGGGCGTCACCGCCGCGCGGACGATACGCGCAAGCCCGGTAAGATTTTCGGCTAGAATGGGGTTGCGCTTGTGGGGCATGGCGCTTGAGCCTTTTTGGCCCTTGGCGAACGGTTCCTCTGCCTCGCGGACCTCGCTGCGCTGCAAGTGGCGAATTTCCAGCGCCAGATTTTCGACGGAACTCGCGATCACGCCCAGCGTCGCGAAATACATCGCGTGACGGTCGCGGGGAATGACCTGGGTCGAGACCGGCTCGATTTTCAGGCCGAGTTTCCTGGCCACATACGCTTCAACGCGCGGATCGATGGTCGCGAAAGTGCCGACGGGGCCGGAAATGGCGCATGTCGAAATGTCCTCCTGCGCCGCCAGAAGGCGCTTGCGCGCGCGCTGGAACGCGGCGTAATGCGACGCCAGTTTCAGGCCGAAGCTTGTCGGTTCGGCGTGTATGCCGTGGCTGCGTCCGATGGCCGGCGTGCCGATATGCTTGTCGATCTTTTGCCTGAGAACCTTGAGCAGGGCGTCAATGTCGTTCAACAGGATCGCCGCCGCGTGTTTCATCTGGATGGCCAGCGCCGTATCCAGTATGTCGCTCGACGTCATGCCCTGATGGATGAAACGCGCGTCGGTCCCGACGTGTTCGGCCAGATTGGTCAGAAAGGCCAGAACGTCGTGGCGCGTTTCCCGCTCGATCCTGTCGATGCGGGACAGGTTCCATTTGCCCTTTTTCCAGACGTTTTTCGCGGCTTGCGCCGGAATGACGCCGAGACGGGCCTGAGCGTCGCAGGCATGCGCCTCAATCTCGAACCATATGCGGAATCTGTTTTCCGGCTCCCAAATTCGCGCCATTTCGGCGCGGGAATAACGCGGGATCATGGCGTCTCGATCACCGTTCCGGCGCACAGAGAGCCGCCGCCCGGCACCGGCATGCGTCCCGAACAGCGCGTGACTTCCCAGCCTCGCGCGCGCATGCATTCGGCCACGACAAGGCTCGGACGCTGCATGCACCCGTCGGAGTCGGCCTCCGTGATCGTCACGCCCGTTTCGACAAGCCGCTGCTTGTCGGGCTGAAACGCAATTTGATCGGGCTGGACAATGTTTGACGGAAAAATACCGCAACGGCACTGGCTCAGGTCGAAGTTGAGCTTATGCTGGGCCCTTTCCGGCGACATAAGAAGGTTGGGTTCGCTGACGGGACGCCAGAACTCGACCGGCGACGAAGACACGGAAGCCGACGAACACGCGGCAACCGTGAAAGAGAAAAGAGCGATTATAAGAAAACGCATGGAATACTCCGTTGAAATACCTCAGGCTGGCCCCATCATTGGCGATTCCGCAGCCAAGCGCAACCCCGTGGATAACCCCAAGGCTATACGCCAACAAAGTTAATTTTTTATGGCTTTTACGGGAAGAAATGAGCCGAAAGTGGGGAGCCTGCCTTCCGGTTTTCGGGATATTAGGCTAGGGGAGGGGTCTTTCGTGTTCAATCGTCACGCTCTAGATTCCGTGGGCTGACGGTAGAGACTTTCGCGCCATCACGTTGATGACGAAGCGATAAAGGTTTTCCTGCTTTTCGTTAAACCGTTCCAACGGCGTTCCGCAAAAACGGGGCGAACGGCGGAAGGCTCGGTCCTGCCGGTTCAGTTTGCGGTCGAGTTGCGCGAGGTCGCCCAGCGCCGCATGGCCCTTGAAGATTTCCCTGGCCGCCACGCGCCACATTTGGGCGCGGTCGATATTGTAAAACTCCTCGCAGTTAAGGCATATCTTCATGATTTGTGTCGAGGCAAGGTTCCACGCCGTCCGGCGCAACAGATCAAGTTCGTTGACGCACATCAGCCGATAAGCCATTTCAATGGCGTTGTGGCGGAACAGCTTGCGTATGTTGAGAATGGAGTCCTCGTTGACGATTTCTATATCCTTGTTTTTCGCGAGACCGGTGACGAGATCGACGGCATCCTGTCCCATGCGCGGAAATTCGGTGTCGAAGAGAATGCGGTCTCTTCCCGCGCCGCAGGCCGAGGTCGTGACGGCCCCATAAAGGCCGTCGATAAAATACAGCGAGGCATGCCGCATAACGCGGTCGGCTTCGGCGGTAATGACGCGTTTATCAACACCCTTAAGCGCAAACTTGAAATATTTATAAACGTCCATGCCGGTGCCATCGACGTTTGACAGCACCTCGCGCGATATATTCATATCTTCGATGAGTTGCGCGTTGAATATGCCTGCCAGAAACTTCGCGTTTTCATGGTTGCTGTCACGGTCGGCGTCGTAAAAGAGAATATTCTTTCCCTTTTCGTGAATTTCAAAACGGGGTCCGGACTAAATATGCGCGCGGCCAAAATAGGGACAGGCAGCCGTGCCATCCCGCCGTATGACGGCGTTTATCAATTCAATGATTTCGTCGGCGCTGAGCCAGACAATGCTCATCGTCATATCTCCGCGTGTTTGAAGATATGACGATTACGGAATAAGGCCTTGAGCCCTTAATTCCTGGCGGCAGCGTTCAGCCTGCGCCTCCAGAGTCTCCCTGAGCCAGTTGACGTCAATCCCGGCGTCTTTGGCTAGAGGCCCATCATCTAACCCTTCTTCCGAAAGTTTTAGCTCCATCTCTTCCATGTTCGGATCGTTTTTATATGCAATGGACACTGGATGTGTTTCTGGGATGACGGTCGCATTATCATAATTTAAGGTGTTATTGCCCATTAGCCGAATGCGAACAAGTTCACCGCCGGGCATGACATAGACGAAAGCAGCCGGCCTGCTTCCTTCAATGCCACCACCTCCCTCAAGAATGGTCGCAATTGACTTTAATGCCGGAACGGGTCGCGCCACGATGTTGTTGTCCTTTAAATTCCATGCCTTTGCGGCAAGCGCCTCAAGCATGGGGATTGCGTTATTCAAATAACTTACGTTCAACATAACTTTCTCCTATCTGCCGGTAAAATAGTTTCGTCATTCGTTAATGAAAAATGCGCCTGTAAAAAATATTCGGGCCGTTAGAGCATATTAACAGAAAGATAGGGTGAGGACCAAATTATCTAATACTTTCAATAAGATGGTTATTATTGCGTTAACAGGAAGGTTGTAAGGTTAATCGGGCAGACAGGAAAAGATGGGTTTTATGGAAAAGGCTTTAACCATGAGGAGGTTTCCGGAGCGTTCGGCGTGCTTGTTTGGTTATAAGCCCCGGATAGTAAAACCAAACTGGGTTCCGGATCCATTTTCATTCGTCCTGCTTTGCAGGACGAATTGAAAATGTTCCGGAATGACACCTGTTTTTTTACAGATTCCCGCTGGAGCCTGTCCCCGCGCAGGCGGGAAAGGGAATGACAGAAAAGATTAAGCTGCCGCGCGGAGTTTGGCGCGAGTTACGTGCTCGTTATAAAGAACAGCTAGATGCCGGGGGCTGCCGCTAGAGCGTGTGTTGTGGGCCTTTGTTTTGGGTCGCATGCCTTTGAGGGGTCTTTGCGAGTGCCATGTCCATCCGGGCTTCCTTCATCGTGGCGGCGGAATCCAGGACTTCCTCCATGCCATGCAGAAGCTTTACGATCTTCCAGTCCGAAGCCCCCTCAAAGCGCGAAGACGCCGCAAGCATCTTTTGGGTTACGTTCATCATCTGCTTGCGCAGCACGTCGGGCATATAACCGACAAGCTCCGTAGCCGTCCGTTTCATCTTCCTGACCATCGCCTGGCCAAGAGCCGGGAAATCTTCGGCAAGATCGTCCAATGTTATTGTCGCCGCGGTCATTCTTCGCTCTCCTCTAAAGTATGGATAATCGCTTCCGCGTGTTGAATATGGATGGGCGCCTCGTCGTCTTCCGCGCCTGACGGCTCAGGAGCGAGAGGAGCAAAATAGGCATTATATATCTCGCGAAGCTCCTTCATCCCGGCTTCCATTTCGGACCGGGCCCCGGCGGGACATTCATCCAGCGCCTTGTTCATTTCATCGAGGGTGCAACCGAGGTGTTCTTTAAGCTGTTCGTGAACGGCGCGCTCGACCTTCAGCGCATCCCATTCTTTCATAAGATCGAGGACGGTTTTTTTTATGACGGGCCAATGATCGCCTTCTTCGCCCATTTCCTTACCGGCGACAATGAGCGTGTTGCGAATCAGCGTCATCATCTGATCTTCGGAAAGTTCGCGAGTGGATTCGACAATGCTCATCTTTGAAATCCCTTCACTTGAATATGATAGCATCCGATCCTGAAAGGAATTACGGAATTCTATGGTTAGAAACGCCTTAATATATACCCCCACAGGCTTAAAATCGGCTTAAGATTGGCTGTTTTCCTTGGAAATTAAGGCGATCCGGCCAAAAATAAAACATCAAATTGAAGGCAAGTATTTTTTTGCCTTATGCAAATAATAAAAATTGAGACAAATGGCCTTCCGTTACCGGCGCGTCCGGCTTCAATGAACGGTGCGATCCAGGGGAAGGGAACGATATTCGCGTTCGCTTGTTTCGACGCGCGACGCCACGACCGCGACATCCTGGCGCAGTTTCGCGCTGGCCTGCGCGAGGGCGAGGATTTGCTCTTCCAGCGCGCGTTGGCGTTTTTGAATCTGGCCTACGGCTTCGCTAAATCGTTGAGACGCGCGCACTTGCTGAAGAGCCGCTTCGCCAAGCGCCGCCGATACCGTCTGCCGAAGCTTTCGCATCCACAAGACGGCAATGACGACAAAACCTGTCGCCGACAAGGCGGTTACTGCCGCCAAAAAGAAAACCCATTCATTCATGACGATCCTTGAAAAGAAGCTAGCACAATTCGCGACCTTCCGCCAACAAGCGCCTAAGACAATGAGTATCAAGGATTTTAACAAAGAAATGCGGAAAGATTACCGCTTCAAATCCTGCAAGATCGTCAACGGCGCGCGGCCCCCGTTGAGGCGCGCGCGGTAAACCTGAAGATTCTCGACGATGCGCTGGACGTAATTGCGCGTTTCATAAATCGGCATCAATTCGATCCAGTCCACGGGATCGACGCGCGGGCTGCGCGGATCGCCGAACAAATCGATCCATTCCCTTGCGCGGCGCGGACCGGCGTTGTACGCGGCCAGCGCGAGAACGATCGAGCCGTCGAACCGGTCCAACTGGTCCTGGACGAACGCCGTGCCGAGCTTGACGTTATAGTCCGGATCGGTAAGCCGGGATTCCGTATAAGGCATGCCCAGTTTTTTCGCGACGTCCCTAGCGGTGCCCGGCAGAAGCTGCATCAAGCCCTTGGCGCCCGCCGGACTTGAAACGCTGGCGTTGAAAAGGCTTTCCTGCCGTATGAGAGCGTGCGTGAAGGCGGGATCCGGCGGCGAGGGAATGGACATCGACAACACCGGAAAAGCGCCTGCGCCGACGATCATGTTTTTCTGGTTCGCCGCTTTCGCGGCCATGATGGCCCAATCCGGGCGCTGCAATTGGTAGGCAAGCTCCATCAAAAGAGCGAACTCAACCCTTTGCATGGCATAATCGGTCGCCGCTCTGAAAAACGTCCGCGCCCGGTCCGTTTCGCCGATCCGGTAGAGGCGTTCGACGGCCTGTATCGAATCGCGCGCGAAAAACTGGGCGCGGACGTTCGCCGGAATGGGAGGTTCCGGCATTGCCGCGATAACCGGCTTGGCGTAAAGGCGCGTCATCGCCATCTGGCCGTAAAAAAACATGTTCAGCGCCGCCGCAGTCTCATAAGCCTGTTCGGCCGCATGCTTGTCGCCAAGCGCCTCCAGCGAGCGGCCCAGCCAATAGGCCGCGCGGGCGCGCGTCATCGGCGTATTGGCTGCCGCCAAAAGAAGCTCGAAATGCCGTCGCGCCACGTCGGGACGTTTCAAAAACCGCAGCGCCAGCCATCCCGCAAGACCTTCCGCCTGAATAAAATCGAAGCCGTTGTTCAGGCCGTGATCGGCCGACAGACGGTAGGCGAGGACGAAATCGCGCCGCTCCATCACGCGCCGTATGAGGATATGGCGCTCTTCCCACCATTTACCGGGCTCGCCGAGTTGGCCGGGCGCCTGCGTCAAAAGCTCAATCGCGCTTTCGTCCAGATTGTTTTTACGGCGCCAGCGAAGGCGTTCGTACATAAGGCCCGGATCGTGTTGAAGACGCGAGGGCACTTTGTCGATCAGGGATTCTGCCTTATTCAACTGGTTCGCAAGCGCCAGCCGCGCTTCGGCAAGGGCCTTCCGCCCGGGATCGGCATACGCATACATCGCGCGCGCGGCCGAAATGTCGTTCGCCCACAGAAGGCGATCAAGCCGCGCCCAATGGTCCGCCGACGTTAAAACCGTTTCAAAACGCGCGCGAAAGGCCGCCAGCTCACCCCCGGAAAAATTGCGGTTTATCCAGCGGTCGCGTATGAAGCCTGCCGCCTTATGCCCATGGCCAACGGCGTCCAGCGCGTCGATATATCTGTAAAACCCCGCAAGCGTCAGCGGCGGATAGGCGTTGAACCAGTTGATGATCTGATCGGGAGACGCATTCGAGGGAATTTTCTGCTCGGCGATCATGACGATGCCGTTCAGTCCCGGCCAGTCGGGATGATCAGCGATAAAACCCGCGAGATCGTCGAAGCTGTAGTCGTTGCCCGGCTGCGCCATCAGATAGGCGCGCAAAACCTTGTTTAAAACCGGATCGGAGCCGTAGCGAACGACGCTGGCCGCCGCCGCATATTTGCCGGAATCAACGCCCGCAAAGGCCTGCCGGTAGCCGGGACGGGAGGGTGCCGCGTCCGGTTTGCGCGCCTCGACGGACAGCGCCGGAAGAAGCAGAAATAACGCCAGAAATGGCCAATAACAGCGCAACCGGAACATCGTGCCGAAAACCGGGGAATCGGATTGAGGATACGCCTTCGACTTAACTACGTTAGAGCCGTTTATGCAAGGGAAAGGGGTGTTTTTGCCCGGAATCTATGCTCTAATCCGCCGCCATGGCCCAGAAAAATAAAACCGACCGCGAAAAAGCCAAGCGTTTTACGGCGCTGAACCGCCGCGCGCGCCATGACTACCTTATCACGGATACCCTCGAGGCCGGGATCATGCTTTCCGGCACGGAAGTGAAGTCGCTTCGCCTCGGGCAGGCCAGCATTCAGGAAGCCTTCGCAGGCGGGAAGGGCGGCGATCTCTATCTGCTGAACGCCTATATCCCCGAATACAAGCAAGCGGGCGCGCATCTTCAACATGAAACGCACCGCCCCCGCAAATTGCTCTTGCATCGCCGCCAGATGGACAAGCTCCTTGGCGCGGTGAAGCGGGAAGGAATCTCCATCGTCCCGCTGGCGCTCTATTTCAACAGGCGCGGCATCGCCAAGGTCGAACTCGGCCTCGGTAAGGGAAAACACAAGGCCGACAAGCGCGAAGCCATCAAAAAACGCGACTGGCAGCGCGACAAGGCGCGTATCATGCGGGCGAAGAATTGATGCGCATTCTTTCTTTGTATCTTGCCTTTGCCTTTCTTCTTCCCGCCCTTGCGCCGCTGCAGGCCGATCCCTTGCCTTCCGGCGGATTGGCCAATAAAAGAATCGATCCGGACAGCGTTCTCATCGAGTTTCCCGGCACCCATAAAGGCAAAAACATTCTGTCGGGAGGCTTTCTTCTGCTTCCGCCCGGCAAGGAAAAGGCGCCGGTCATGGTCATCGTCCACGGCAGCGGCGGAGTCACGCAAGAGCACGAGTATGCCTACGCCAAAGAACTCAACAAAATGGGAGTCGCCGCGTTTATTCTCGATTGCTTCACGCCGCGCGGCGTCGCGACCACGTACGACGATCAAAGCCTCGTCTCGGCCACGAAGGACATGACGAACGATGCCTTAATGGCCTTAAAAGCGCTCGCCGAGAATGAACGCATTGACATTAAACGCGCAGGCATTGTCGGTTTTTCCAAAGGCGGCATCGTCGCCACGCTAACCGCTCTGCCGAACTGGACTACCAAGCTTCCCGCATATTCGCCCGAATATTTTTATAAATTACACGTTCTTTTTTATCCGGGCTGCGCCACACAACCGTTGAATTTAAAAACGACAGGTGCGCCGATCCTCATGCTCCTTGGCGAAAAGGATACCTATACAGGCGTCGAACCATGCCTGAGCATGGCCGAAAAGATGAAAAAGGCGGGCGCTGACATTCGTACGATTGTCTATCCCGGCGTGACGCATGCCTGGGACTACAACGGCCCATGGAGCCATCCGAAGGCCGAGGTTTTCAAGAATTGCGTCTTTGAAGAGCAGGGCGATGGCACATGGATGGAAAAGCACTCCGGCATTATCGGTATTCGCAAGAACCTCAGCGGCCCTATATATAAGGCTGCGCTTAAAGCCTGTTTGACCTATGGCGCGAAAGGCGAAAGCAACCCGTCGACGAAAGAAAAGTCGATGGAAGACTTTCGAAAAATCGTCAAAGAAGTTTTAACTGCCGGAAAGTAAGCTGCTTTTCCTGTATCGCTCCATGGAGAAAACGCATGGAAAACGGCGCGGAATATCGCCGCATTCCTCGCCAGACACAACATTGCCAACAACTTTGCCGCGCTTAAAACAAAACATGAGATTATAGAGATTGGCCACGGCCTGCCAAAGGAAGAGATCATCTATTTATGCGGGTTTATTGAGTAGAGAATAAAGGGTTAACAGGAGCATACTTGCATCGAAAGCCTGCTATTTTCTCCCATTTCCCTCTTTTCTATTGCTTTCACCGCACCAACTCTCTAAGAGTGCCCCTGAGTTTAAAAATACTCTTGCTTGTGCATGGCGCCGGTTTGACCGGCCAAGCCTTTCGATGAAAGGCTCAAAGCGGAACCTTCGGGTCTGCCTCTTTCCCTTCACGTTGTTTAAGAGTTTTTAGGATCGGCCAGGCCCGGGCTTCATGCCCCTTTGCCTTGCGCCGAAAAAACTCAACGAAGAAAGCTCGAACGAGGCTCTTCACGATGAAGCGCGCGAAAGCGAGCGTAACGATTAAAAGGAAAAGACATGACACAAGACTTTAACAACTTCGGCCTTCCGGCTAAACTTCTGCAAGCGCTGGGCCGGATGCAATTCACCACGCCGACGCCCATACAGGCGCAGACCATTCCGCTTGTCCTCGCCGGACAGGACGTTCTCGGCTCGGCCCAGACGGGCACAGGCAAGACGGGAGCCTTTGGCATTCCGATGATTGCCAGGCTGATGGAAAACCGCGACGCGCACGCGCTTATCATGACGCCGACGCGCGAGCTTGCGGGGCAGGTTATGGCCGCGCTTCAACAAATGATTCCGGTCGCCGATATCAAAACGGCGCTTTTGATCGGCGGCGAATCCATGCCGCGTCAGTTTCGACAGCTTAACCAACGCCCGCGTTTGGTCGTCGGGACGCCCGGTCGCATCAACGATCATTTGGAACGCGGCAGCCTGAAACTGAACAACGTACGCTTTCTCGTCCTCGACGAGACGGATCGCATGCTTGATATGGGCTTTGGCCAGCAGATTGAACGGATTGTCCGCCATATCCCCGCCGAACGGCAAACCCTGTTGTTCTCGGCCACCATACCCGCGAACATCGTCAAACTGTCGGTCAAATACACGAAAAACGCCGCGCGGGTTGCCGTGGGATCGATCAACACGCCAATTGCGAAGATTCTACAAGAATTGATTCACACGAACGATGGCGAAAAATACAACAAGCTTTTGGAACAGCTACAGTTGCGCAAAGGCTCCATACTCATTTTCGTCAAAACGAAATACGGAACCGAGAGACTGGCGAACAAGCTTAACAAAGCGTCGCATGCAGCGGACGCTATCCATGGCGCTCTGCAACAACGCCGCCGCGACCGCGTGATCCAGGCCTTCCGAGACAAGCAATATCGCATCCTCGTGGCAACCGATGTCGCCGCGCGCGGGCTCGACATTCCGCACATCGAGCATGTCATCAATTACGATCTTCCCCAGTGTCCCGAAGACTACATCCACCGCATCGGCCGCACGGCTCGCGCGGGAGCGGAAGGCTCGGCGCTCAATCTTATAACCCCGGCCGACGGCGAAAAATGGCGCGCTATCCATCGCCTGTTGCATGGGAAAGAAAGCAACGATCAAGCCCCGGGCCACAGGCCGAAAGCGACCCAAAACAAGGCGCGGCGCAAGCCTTTCTGGAAAAACAAAGGCGGGAAGAGTCACGGCTATAAAACCAGCCGGGCAGCGTGATTTTTTGCCCAACCCTGCGGGAGAGAAAGTAATAACCTCGGTTTACTACGAAGCAACCCCACGCTAATTATCAGTTCAGACCCTGATGCTTCGTGGTTCTTAACAGGTTGGTTTCGTAGCCCATTTCCGCGGCGCGGGCTTTCACGGCTTGTTGCACTGCCTCCGGGGGATGCGGCGTTCTGAACAGAAGCCACAGATAGCGGCCCGACGGTTCGCCGACGATGGCCCATTCGTAATCGTCGCCACGATCCAGAATCCAATAGTTCCCGTAAAAAGGCCAGAAGAAAGAGACGCGCAATTTGGCGTTTCGGCTGCCCTCGACGACATAGGCGCGCCCTTCAACGGAATCCACGGGCGCATCGAGGGTTTTCCTGCGGCAGGAATTGACGACGCCGATTTGTCCGTCGGGCCTCAAACTGTAATCCGCCGCGACCGCCTCGCAATCGCGCTGAAAACGCGCTTCGTAGCGCGCAATCTCGTACCAGCGGCCAAGATATTTTTGCAGATCGACGTCTTTCGCCGGTTGCGGCACGGACGGGTTGCCGATTGGCGCGCGAGCGAAAAAAGCGCACCCCGACAGAGCCATTCCGATGAGGAGAACGACGGCGCTTAACGGCTTTCCGGCAAAAGTCATTTTCTCCTCCGGCCATCTTCCGGCGCATGTGAAACCCGCTACGCCTGTCGGGGTCATTATAGGCCGGAAAGCCAATCAACGAAAGACGGGGCAGAGGGTGGCCGCGGCCTGTCCCCCGAAGCCCCTGCATACCGGAGCGAAAGCGGGATCGGCCTTTTTTCCTTCCGCTTTGCTTTCATGGCCGGTTTATGTAGATTGCTGCACACGGATGGGTGGCCGAGTGGTTTAAGGCACCGGTCTTGAAAACCGGCGTGCCCGCAAGGGTACCGTGAGTTCGAATCTCACCCCATCCGCCACCCTCTTTGTATAGCCGCCATGTCCGCCACCCAAGACCTGCTGCCGCTCTCTTACCCGGAAATCGAGCTTTCGATCGTGATGCCGTGCCTGAACGAAGCGCGGACGCTTCCGTCCTGTTTAAAAAAGGCGCGCGACTTTTTAACCCTCAACACTATCGACGGCGAGATAATCGTGGCCGACAACGGCAGCAACGACAACTCCGTCACCGTCGCGCGGTCTTACGATGCGCGGGTCGTACAGGTTGCCGAGCGGGGCTACGGCGCGGCGTTGGCGGGCGGAATCGCGGCGGCCAGGGGACGTTACGTCATCATAGGCGACGCCGACGACAGCTACGACTTTGCCGATCTTATGCCTATCCTCGCCAGGCTTCGTGCGGGTAACGACCTTGTCGTGGGGAACCGGTTCAAGGGCGGGATCGAGCCGGGCGCCATGCCTTTCCTCAATAAATACCTTGGAAATCCCGTTCTTACGGCCCTCGGCAAGCTGTTTTTCAACATACCCATCGGCGATTTTCATTGCGGCCTGCGCGGTTTCGACCGCCGGGCCATCCTCGGCCTCGATCTGCGCACCATCGGGATGGAGTACGCCAGCGAAATGATCGTTCGCGGCGCGCTTCACAACCTTCGCATTGCCGAGGTGCCGGTAAAGCTGAGACCTGACGGAAGAGGGCGCAAACCCCACCTTCACCCCTGGCGGGACGGCTGGCGGCATTTGCGTTTTCTGCTGCTTTACTCGCCCCGCTGGCTTTACCTCTATCCGGGGCTGGCCATGATCGTTATGGGGCTAATGATCGCCGGGCTCCTGCTCCCGGGACCCATGAAAATCGCGGAAGGCGTCGGACTCGACGTGCATACCCTCCTTGTGGGCGCGGTCGGCATACTTGTCGGGGTCCAAAGCATCACGTTCGGCTTCATGGCGCGGACATACGCCATGCGCAACGGCATCATTCCATCGTCCCGGCGTTTCGAAAAGCTTGTAAGCGGCCTTACCCTCGAACGCCTTCTGGTGCTGGCGGGAATCCTGATCGCGCTGGGCCTTTCGGCTGTGGGGTGGCTTATAAACCTTTGGACTGTAAGGGATTTTGGGGCCCTCGACTATCGGAACGCCATGCGCGTCTTGATCGTCGCCGTCACCTGCATCGTGGGCGGGATTCAGCTCGGTTTTGCGGCTTTTTTCATGGGCGTCATGCAGATCCGGCACAAGTGAGGCTTGCCCGCTCCATCTTTTTAATTTTTCTTTAGGGGGCTTTGCTTTAGAAAAAGCCCATGACCGAAGAGCTTCTTGAAAAAATCAACGGGACAAACATCGACCCAAGGTCTTTGCTGTCGACGGACTATTTCAATCACTTCAACGAAGTGATCATGATGCTCAACATGCTGCCTGACATGCCGGATCTTCTCGACGACGTCGACAAGTGGCAATTCAAGACCTACGTGGAGCATTTTACGGAAAGCGGTTTGCACTGGGGACCCCTGGCGATCGAGGCCTATCATCAGGCGCCGCCCGAATCGCGCGAGAAGTTCGACCGGCTCGCGCTTGAAATCAACGCCATGATCGTCGAAACGCGCAAACTGCTCCGGCTAGCGCTGGAAGAAGGCAATCTGGACAAGTTCCGGGATATGGCCCAGATGCATTCCATGCAGTTGCAAGGCCTTGTCGACGACGGCGGCGCGATCGTTCACGGTTTCGAGGGCGCGGCGGACCAGGCCGAAATCGACAAAATGTTTTAGGCGATATCCAGAACGACCGGGGCATGGTCCGACGCCTTGTCCTGTCCGCGCGGCGTCCGGTCGATAAAGCATTTGGTCATGCGGTCCACCGCTTCCGGCGACAGCAGAAAATGATCGATGCGCAAGCCGTTGTCGCGCTGCCATGATCCACCCTGATAATCCCAAAACGTATAAGCATGTTTTTGATGCGGGTGCAGGGCACGGAAAGCCTCCGTCATGCCGGTATGAATCAGTTCACGGAAAGCGGCGCGCGTTTCGGGACGATAAAGCGCGTCGTCCTCCCAGCCTTCAGGATCGTAAACGTCCTCAGGCGATGGGATGACGTTATAGTCGCCACCGAGAACGGCCGACATTTCCTTTTCCAGAAGCTCCTCGATGCGATCCTTCAGCCTTTTCATCCAATCCAGTTTATAGGCGTATTTCTCCGAGCCGACGGGATTGCCGTTAGGCAAATAGATGCTGGCCACGCGAACGCCCTGAACGGTGGCTTCGATATAACGCGCCTGCGTGTCGCCCGGATCGCCGGGAAGGCTGTCGAGAACGTCCTCGGGCGTCTCGCGGCTCAGGATGGCCACGCCGTTGTAAGCCTTCTGGCCCGCAACGGCGGCCCTGTAGCCCAGCGCGGCGAATTCCATGCGGGGAAAAGCGTCGCTCTCGCACTTGATTTCCTGCAAAAGCAGAACGTCCGGTCTGGCCGTTTCAAGCCAGGCCGTGATGTTCGGCATTCTTGCCTTCACCGAATTGACGTTCCAGGCCGCGATACGCATATTTTCAGGCATGAGCTTCGCCGCGCGACGAACCTTGCCGCCGGGGAGGAAGTCTTATTTCGTGCTGAATATCGGAACCGCGATCGCGCTCCAGCAACGATAAATCGTGCTGCGCCTGAAGATTGAGCCACAAAGCCCCTCCCGTGCCCAGGTAAAGGCCAAGCCGGTAGGCCGTGTCGGGCGATATGGAGCGTCGTCCCCGCAAAATTTCCGCCACGCGGCTTTGGGGAATGCCGAGATCGAGCGCCAGCCGGGTCGCCGACAGGCCGCGCGATTCAAGCTCACGGCGCAAAAGCGAACCGGGGTGAACGACGGGAATGGCCATGGGAACCTCCTTTTCTTCCATTAGTGATAATCGACAATTTCAACGTCCCAAACGTGACCTTCACGAAACTTGAAACATATGCGCCAGGGACCGTTGACATGGATGGCCCACTGTCCCTTGCGGCTGCCCTTCAACGCATGAAGCCCGACGCTTTTTAAAGGCGATATCTGCTGCAAACTTTGCGCGGCATTCAAAAGCGCAAGTCTTTCAACGGCCAGAGAAACATCCAGCCCCCTGAATTTGGAAACAGGCGGATCCTGCCATAGCAGGCGCGACGCGCGATTCTTCCAACTACAGATCATAGCGAAGGATAACACGTTTAACGGAATACGTCAAACGGATTTTCCGTCAATCCTCTTCAATGGTCTTCCATGCTTAGAGCTAGCCAAAAGCAAGTTGCCTCGCTAGTGTGGCGGCATGGCTACTTATTTGCAAGATTCGAGCGTTCCGGCGGCCCCTTACGCCACAAAAGCGGCGGAAACGCGCGGGCGGCTCTTCCCCGAAGCTCCCAGCGCGACGCGCACGGAGTTCCAGCGCGACCGGGACCGTATCATCCATTCCGGCGCTTTCCGCAAGCTGCGCAACAAGACCCAGGTGTTCATCGAAAGCGAAGGCGATTATTACCGCACACGGCTCACTCATTCACTGGAAGTGGCGCAAATCGCCCGCTCGATCGCGCGCGCCATGGGATTGAACGAGGACCTTACCGAGACGGTGGCTCTGGCGCACGATCTCGGCCACACGTGTTTCGGCCACGCGGGCGAGGACGCGCTGGCCGCCGTTATGACGCCTTACGGCGGATTCAGCCATAACGATCAAACGTTCCGCGTTCTGACCCGGCTTGAACGCCGCTACCTTCAATTCGACGGCCTCAACCTGACATGGGAAACGCTGGAAGGCGTCGTCAAGCACAACGGCCCGCTTCTTAACGGAAAGAACGGGGAGCCGCTGTCCCCCACCATCGCCGCATTCAACGAACGGTGCGATCTGGAACTGGCGAACTTCGCGGGACCGGAGGCGCAGGTAGCCGCGTTGTCGGATGAAATAGCCTACAACACGCACGACATCGACGACGGCTTTCGCGCCGGCTTCTTCGATTTCGACGATCTCAGGAACCTGCCGCTTTTCGGCCCGATTCTTGAAGACATGAAGCGCCATCACCCGGACGCCGAAAAGCCCCGCATCATGTCCGCTACAGTGCGTCAGGTTATCGGCTCGATGATTACGGATTTGCTCGACACCTCGCGGGCGGCGATCCTGATGTTAAAGCCGGGCTCTGCCAACGATATCCGCCGCGCCCCGCAACCGACGATCAAGTTCAGCTTCGGCATGGCGCAGCACCAGAACGTCATTCGCGAATTTCTGCGCCACCGCATGTATCAGCACGCCCGCGTCAATCACGCCTGCGCCAAGGCTGAACGCGTCGTGAAAGACCTGTTCGCGTTTTTGATGAACAAGCCGGACTGCTTGCCAAGCGACTGGTTCGCCCGGCTTCAGGGACAGGAGAACGATGAGAACGTAAAGGCGCGCATGATCGCGGATTACATCGCGGGCATGACCGACCGCTTCGCCGTGCAGGAGCACAAAAAGTTTTTCTCGACGGAGACGATGATTTAGAACAAATCGCTATGCGTACCTGTGCGGATGAGAACAAGCTCATCTTCGGTAAGCTGATAAATGAGCAGCCAGTCAGGTTCGATGTGGCATTCCCAACAATCCTGCCATTCGCCACCAAGCAGATGAGGCCTGTGCCGGGCAGCCAATGGTCTTCCGGCCTGAAGATCGTCAACAACACCGCGCAGCTTGTCTATCTTTTTGCCGCGTTTGCGGGCAAGCTTGATATCACGGTCAAACCGTTTGCGAATAACGAGGGAACGCATCGCGCAAGCTACTTGATTGTTTTTAAATAAGAAGAAAAATCAGCGTGCGATTCAAGGTTGCGTCTTTCTTTTGCCTCTTTTATGGCCGCTCGCGTTTGGGCATTTGGAATGCGAATTGGAAAGGGGAATCCCTTATGCATAACCACCTGATTCAAGAACATGGTAATGGCTTCAGAAGTAGAAACCCCCAAACGGGCGAATATAGCCTCGGAAGATTTTTTCAGCTTGGGCTCAAGGCGTGTATTGATCATTTCCGTTTTGCGCATGTTTTTCCTCCTTGATATGTTGTATAGCATTTGCTATACAATTGCAACATCTTTAATACAGTAAAAATGCTCTTGAATTTATTGAGAAATGAGCGAAAACATACCCTCATGACCATCTTTAAAACCATGCACGCGGCCGTTACGGCCATTCTAGACGACCTGATCAAATCGGGGGCGTTGGCGTTGAATGCGCCGATGCCCGTTTTTATCGTCGAACCCCCGCGCGACCCGGCGCACGGCGATCTCGCCACAAACGTCGCGATGATGCTGGCTAAATCCGCCGGTAAACCGCCGCGCGCGATTGCCGAACTGCTGAAGCCGAAACTGGTAGCGCTTCCAAACGTGACAAGCGTGGACGTCGCCGGGCCCGGTTTCATAAACCTTCGCCTCAAACCCGAAGTCTGGCAGAACGAACTCAAAGAAATTCTGAACGCGGGCATTGCCTATGGCGACAGCGCGCTCGGCAAGAAAGAACGTGTGAACATCGAGTTCGTATCCGCAAATCCGACAGGCCCCATGCACGCGGGGCACGTGCGCGGCGCGGTAATCGGCGATACGCTCTGCAATCTTCTCACCAAAGCGGGTTACGCCGTCACGCGCGAATACTATTTTAACGACGCGGGCGCTCAGGTGGATACCCTCGCGCGCTCGACCTATCTGCGCTACCGCGAGGCGCTGGGCGAAAACATCGGCGAAATTCCGCAAGGCATGTATCCCGGCGAATACCTGAAGGACGTCGCGGCGGCGCTTGCCAAACGCGATGGCAAAAAATGGCTGGGCAAAGCCGAAGCCGAATGGTTCGCTCCTCTCCGCGACTTTGCCGTGAATTTTATTATGGGCATGATCCGCGAGGATCTCGATCTTATCGGCATTCATCACGACGTGTTCACCAATGAACGCGAATTGATTGAAAACGGCACGCTCGACAAGGTTTTCAAGCTCCTTGAAGACAAGGGTCTTATCTACGTGGGCACGCTACCGCCGCCCAAGGGCAAGGCGATGGAGGACTGGGAGCCCGTGCCGCTCACGCTTTTCCGCTCCAGCCGTTTTGGGGATAGCACCGACAGGCCGCTCAAAAAACGCGACGGCGCATGGACGTACATGATGCCCGATCTTGCCTATCACCATGACAAGATCGAGCGCGGCTTTATGTACATGATCAACATCCTCGGCACGGATCACGGCGGCTATCTCGACCGCATGCGTCCGGCCGTAGCCGCCTTCAGCGATAACAAGGCGCGTCTCGAAGTCATCTACAACAACATCGTTAAAATATTTAAGAACGGCGTGCCGGTGAAGCTGTCCAAGCGTTCCGGCAATCTCATCACGCTGCGCGAAATGGTGGAGCAGGTGGGGGCAGGGGCCGTGCGCTTTTTCATGCTGACCCGCGCCCCCGAGTCCGAGCTTGAGTTCGATTTTGCCAAAGTCGTCGAGCAAACGCGCGACAATCCCGTTTTTTATGTGCAATACGCGCACGCGCGTTGCTGTTCCGTTTTGCGCCATGTGGCTGAAATGATGCCCGATGCGGATCAATCGGCCAAAGCATTGGCCAAAATCGACGCCAGCGCCCTTCATTCGCCGGACGAGCTGGCCCTGATCCGCTTTCTAGCCAACTGGCCCCGTGTTGTTGAGGCGGCGGCTCAGGCCCAGGAGCCGCACCGGATCGCCTTCTATCTCATGGATCTTGCCGCCGTTTTTCACAGCCTGTGGAACAAGGGCAACGACAATGCTACACTCCGTTTCATCCTTCCCGACAACCCCGCCCTGACGCGCGCAAGGCTTGTGCTCGTCAAGGCCGTGCAAACGGTCATCGCTGGCGGGCTCGCCGTCATGGGATGCACACCACTTGAGGAAATGCGCAATGAGCAACCCAACGCCTGAACTTTTTCCCGAACGCCCCGTTCGTTCCGACTTTGCGAAACGGCAACGCCTGACGCCGGGACGGTTGCGCCGCGTTATTGTTCTTCTTGCCGCGCTGATCGTTCTCGGCGGCGGCGCATGGGCGCTTTCCGCCATCTTCGGCGGCGAGGACGAAGCGCAAACGGAAATACCAACCATACAGGCCGAAGGTCCCGTGAAACAGCGCCCGGAACAGCCCGGCGGCATCGACATTCCGCATCAGGACGAACAGGTCTTTCAGCAGCTCGACAAAAATTCGAGCGAACGCCAACCTGAAGTCGAACATCTTCTCCCGCCGCCCGAAGCGCCCAAAGAGTCGGCAGCAACGGCCCCTCCTGTCGAACCGGCACCTCCGGCCCCGGTGACGAAGGAAGAGGCCTTGTCAGCCGCGCCTGCGCAACCGGTTGAGGGCGGCATCGTGACACAGGAAACGACGCCCGCCGAGCCTCCCAAAGAAGTTGAAAAAGCGGAAAAAGCTCCCAAAGCCGTTACATCGGCGAAGAAAGAGACGCCGCCCAAACCTTCAAGCAAATCGATGGTTGTCGGCTCGATCCCGAAGGAGCTATTCACCGGCCAGCCGCCGAAAACCTACCTTGTCCAGCTCGGCTCCTATCCGGACATGACGCTGGCGCAGAAGGAAATGAAAAAGACGCAAACGAAATTTGCGTCGTCGCTCGGCAAAGTATCCCTTAAATTGACAAAGGCCGACCTCGGCAGCAAGGGCATCTATTACCGCGTGCAAAGTGAACCCTTGTCGGACGAGCAGGCGCGCGCCATTTGCGCCGAGCTTTGGGCCAGAAAAGCCCCGTGCATTGTGGTGAGACAGTAATTTCTCCAATAGTCATCCCGGCGAAAGCCGGGATCCAGCGGCGAGCGTCCGCGAGCCTTATGAATCATATATGCGCCGCGGACACGGTGCGCTAGATTCCGGCGTTCACCAAAATGACGTATAGAACATGAGCGGGTTTTTCTACATCCTTTCCAGCCGCCGCAATGGAACGCTTTATGCCGGCGTAACAAACGATTTAGCGCGTCGTATTAAAGAACATAAAGACGGTACAATTAAGGGTTTTA
This sequence comes from Alphaproteobacteria bacterium, assembly GCA_040773965.1. GTDB lineage: Bacteria > Pseudomonadota > Alphaproteobacteria > UBA9219 > UBA9219 > JAXGVG01. The sequence continues at coordinate 13,225 of JAXGVG010000001.1, read as the reverse complement.
CCTCGCGATACAATGTGCATCGGCTTGTATATTTTGAACTTTATGATCGCATTGAGGACGCCATCCTCCGAGAAAAGAATGTCAAAGAATGGAAAAGGGCTTGGAAACTTGACCTTATTGAAAACCTAAATCCCGAATGGAAAGATTTGCATGATGATCTCAATAAATAAAAAGAATGTATGCCTTTGTTGTTTTTCACTTCACATGCGTCATCCCGGCGCATGCCGGGATCCAGTGGCGAGCGTCGGCGAGCCTTATGAATCATATGTGCGCCGCAGACGCGGCGCGCTAGATTCCGGCATGCGCCGGAATGACGCATTGCTTTTTCAAGGATATTCCTCATGAAACCCATCCTCTTCGGCTGTTCCGGCCCAACGCTCACGCAGGAAGAAAGCGGGTTCTTTGCCGAAACCAATCCGTTCGGCTTCATTCTTTTTCAACGCAACTGCGAAACGCCAGATCAAGTCCGCCAACTGACGCGCGGCTTGCGCCAGGTTGTCAATCGTAACGACGCGCCCATCTTCATCGATCAGGAGGGCGGGCGCGTCGCGCGCCTGAAACCCCCGCATTGGCCCTCGCTCGCGCCCATGCGCGATATCGGCGAGCTTTACGAAAAAAATCCGGAGCAGGGCCTTGAAGCCATGAAATTTCATGCGCGGACGACGGCCAAAATGCTGACGGATCTCGGGATCAACGGCAATTGCGCGCCGGTGCTTGACCTCTTTATCGAAGGCGCGTCGAGCGTTATCGGCGACCGCGCGTTTAGCGCAAAACCGGACGTCATCGCCGCGTTGGGGCGGGTTGCGGTTGATACTTATCTTGAAAACGGCGTGTTCCCGGTCATCAAGCACTTGCCGGGTCATGGCCGCGTGAAAGCCGATCCGCATTTAACATTGCCAACGGTGGAAACGGAACGCGCCCTATTGGAAGCGCAAGATTTCTCGCCATTCATCGCGCTGAAAGACGCGCCCATCGGGATGAATAGCCACATCGTGTTCACAGCGCTTGATCCTGATGCGCCCGTATCGCTTTCGCCAATCGTGCACCAGGAAATCATACGCGGCGCGCTTGGCTTCCAAGGCTTGCTGTTTTCCGACGACCTCGCCATGAAGGCGCTTTCCGCGCCGGGCGGAAGACTTCCCCTCCCCTCGAGGGAGGGGTTAGGGGAGGGGGAGTGCGGCTTGGATGAGGCCCCTAAATCCAATCTCGACGAACTCGCCCTTCGCGCCTTGTGGGCAGGGGCCGACATCGTCCTCTACTGTCCCGGCACTTTGCCGGAAATGAGGCTTATCGCCGATGCGCTTCCCGCCATCGGCTCCACATCTCTGGCGCGCTGGCAAAGGGCCCAGGCGGCTGTTTCAAATGGCACGCAAACGGCATAAAAAGGGCCCGAACGGGTCCTTAACCCGTCCTGAACGGGTCCCCAACGCGTGTTGATTGGGCCCATAAAAGGCGCTAAGAACGGGCATGAGCGATGCGATTCAGGAACCCTTTTCCGAAACCGGCTCGGCCAGTGACTTGGTCGTGTCGTTGGAGGGCTTTGACGGCCCAATTGACCTCCTTTTAGAGCTCGCACGCGACCAAAAGGTTGATTTAAATAAGATTTCCATCCTTGCGCTGGCCGAGCAATACCTTGCCTACATAGCCAAAGCGCGGCAACTACAGCTCGAAATAGCCGCCGACTACCTTGTTATGGCGGCATGGCTCGCGTACCTGAAATCCCGTCTTTTGCTGCCTGAGCTGCCCTCGGAAGAGCCCAACCCGGCCGATATGGCTGAAGCCTTGAAGTTCCAGCTTAAACGCTTGGAATCTATGCGAAAAGCGGCCCAAGATATCCAGTCTTTGCCGCAACTTGGCGTCGACATCTTCCTGCGCGGCATCCCGGAAGAGGTGAATGTCGAAGAAAAACCCATCTATTTCCTGCCGCTCTTCGACCTTCTGACAGCCCTAGGCGCTCCAGCACGTCGCCGGAAACCGGAGCGGTTTAACATAGCCCCGACAAGGCTTTACAGCATGGAGGAAAGCCTCATGCGCTTACGCCGCCTTTTGGGCGTGATGCCGGAATGGGGCACATTGCTGAGCTTTTTGCCGGATGAACTAGGAGACGGCGTTGAAGCGCGATCCGCCATCGCCTCGACATTCGCCGCCACGTTGGAGATGGTCAAAGCCGGCGAGTTGGAACTACGCCAAGACGGCACTTTTGCCCCGATTTACCTGCGCCGCCGTGATAAAACCGAGTTTATGAGCGATGAAACATGAGCAAAAATAAAATTTCTCCCGAAACACAAGAAAACCTGCGGCTTCTTGAAGCGGTATTGTTTGCTAGCGGCGAACCCGTTTCGTTGGACATGCTCCAGAACCAGGTCGGTAAAGACGTGGAAGTAATGGCGCTTCTCGATCTTCTGAAAGAGCAATACACGGAACGCGGCGTTAATCTTGTCACAATCGACGGCACATGGAGTTTTCGCTCTGCGCCGGATCTCGCGGACCGGTTGAAAATCACCAAGCATCCGCGCCGCAAACTGCCGCGCGCCGCCGCCGAGGTTCTGGCGATTATCGCCTACCACCAGCCGGTCACGCGCCCTGAAATCGAAAGCATCCGCGGCGTGGAAACGAGCCGGGGCACTATCGACCTTCTCCTCGAGCTTGGCTGGATCAGGCCCGGTCGCCGCCGGGATTCGCCTGGCCAGCCGCTGACGTGGAAGACAACGCCGGAATTCCTGAGCCATTTCAATCTCGCCTCGCTGGACGAGTTGCCGGGTATGGAAGAACTCAAGGCCGCCGGGCTTCTAGATGCCCGCCCGGTCCTTGAGACTCTGCCTCGCGAAAACGAAGACAAGGAAACGCTTGCCGCAAGCGACGACGATTTTTCCGGCTGGATCAAGGACGAGCCGGAAGAGGCGGCCCTCTAGTGCCGGAAAACCTTTGCGTCGCCACATTGATTGGGGGCAAAAACGCGGCCCTCGACGCCGCCTTCATCGACGGGCTTGTGCAAACGCTCAATCGCCGGGGATTATCCGGCGTTCGCGCCGAATGGCTTTGCCCCGGAAAAGCGTGCGATGTTTTCGCACAACGCATTGAGGAGACCGGCTTTTACGAAATTATCCGGCCCATCACAGGCAATCGCCCCATCGATGTCGTTGTTCAGCCCGTGGAACATCGAAAGAAAAATTTCCTTCTCGCCGATATGGAATCCACAATCATCGAACAGGAACTGATCGACGAAATGGCCGCATTGATCGCTCGCGGCGACGAAATCCGGGCCATCACCTCGGGTGGCATGCATGGCCAAATTCCCTTCGATGAATCGCTTGTAAGCCGGACAAAAGTTTTCGCCGGTCAACCGGAGGAACTTCTCAAACGGGCCGCCGCGACAATCACGCCAACGCCGGGCGCTGTCGAGCTTATCGCGTCCATGAAAGAGCGGTCATCGCCATGCTGGCTGGTCAGCGGGGGTTACGGCTATTTTGCGGAAATTGTCGCGAATCGCCTCGGATTCGACCGCTTTTTCGCCAACGAACTTATAGTGGAAAAGGGCAGGATTGCCGGCAGGATCGCCAAACCCGTTCGCAACGGCATGAGCAAGAAAGAGGCCTTCGACCTTGCCTGTCTCGAACCCGGCATTAAGCCTTATCACATCCTCGCCGTGGGCGACGGCGCGAACGACGAGGCCATGCTCAAGGCCTGCAATGAATTCGGCGGGCTTGGCATCGCCTATCGCGCCAAGCCCTGTCTTCGCGAAGCGATTCCCCACCGGATCGATCACGCCGATCTGTCGGCGCTTATATACGCATTCGGTTTTGCTAATCCTTGCCCTTCGGCTTCTCCTTCTTTTTCGCAAAGCTCACCGCGACAAAGCGAAGATCGCCTTTCCGGTCCACGAGCAAAAGGACCGGCTTCCCGTCCTTCTTCGCGGCCCTGATAATATCGATCAGGTCCTTGCCCGTCTTTATCTCTTTCTGCGATGCCTCGCTGATGACGTCCCCCGTCTGGATCCCGTAATCGGACGCCAGTTCGCCGTTTTCCACGCTTACAACGACGACGCCGGTCGAATCCTTGTTAAGGTCGAAGCGCTTCCGCAACATATCCGTCAGGGACGCGACGCTCAGGCCAAGGTCTTCAACCTTTATGGCGTTGGCGACAGACGGTTTAATTTCGTCCTTCTCGCTTTCTTCGTCGGCCGCCTGATCCTGCGATTCAAGCTCGCCAACCTTGACGTTCAAGGTTAGTTCCTTGCCTTTCCGGACGACGGTCATCGGCACCGTCTTGTCCACTTCGGTTTCCGCCACGATGCGGGGGAGGCGGTGCATTTCCGTCACTTCCTTGCCGTCGAACGTAACAATCACGTCGCCCTGCTCGACAGCAGCCTTGGCCGCCGGTCCGTCGGGGTTCACGCTGGAAACCAGCGCGCCGCGCGGCTTGCCGATGCCGAGGCTTTCGGCAATTTCCGGCGTTACGACCTGAATTTTCACGCCAAGCCACCCGCGCCGCGTGTGGCCTATGGTCTTAAGCTGCTCGATGACGTTTTTCGCCATGGTTGAGGGAATGGCGAAGCCGATGCCGATCGACCCGCCGGAGGGTGAAAAGATGGCGGTGTTCACGCCGATAACCTCGCCGTCCATGTTGAACATGGGACCGCCCGAATTGCCGCGATTGATAGGCGCGTCGGTTTGCAGATAATCGTCATAAGGGCCTGAGTTGATGTCGCGCGCGCGCGCCGAAATAATGCCCGTCGTCACCGTGCCGCCGAGCCCGAAAGGATTGCCGATAGCCAAAATCCAGTCGCCGACGCGAATCCTGTCGCTGTCGCCCCAGCCCACGGCCGACAGCGGCTTTTTGGTCTCGACCTTAAGAAGCGCCAGATCCGTTTTCTTGTCGCGCCCGACAAGCGTAGCGGGAAGGTTGGTGTCGTCCTGAAGAATGACCGTAATTTCGTCGGCGTCCTGAATGACGTGATTGTTGGTCACGATGTAACCGGACGAATCGACAATGAACCCGGACCCCAGCGACGTGGTTTTATGCTTGCGGGGTTTGCCGCCCTCCTTGCCGTTGCGCCCCTGTTTTTCCAGGAAATCCTTGAAAAATTCCTCAAAAGGCGAGCCGGGCGGCAGCTGTAAATCGGGGAAATCCGGAAAGTCACCCTGCATCGTTATCGTTTGCGAAGTCGATATATTGACCACTGAAGGCAAAAGTTTTTCCGCAAGATCGGCAAAACCCGCCGGGCCGCTGCGCGAGGCGACTGCCGGAAGCGGCAAGGCGAAAGAAAAAGTCATTAGGAAAAGAAAGAACCAGAAAAGGTAACGTTTGACCTTCATAGCGATGATCCTTTTTAGGTTGGACTCTCGAATCGTATACTCAACACCTAGTCGCAGATTTTGACTGATTTATGACATAAGGCGCAACGGCCCGCCTTCAAGGGGTGTTTGCAAAAACTTACCGTCCCGGCGCGTTATTGAAATATCTGAAAAACTCGCTGTCGGGGCTTAACAGATAGGTGGTGTTCTCCTGTTTCAAGGCCTCGCGGTACGCCGCGAGCGAACGCCACAAGGCGAAGAACTGCGGATCCTTGCTTGTCGCCTCGGCCATGATTTCCAACGCCTTGCGGTCGCCTTCGCCTTTCAGCTTCTCGGCCTGTCCCTGCGCTTCAGCCACGATCACAACGGCCTGTTTGTCGGCCTCGGAGGTCGTCTGCAAGGCTTCCTGTTTGCCGGTAGCGCGAATTTGGGCCGCTTCCTGCTCACGCTGCGAACGCATGCGGGAAAAAACGGCATCGCTCGTTTTCTGGGGCAGGTCCGTGCGGCGAATGCGCACATCGACAATCTCGATTCCGAAGTCCTTGACCTCGTCGTTCATCATACCCTTGATCTTTCCCATGACGGCGACGCGCTCGGTCGAGAGAAGGGTCGCCGCCTTCACTGTGCCGAGCACGCTTCGAATCGACGCGTTTAGCAGACTGCTAAGACGCGAATGCGCGATGCGTTCGTCCCTTAAGCGTTGAAAGAACAAAAGCGGATTCGTGATGCGGTAGCGCGTGAAGGCATCCACCTCAAGAGGCTTTTGCTCGGCCAGTATGATTTCCTGGCTCGGCGCGTCGACGGCCAGTACCCGGTTTTCGAAATACTCGACGCTTTGAATGAATGGAATTTTGAAGTGGAGTCCCGGCTTGTCGATGGTTTTGACGACTTCGCGGAATTGCAAAAGTATTGCCTGTTCCGTCTGCATGACGACGAAATAGGAATCCAGAACCGTCAGAACCGCCAAAAGAACGCCGCCGATCCAAAGCAACAAACGCTGATTCATGGTGCGCCTCCGTTATCCTTCTCGCGCGTAAGGTCGCGCAGCGGAAAATAGGGAACGATCCCCGATCCCGATCCTTTTTCGACGATTACCTTGCTCGCGTTGCCGAGGATCGATTCCATCGTTTCCAAATAAAGCCTTTTGGCCGTCACATCCCGCGCCGTGTTGTAGGCGGCCAGGACCTGTCTGAATCGCGAGGCTTCGCCGGTCGCGATGGCGATTTTCTGGTCGCGGTAGGCCATGGCCTGCTGAAGAATCTGGGCGGCCTGACCTTTGGCTTCGGGGATGACCTTGTTGACATGCGCCGCCGCCTGGTTCTGGAAACGCTCCTGATCGAGCCGCGCGTTCACGACGTCCTGAAACGCCGCCTTGACCTCATCGGGCGCCGAAACCGTTTGCAGATTGATCTGCGATATAAGAACTCCCGCCCGATATTCGTCCAGCAACGCTTGCAAGCGCGTACGGGCGTCGTCGGCGATCTGGCTGCGTCCTTCGGTAAGGGCGAACTGCAGCTTGTTTTGGCCAATGACTTCGCGCATCACGCTTTCGGCCGCCATCTTGACGGTGTCAACCGGATCGCGAATTTCGAAAAGGAACCTCTGAACGTCTCCCACGCGCCAGAAAACCGTGAACTGAACGTCGATGACGTTCTCGTCCTGCGTCAACATCATGCTTTCCTGGGGGATGCTTCGCGCTTCGTTCGCGCCGCGGCCCGTACGGCGAAAACCGATCTGGATCTCGTTCTGCGAGGTCACGACGGGCAGAAAGACTTCCTCAATCGGCGCGGGCATGTGATAGCGCAAACCCGGCATTTCGGTGCGATTGAAGGCGCCAAAACGCATGACGACGCCGAGTTGGTCCGTGGCGACCATATAAAACCCGCTGAGCAGCCAAAGAATGAAAAATGCGCCAAGCGCGAGCATGAAGGCTTGGGCATGTCCCTTTGGCTTGAAAGGCCCGAGCAACTCCCGCGCTTTCCGGGCCATGGCCTCCCAGTCGGGAGGCGGCGGCAATTCCGGATTGGGACCGCCGGACCCCTTGGTCTTGCGGGTCCACGGGGTTTCGGGCTTGGACGGGCCGCCATCGGCGCTTTTCTTGCCGGAAGGCCCCCAGGGGCCATCGTCGTCGTTCCAGGACATGGGAAAATCTCTCAGGATAAGAAAGGTATTGATAAGTATCATTATAGCGAAAGAAAAGTCAAACGATGAACGCTTTCACGAATAAATCTTATTTAACCATATTATAAAAAAGTTTATTTATTTTATTCACTTTAATGACACAAAGTAATAATAAGCTCACTTCGTTCGAATACAGAGCTTATACAATGGCAGTACAAACACTTTACGCAAAACATTACCGGGAACTGGCGCTGAGGCTGGCCGGAAAGGAAATGGATCACGGAGCTCGTCAGGCCGTCGCCGCCTTGATAAAAGCGCTCGGAACGGACGCGCTTTCCGAGTTCGAGGAAAAAAACGGTGAAGACATTTCCGGCGGCTCGGTTCTTGAATGCAACGTCAACAACACGGCCTTCGTTGCTCAACTTCCGGAAGTCAAAATCTGGAACGGCACAAAATGGGAACCTTTAACGGGCCGGTGTTCCAGCAAATGCTGCGCGGTCATCGTTTTGCTGCGCCGCTTTCTCGACCTTCCCCAGAAGATGGGCCAAAGCACCCTCAAAGCCAACCTGATCGTCGCCGCGCCCGGTAGGCCGAAAAGGGCCTGTTTCGTGTCGAAAGCCGAACCGCCGAAGCGGGAACCCTGAAAACAAGGCCCGTCAAAATATCTTTTATCCCGGGAGCGACTATTGTAAGCTCGTTCCGTGCGCGATAACTCTTTTTAAAAGGAGAATTATTATGAATAAAACAGCCGGGGCCAACGCCGTAAAAGAAGAAGTATTGTATGCCGACGACTATAGAAAAAGACAAAAGGAGTTTGGCACTTACTCGACTCTGCAAAAGCTGGCGTGCGATATAAACCCGGATGCGCGCGTTATTTCGACTCCGATGACATGCAAATGCGGCAAATGCGATAAAGTAGAGGTTAAAGGGATTCAAATACGCGCCGGGCTGACGGGCAGCCGTCATTTGGAAACAGTATCCACGTCGGCCAATGACGCCGCCGAAGAGCTGCTTGAAAGATTGTTAAAGCCGGAAGACGAATTCAAATGCAGGAATGCGCGTGCAAAAGCCCGTATCTATGCGGGCAGCCCGAAAGCGCCAAAAAGAATTATTCGCGTTGTCCAGCATAGAGAGAAAGCATTAACGGCCTGATTTCTGGGTTGGCCGCCTTATATTATCTTCCACAATCGAAAAGCTCATGCTGCCGGTGAGGCGGTCGGCTTTTTCGAGCTTTACCTTCACGGGCATAGCCAGTTGATAGGTGCGCTTGCTGCGCTGGCCGACAAGCGCCTGCCGCTTCTCATCGAAGTTATAAAAATCGCGGGGCAGGGCGTTGAACGGAACGATCCCATCCGCGCCCGTTTCATCCAGTTGAACGAACATGCCGAACCGCGCGACGCCGCTGATATGCGCGGGGAATACCGCGCCTACCTTGTCCGCGAGAAATAGCGTCGTAAAGCGGTCGATGGCTTCGCGCTCGGCCATGGCAGAACGGCGCTCGGTCATGGAGATGTGTTCGCCAATCGCCTCCAGCCGTGCAATTTCATTATCCGTCAACCCATCTACCCCTAGTTTACAGGCGCGAATAAGTCCGCGATGCACAACCAGATCGGCATAACGCCGTATCGGCGACGTGAAATGCGCATACTTCGCCAGTGCCAGACCGAAGTGTCCGATGTTGTCCGGGCTGTAAATCGCCTGCGCCTGAGAACGCAGCATGACCTCGTTGACAACCTGCGCATGCGGTCCGTTTGCCGCCTTGGTCAAAATCTGCGTCAGCATACGCGAATGCAGTTGCTTCGCCGGAACGAGGCTGATGCCGAGGCTATTCAGAAAATCGCGCAGCGCCGTCAGCTTCATCTCGTTCGGCTTGTCGTGAATGCGATAGAGGCAAACGCCGCCCGTACCCTCCAACTGTGCCGCCGCCGCGACATTCGCCGCGATCATGAACTCTTCAATGAGTTTATGACTCTCCAAACGCTCGCGCACCTTGATGGCTTTGACGAATCCGTCCTTGCCAAGCTCCACCTTGCGCTCGGGCAATTCAAGCTCCAGCGTCCCGCGTTTCAACCGCGCCTGGATCAAACACTTATAAGCGCCGTAAAGCGGCTTGATGATAGTCTCCAGCAACGGCCCTGTCGTTTTGTCAGGCTTGCCGTCCATCGCGGCTTGAACCTGTTCATAGGTGAGGCGAGCACGGGACTTCATCACGCCGCGCACGAATTGCCAGCGCGTCAACTCGCCCGCTTTGTCGAGCCACAGATGCGCCGCCATGCACGCGCGGTCGACGTGCGGTTTGAGCGAACACAGTTCGTTGCTCAACGCCTCCGGCAGCATCGGCACGACGCGATCCGGAAAATACGTCGAGTTCCCGCGCTCATAAGCCGTTTTGTCCAGCGCGCTTCCCGTTTTCACATAATGCGCCACATCGGCAATCGCCACGATCAAATGCCAGCCGCCGCTTTTGTCCGGCTCGACGAATACGGCATCATCGAAATCGCGCGCGTCCGGCCCGTCGATGGTTACGAACGGAATGTTGCGCAAATCCGTACGTTTAAAGAATCCCTCTCCCCTTGCGGGAGAGGAAGCAAAAACCTGGGCTTGCGCAGGCAAGTCCTTGGTTTTTGCAGGTGAGGGGTTCTCTTTGCCTAGCTTCTCGCCCACGCCACTTTGACGATTGCTTCCCTCTAAAATCACCGGCTTCGCCGCTTCGGCTTCTCGCAACGCCGCGTCGCTGAAACGGTCCGGAATTTCGTTCGCATGAATGGCAATCAGGCTGACGTTCCGCGCATCGTCCGGATTGCCGAGATGATGCGTAATGCGTATTTCCTGCCGCCCCTGTTTGGTGCCCGGCAAAACCTCCGCCGCCACAAGTTCCCCCGCCTTTTGCTCGGCCTTGGCGGGAACGCGAATGATATAGGTGTTTTTGTCGCGCCGATCGGTGGGCAACAAACCCCAGCCATAACTTTTTTTCACGATCACGCCCACAACATGCGTGGGTGGCGGATGCGCTACCTTGGCTTTCTCAGCGGACTCTTTCGGCTTGGCAAAGCGCTTTTCAAAGTGCTCACGAAAGCGGCGTTTGTGCTTTTTGTTTTTATTATCTTTATGTTTTGGCTTGTGTTTCACACAAACTCCAGATTGGGATAATGCTCGTTTAAAACTGATACCCCGGCGGGGCCATGCTGGGGTCAAATCTTATTGTGGCCATCTGATCCAAAAGCGGCTTCACGATAATATAGCTGATAACGCATAGGCCGATGGTCAATACCCCTAAGGTCATAACGATCCAGTTTCCTGTGGTAAACCTGTCATTTTGCTGAAAGCCGCGCACAAGCTGTTCGTTGACGGCCACGGCGGCCTGATTGGCCGGAATAAGCGCAAGAACGGCCAGAAAACAAAGATAGGAATAAGCCGGTACAAACCCCAACATCATAAGCGCAAGAAAAGCAAGCCCGTGAACAACCGGCCACACGTTGTTCTCGATCCCGTTTTCGTCGGCGACCTTTTTGATGTCCCTGAACAGGGCATACCCCCAGAAGGGCGCGAACGTCGCGCGCCAGAAAGGCGACAGGCTCCGCCCGGTTCTTTGTCGTATCAATATCCAGTTCCGGTAAAACCAGTACAGTTCGTAAACGCCAAGCGTGCAAACCGTCATGACGATGAGCTTGGTTGTCGAGGCGGTAAAAAAATAAACCGGCCCTGCTGCGGCAGGCATGGCTTCATTTTTGTCTGTCATATGCCGGGCCTTTCTTTCTCACCTTGGCCAGACGCCGGAAGACCGCGCCCTCGGCGCTATACTTCACCGAGAGGTCTTTACGCTTCATGAAACCCGAGCGCCGGTAAAAAAGATTTGAAATCTTGTTCCCCGCCGCCGCATCGACGGAAAGACGCTTGACGCCTCGAGACAAGGCATCCCCGGCCACCGCCGCTATCAACGCCCGCGCCACGCCCTTCCGCCGTGATTTTTTCTCGACGTAAAGCAGGTCAATGCGGCAGCTTGCCTTGTTCCGCACAAAATTAATTGTATCGTACGCCAGAATAAAACCGGCAGCCATTCCGCCGTCGAAAGCCACCCACAACCGCGCGCGTTTGCGCGGACCAATGCAAAGCTGAACGAGACGCTTTGCCGTTATGATAGCCTCGTCGCCGTGATGCGCCGCCAGCGCCCGTATCATCTTGATAACGGCAGGCGCGCCACACCGGCGCATGGGATGAACGGATAACCTTTTCACATATTCCTTATACCATCAGTCGCAAGACCTTAGGCAAGACCTGTGTATCCGACGCGCCTGCGCCGCTTCGTTCAGGCAACCGGCAAACCGCAGCCGGGCTGATTTAGGCAAACCCCGGCATATTGACTATAAAGCGGCGTTTCCTTTCGTCATTGGAAAGTCTCGGGAATACCCCGGGCATTTCAAGGGGCCGGGAACCGCTTTCCAGCGCCTCAACGACCGCCGCTTTTACCTCAAACAAAATCCGCCGGGCTTCGTCATAACCGCTTTTCCCGAAACGCCAAACCATACATCCCGCGCCTACGGCGCCGATCAAACCAAGGGGAGCGGACGCAACGAACAAAAGAGGCACGGCCAATGAGGAAACCGCCGCCGCGCCGGCGCTGTTTATGGCGCCCCATTTTAAGGACTGTTTATGTATATATTCATTCGAAAGAATGGATCGCTCGGCTTCAAGCTGTGTCTTTTCCTCCTCGGTCAACGAAACGACCTGTTTCGGAAAATCGACTTCATGCAAAAAATCCCATTCAAATGCAGACATGCTTATCCTCCTTTAATAATTGTTCTTAGAAAAACACAAAATCGAACGCCGCTCAAGACTGCACTCTTTCAAATCTGGCGTTAACCTTACTTCTTTGCCTTTTTACCCTTCGCCTTGCCCTTCGCGCTCGGCCCCTTGGCCACTTTCGCCGCCAGAATTTCAACGGCCTGATCCATCGTAAGATTCTCCGGATCATAGGCCTTCGTCACCGTAGCCATCACCTTGCCCCACTTCACGTAAGGGCCGAAACGCCCGCTATTAAGAGTCACGGATTTGCCGTCGCCGGGATGTTCGCCGAGCGCCTTGCCGGGCTTCGCGCCACCACGGCCAAAACGGCCTTTGTCGGGTTCCGCCAGCAAAACAACCGCGCGGTTGAGGCCGATGTTCAAAACGTCGTCGCCCTCCGCGAGGTTCTTGTAACGCGATCCCATCTTGATATAGGAGCCATAACGCCCGATGCTCGCCGTGATCATATCGCCGGACTCGGGATGCTTTCCGACTTCGCGCGGCAGGTTGAGCAGCTTCAACGCCGTCTCAAGGTCAATCAGGTTCGGATCAAGTCCTTTGGGCAGCGAGACGCGCTTCGGCTTTGGCGTATCGTCCTTTTTCTTTTTGCCTTTCTTTTTCTTCGCGCCTTCTTCTTCAACGGGTTTTTCCGCCGACGGGGCAGGGCCAAGCTGAACATAAGCGCCATAGGGGCCGATACGCGCCGTCACCGGCAATTTCGTCGCCGGATCGAGGCCAAGGTTGCGCGGCGCCATCGCCTGGCCGTTTCCGTTCCCGTCGCCGTTTCCGTTCACCGCAAGCGGCTGCGTATTCCGGCACGTGGGATAATTCGAGCAGCCGAGAAACGCGCCGTACTTGCCAAGCTTCAATCCCATCCGGCCCTTGCCGCAAAGCGCGCAAAGGCGGGGATCGGTGCCGTCCTCGCGCGGCGGGAAGAAATGCGGACCTAAAGCCTCGTCCAGCGCGTCGATAACGTCCGAAACCTTCAAATCCTTCGTTTCGCCGATCGCGCCGGAAAAATCCGTCCA